>JAAUTZ010000030.1 GCA_012031225.1 Chloroflexaceae bacterium
TGCGCGATGTGCCGATCCTGCTGCTGCGCGGGCAGACGGCCGATGGGGTGTGGGGGCCAGTGCGGGCCGTGCCCTTGCCGCCGCGCAGTGCAGCCCCCGTGCAGCGCGTGTATGTGCCGCTCGTGGTGCGGGGGGCGTGATGCTATACTGTGATGTATTACGAGACTGATCATAAATCGAGCGCGGAGGTGGGCAATGCTTACGAGAATCGAAATAGATGGCTTCAAAACATTTCAAAAATTCTCGCTCGACCTCGGCCCGTTTCACGTCATTGTGGGTGTGAATGGCACCGGCAAGAGCAACCTGTTTGATGCGCTGCAACTGTTATCGCGCCTTGTGGATGCAGATCTATTAACTGCATTCCAAGCGATGCGCGGCGAGGCGGGTGAGCTATTTCGGGTGCTGCCTGATGGCACGCGCAGCGACACGATAACATTGGCGGTGGAGTTGTTCATCAATCGGCGCATCCGTGACCAATGGGGCGACGAGGTAGAACTTAAGTATACGCGCCTACGCTATGAAGTAGCCATCCAGCGTCGCCAAGATAGTCGAGGGTTGGAGCGACTCTACGTGACCCACGAAAGCCTAAGACTGTTAGCTCGCAGTGAAGATCCATGGATCAACCAGTATCTCGGCAAAGAACGTACTACGTGGCTACCAAAACTTAGCGGTGGCCGCGGCCCATTCATATCAACTGTCCCAACAAGTGATGCAGACGAGGGGGCAACCAACAATGTCGAAATCGCACTGCATCAAGATGGGCGCGGTGGCAAGCAATCGAGTATTGCTGAGCGGCTTGAGCGCACGGTACTTAGTGGGGTCTCGCGCACCGATTTCCCCCATGCGCTCGCAGTGCGTGAAGCGTTGCGCTCGTTGATGTTCTTGCAACTCAATCCTGAAGTCATCCGCCAGCCCAGCTCAATGCTTGACAAGGATCGGATAGCTTCTGATGGACGGTATATCGCTAGTACGCTGGCCCGCCTGAAGCGCGAGGATGAAGGCATTCTGACTGATATTTCCCGCGATCTTGCTAATTTCGTGCCGGGCATCATGCAAATTGATGTCCGTGAAGATCGTGCGCGTGATGAGTATCTTGTGTATGCCCGCACGGAAGACAATAACGAGTTTTCTTCGCGGGTGCTATCAGACGGAACCCTGCGCCTGCTTGCGCTGACGGTACTCAAGCACGACCCTGCGTATCACGGGGTACTCTGTTTTGAGGAGCCGGAAAACGGCGTACACCCCTCACGCCTAAAACGGACTGCCGCGCTGCTGCGTGAACTGACAACCGATTTCAGCGATCCTGAGCAGGTGGATCAGCCATTACGCCAGTTGCTCGTGAATACCCACTCGCCAGTGTTTGCCGCCCAACCCGATGTGCGGGATGGGTTGATGTTTGCCGAGATGGTGCAACATGTGGAACCCCACCAAAACACACCACCTGCGCGTGTCACCCGCATCACGCCGATACCATTACAGGATAGCTTCTCGTCCGAGTTTGATCGGCATGGCCGGCGACAGTTGCACGAAGTCATCCACTTCCTCGAGTGTGCCGATCCATCAGATGCGATTGGGGTCTTACAGAAAACTGGGCGGGTATGAGCGATGTCGTGCTAGCACTGTATGTTGAAGGCACTACCGATGAACGGTTTTTGCCGATTGTTGTACGGCGTACTGTGGAACAACTAGTTACCCAACGCGGGCGCACAGCGACAGATATTCTCGATCCGGTTGTGTTCCGTAAATCAGACAAGGGGGGCTTTGCCGATGCCATCGCAGCAACGCGGGGCTATCACGCCCTGATTGTTCATCTCGATGCCGATGACCGCACCGCTGACAAAGCCCGCTCGATTTACGCCAGTATGAACGCTACCGTCGCGCCTCACGCGAATAATCCAATCCTGATCCCGCTGATCCCGATCCGCGAGATGGAAGCGTGGGTACTTGCCGATGCCAATGCGCTCGAACAAATTCTTGGCAGGGGTTCTCTCAGCACATCCCATCTCAGCCAAATCTCTCCCCCACGCATGGTTGAGAGCGTGCGCGACCCGAAAGCACTCCTCGATGCGATTATTGCCGCCATCTGCTCAGCACGGCGGCGGCGTAGCATCCAACGTGCTGATGTATACGAACCGCTTGCTCGCACTGTTAAGCTAGATGTTCTTCAGAATGTACCTTCCTACCAGCAGTTTGTTGCTGACTTGACAGCCGTTTTCTTGAAACTGCACGTTATTGTGTAGCCCTACCCCACCCGCACGATCAGGCTTGCACCCGTCATCTCTGGCGCAGGCGGCAAGCCCAGCAGATCCAGCAGCGTCGGCACCACATCCGCCAGCCGCCCACCGCCCCGCAGCGTCACCGCGCCTTTGTGCAAGCCTAAGCCATCCGCTGCCACCAGTATGCACGGCACGGGATTGGTCGTGTGCGCCGTGTGCATTCCCCCCGATTCTGGGTCTACCATCATCTCAGCATTGCCATGATCAGCGATAAGCAAAGCCGCCCCGCCGCGGGCCACAATCGCTGGCACGACCTGCCCCAATGCCGCATCCACCGTGCTACAGGCCGCGATGATCGCTTCGGGCACACCCGTATGCCCAACCATATCTGGGTTGGCATAGTTGGCAATCAGCAAGTCGTAGGTATCGCTAGCGATGGCTTTGAGTAGCTCCTCAGTCACCCCCGCCGCGCTCATCTCTGGTTGCAGATCGTAGGTAGCCACTTTGGGCGACGGCACCAGCACCCGATCTTCGCCAGCAAACGGCTGCTCGCGCCGCCCATTGAAGAAGAAGGTAACGTGGGGGTACTTCTCGGTCTCGGCAATGTGAAACTGGCGCAACCCAGCACTGCTGACAATCTGGGCAATCGGATGCTCGACATTGTGCGGCGGGTAGGCAATCTGCACTGGCAAGCCTTCCTCGTAGCGCGTCATCGTCACATAATACAGGTCATCCAGCATCGCCCCGCGCTGCCAGATCTGCGCTGGCATGGCTTGCCCTTCGGCTGCCTGCTGCTGGTAGTGGGCTTGCACCCGCGCATCCAGATCAGGTAACACGAAGGCTTGCGTCAGCTGCCGCCCGCGATCTGGGCGGAAGTTGGTAAAGATGATCGCATCGCCGGCCTGCACCGTCGCCACTGGCTGGCTCGCGTGTTGGATGATCGCCGGCAGCATAAACTCATCGCTGACATCAGCGGCATAGGATGCTTCAATCGCTTCTCGCGCACTAGCAAACGGTGTGCCTACGCCATCTACCAGCGCGGCATACGCCCGTCCGGTGCGCTCCCATCGCTTATCCCGATCCATTGCATAGTAGCGCCCGATCACGGTGGCAATCGTGCCCACGCCAATCTCGCGGATCGCCTGTTCCAATGCGGGCAGAAAATCTATCGCACTGCGCGGCAACACATCGCGCCCATCCAGAAACAGGTGGATGTACACCTGCTCAAGGTGGTGCTGTTGGGCCAGCCGCAGCAGGGCGTGCAGGTGATCTTGGTGGGCATGCACCCCGCCGGACCCAAACAAGCCCATCAGGTGCAGCTTGCTGCTGCGCTGCTGGGCATGCTGAATCGCCCCCACCAGTGCCGGATTGGTGAAGAAATCGCCGTCACTGATGGATTTGTTGATGCGGGTGTAATCTTGATAGACGACCAAGCCCGCCCCCAGATTCAGATGCCCAACTTCCGAGTTGCCGATCTGCCCTTCTGGTAGCCCGACATCCATGCCCGATGCACCGAGCGTCGTAAAAGGGCAGGTTGCACTCCAGTGATCTACATTGGGCGTATCCGCCAGACTCACGCCATTGGTCGGGCTTGGCTCCGCTAGCCCCCAACCATCCATAATAATCAGGGCAATCGGGCGCGGACGGGTCTCACTCATCGCGGCTCTCCTCCTCGCATATAGGCACTAGGGATCGCATGGGTGGCAGGGATCGGTTCCTGCCAATTGTTTGTGGCTATTGTAGCACACCTCAGGGGTGGGGCTACGTGTGGCGCATGTCGTGGGCCGCCGTGTACGTTCAGACATTGCGGATCAGTGGAGGTCTTGATCACGATAGGAGATTCCCCGCAGCTGCCGCAGGTGCACCACCAGCTGCTGCGCTAGCGCATACTCCCCAGCCCACTGGACATACTCATCATCCCCGCCAACAAGGTCTTCAGCGTCCATCGTTGCCGCAAACTCAGCCGATGTCACCGCGTAGCGTTGCTCGAATGGGCGCAAGCGTTGCAGTACTAACGCATACGCCAACTCCAAGTAGGCAATCTCGCGCTCAATCGCAGTTGCCACAAGGGCCTGCACTTGGCGGGCATCATCGCGTGTTTCAAGGTAAATGGTCATACGTCACGCCTCCCTCGTACCGTCCGTCGGCTGTCAGGTTCGGCTGATCGCGGTATCCGCATTATACCCGCCCCCAGCCGAGATTGCACAAGATGCGCGGTATGGGGTATAATCTGCGAGCAGAACCAACAGCAGGTAAGGAACCGTCATGAAGCCAAGCCCCAGTATCAGCGCATTTTTCCCCGCCTACAACGATGCGGGCACGATTGCCAGTATGGTTGTCACCGTCTATAAAACCCTCGAAGATCTGACCGATAATTTCGAGGTGATCGTCGTCGAGAATGGTAGCACCGACCACACCGTCGAGGTACTCGAAGAGCTTGCGCCGCACTACCCGCGCCTGCGCCTGCTCACCCACCGCCAGCCGCTCGGCTATGGTGGCGCGTTGCGCGTCGGCTTTGCCAGTGCCACCCGCGACCTGATCTTCTACACCGATGGCGATGCCCAGTATGACCCACGTGAGCTAAAGCTGCTGCTGCCCGCCATGCGCGATGATGTGGATATTGTGAATGGCTGGAAGATCGACCGCAGCGATCCCCTGCACCGCATCATCATCGGGCGCGTCTACAACCGCTTCGTGAAGACCCTGTTCCGCCTGAACCTAAAAGACGTAGATTGTGACTTCCGCCTGATCCGCCGCACCGTCTTTGATGTGATTGACCTCGAATCGGATAGCGGCACGATCTGCCTCGAATTTGTCAAAAAGACGGAAGATGCGGGCTTTCGCTACGCCGAAGTGCCGGTGCATCACTACCACCGCGCCTACGGCAAAAGCCAATTCTTCAACTTCCCGCGCCTGTGGCGCACCGGCATCCAGCTACTCCAGCTGTGGTGGAAGCTGAATGTACGCCGCCTGCACATGCGCCAGATTACCCGCCGCCGCGCCGCGCTTGCAGCCCACCCACCCCACAGCACGCCTCCGCCTGCCCCGCCCAACCCATCGAGGAACAGGTCTCGTGAGCGGGCCCGCCAGCCTGCACCATCACTTTCACGGGGCGCGGGTCCTCGTTACGGGCGGCATCGGCTTTATCGGTAGCAACCTTGCCCACCGCCTCTACGCCTGTGGCGCAGAACTGACCCTTGTGGATTCGCTGGTGCCAAACTACGGCGGCAACCTCCGCAACATTCACGGCATCGCCGAACAGGTGCGCGTGAATATCGCCGATGTGCGCGATCAGTATTCGATGAACTATCTCGTGCAGGGGCACGATTACCTGTTCAACCTCGCTGGACAGACCAGCCACCTCGACTCGATGCACGATCCCTACACCGATCTCGAGATCAACTGCCGTGCCCAGCTTTCGATCCTCGAAGCCTGCCGCAATCACAATAACAGCATCAAAGTGGTGTATGCCAGCACGCGCCAGATTTACGGCAAGCCCGACTACCTGCCCGTAGATGAACGCCATCTGCTGCACCCCACCGATGTCAACGGGATCAACAAGATGGCTGGCGAGTGGTATCACATCGTCTACAACAATGTCTACGGGGTCCGAGCGACGGCGTTACGCTTGACCAACACGTATGGCCCGCGTATGCGCGTGAAGGATGCTCGCCAAACCTTTCTCGGCATCTGGCTCAAGCGTGTGCTGGATGACGAGCCGATCCTTGTCTTTGGCGATGGCTTGCAGATGCGTGACTTCACCTACATTGACGATTGTGTGGATGCGCTCCTGCTCGCGGCAGTTAGCCCTGAAGCCGACGGGCAGGTGTTTAATCTGGGCAGCCACGAGACGATCAATCTCCGCAACCTTGCCGAACTGCTGATCGCCATTCACGGGAGCGGGAGCTACGAGATTGTGCCCTTCCCGCCCGAACGCAAAGTGATCGACATTGGCGACTACTACGGCGACTACCGCCTGATCCAAGGGCGGCTGGGCTGGCAGCCTACCATCAGCCTACGCACCGGCTTGCAGCGCACCCTAGATTTCTACCACGAGCATCGCACCTTCTACTGGTAAATCCTCTGCAACATCAGCCCCGCACCCGGCGTATCATAGGCGGAACCGCTACCACTTGTTGGTAGCCAATGCACGATGCTAGAGAATATGAGGAAACCAAATGAACCAACCAACACCACGCCTCCAACGCAGCCGCACCGATAAAATGCTCGGTGGCGTATCGGGCGGTCTCGGCGTGTATTTCAATGTTGATCCGGTGATTGTCCGCCTGATCTTCGTCACGCTCACCCTGACAACCGGCTTGGGCTTGCCGCTTTACATCATTATGTGGATCATCATGCCGCTTGAGCCAGCCCACACCGGCGCACCCGCCGCCTTGCCTGCGCCCGATCCGGCCCGCAAACCAGTCGCGCAGGCTGAGCCGTTTTATGCCTATACCAGCGCAACCCGCCGCGTCCATGTCAACCCGCTGACAGGCAACCCAGAGGATGCAGAGGAGATTCCGGTGCAGAATGTCAACCCAGATCCTGCGGGCAGTACGTCGCCATCCGCGAGCAACGATGATGCTACCCTGCGCCGTAACCGCATCTTGGGGCTGATCCTGATTGGGGTGGGCGCATTCTTTGCCCTGAAGACGTTGCTGCCCGCGCTGATGCCGTTTGTGCTGCCCGCGCTGCTGATTGCTGCTGGCATCTGGGTACTCCGCAAGTGAGGAGCCAGCCCCTCGCCACCCAGCTTGCCGCGCTTGTGCAGCCCGTGCAGGCTCTGATCCTTGATATGGATGGGGTGCTGGTAGATAGCGAACAGGCGCACATGGATGCGCTGAACATGATCCTCACCCGCCCAACCAGCCCCGCCGAATTTGCGGCACTGGTTGGGCTTGGCGCGGCGGATACGTGGGCGTGGCTCCACGCCCACCACTTCACAGCGGCTCCGCTTGACCAGTTCTTGGCGGAGTACGATACCGCTATCGTGCGCCGCCTTGCACAGAGCGTACCTCTTGTGGAGGGGATTGAACAGGTGATCCACGCGGCAACCGCCGCCAGATTGCCGCTTGCCCTTGCTACTTCCTCGCGGCGGGTGTGGATGGAAGCGACACTACGTGGCAGTCAGCTCACCCACATTCCCTTCCAAGCGATTGTATGCGGCGATGAGGTTGCCCACCCCAAGCCGGCTCCCGACGTGTTTCTCCGCGCCGCCGCGCTGCTCAGGGTCGCGCCTGCCGCGTGCCTCGTGATTGAGGATACGCCAACCGGCGTGCAAGCCGCCCGTAGCGCAGGCATGCCTGTGATTGCCCGCCGCAGCGCGTGGATTGACCCGCACCGCCTGCACGCTGCTACCTTGCTGGTGGATGACCTGCACCCCATCGCCACCGCCCTCAGCACACGCGGGGCGTAGCGAGCAGGGGTCACGGGGTCAGGGATACCCGCCGCCCGCCGCCTGCCGCCTGTCACCCGCCGCCTGCCACCCGCCACCCGTCGCCTACTCACCCGCCGACTAGCACCCACCGCCTACTCACCCGACTAGCACAAAATTCCGATCTATGGTATACTAGAAAACACTTGTACTGATAGACATCATCGGCATCAAAACGATACCTATACCATAACGAAGGAGAACGCCATGCCCACCGAAACGGAAACTGTGACCCGTCGCCCGCGCACCCAGCGCAGCCGTGTGCTGCTTGTCGAAGCTCCCGACGCATCGGCTGTGCGGGCCACTATTCGGGCGATGTGGCTGAAAGAACGGCGCACTGGCAGCTATGCCCCGACCGATGAACTGGTGCTTGATCTGGATCAGCTTGATCTCGGCGACCTGCTGTCCCTGAAAAATACGATCCGCGCCCGCCTGACAGCGTGCATGCTGCCGGTGCAATCCGGCTCCGAAGCTGGGCGGAGTCGGCAACTTGTGGTGTTTGCCCGCCCCTGAGCCAAGCAGTGCGCTACTAACGATGGTGCGGGTGCAGGGGCGGTGATTGCCGAAAGGCAGATGAGCGTGCTATAATACGGGGTATTGTTTTCGCATATCCCGATCAGTGCTGGGTGGGGCTTGTTGAGGTGAACCCCACGCTGCATCGAGCTGCATGAATACATCTGCCGTGAGTGCGACACCACCGCTTCTGTTCGGGCGATACCGGCTTCTCGAAAAGCTCGGAGATGGTCGCCTTGCTTCGGTATACCGCGCCTTCGATGAACGCTTGCACCGGCAGGTATTGCTGCATGTCTTGCGTAAGGAGTTGATCGGGCAGAGCCGCCTGCATCAACGCTTCCTCGATGAGATCAACGCCAACGCCCAGATCAGCCACTCCGCCCTGCTCGAAGTGTTCGATAGCGGCGAAGTCAACCAACGCCCGTTTATGGTCACGGAGTATGTATCCGGCAACATCCTGCATGGCAGTGGTGCGCTCGTGCCAGCCCGCGCCGCCGAGTGTATGCGCCAGATTGCCAGTGCCGTCGCTATGTGCCAGCTGCGCGGGCTACCGCACCCACCGATCAGTAGCCGCAATGTGTTGCTGATTGGCGAGAACCGCGTCGAGTTGATCGAAAGTTGGATGATTACGCCGGAAGCGGCTGCGCTCGATTTTGCCTACTACCGCGCCCCTGAAATCACCGCCGGATCGCCCCCCACGCCCAGCAGCGTGGTGTATAGCTTGGGCTTGTTGCTGTATGAGATGCTGACCGGCAAGCGGGCCGTGCAGGGCGCAAGTGCCCAAGAGCTAGCTGCCGCCCACACGCTGCTGCGGCTGCCCCCGCTCGCCGCGAGCAACCCCGCCCTGCACCTGCCAGCCATAGATGAACTGCTGTGGAAGGCAACCCAGCGCAGCCCCGAACGGCGCATTGCCGATGCGGCCAGCTTTGCCGATGCGCTAGAGGTGGTTTGGCGCACGCATAGCAGCGAGACGCGCCGCCTCACCAAGCGCGTGCAGCCCGCCGCTGTGCCCCGCTACACGCCCAATCAGTATGCGCCCGAACCGACCGCGAGCGCACCTAGCCCTGCCTATCGGGGGGGCACGGGGAAGCCTGTTGCCAATCGCCCGCCTACCAATCGCCCGCCCACCAATCGCCCGCCCGCGATTATCGGGTGGCTGTTGCTGCTGCTCCTGATTGGCGGCGTTGGGCTTGCCAGCTACACGGGCGCAAGCTACCTCGCCGAGCGACTGTTTGCCATTCGCCTGCCCCCAATCAGCATCAGCCTGCCAAGCATCCCCCAGATTCGCCCGCCCAACATTGGCCTCGATGTACCCGATTGGATCCAACTTGGGCCGCCCCGCGAGTACTACCTCGTGCGAATTGATGTCGGCGAGGGCTTGAATCTGCGTGATGCGCCCAGGCTAACATCGGTTATCATTGCAACCATACCAAACGGCGAGCGCGTAGAGAAACGCGGTGAGCCGGTTGCGGCGGATGGTGTGGAGTGGGTGCAGGTGCGTGTCCCCCGCCCTGATGGGCCGCCTTTGGAGGGATGGATGTCGTTGAATTTCCTTGAGCAAGAACAGTAATAGGTGTATGATTGAAATAGCAACACAATTGATTGACCGCTTGCGCCAAGCGGAGCGGGTGACCGTCCTCACGGGGACGGGTGTAGCCCGCGAGAGTGGTGTGCCCACCGTGCGCGAAACGATGGTCGGTGAGTGGGCGGGATACGACATTGTTGATCTGGCAACGCAGCAGGGCTTTATCCGCAACCCGCGCCTTGTGTGGGAGTGGTACGCCTACCGGCGGGCGATCATCGAGCAGTGCCAGCCCAGTGCCTCGCACTATGCACTCGTTGATCTGGAGCAGTATTTCGAGCAGTTTCTGCTCATTACGCAGAACATTGATGGCTTGCACTGGCGTTCTGGCAGCCGCGATCTGGTCGAGTTGCACGGCAGCATTATGCGGACGCGCTGCTTCGAGTGTGGGACCTACTACACGAGTTGGGCTGAGGACGAGTCCATCCCGCCGATTTGCGGGCGCGATGGCGGCTATCTACGCCCAGATGTTGTCTGGCTGGGCGAAGGCCACCCCAAACACGAATTGAGCCGGGCCTATCGTGGCGTAGCGCAGGCGCAGGTGTTTCTCTCGGTGGGCACCACCGCACAGGTGCAGCCAGCGGCATCGCTGCCGCTCGTGGCAAAGCGGGCGGGCGCGGTGGTCGTGGAGATCAACCCAGAGGAGACGGCCCTCGCGGTGATTGCCGATTACTGGCTGCAAGGCGAAGCCTGCGAGATACTGCCAGAGCTGATTCGGCAGCTAACCACATAGTAGCCGAGCGACCATCGGGCGATGTTGGTGACATTCTAGCTAGGGAGCGGTGCGCGATGATAAACCTGACAGCAACCCGCACGTTTCTGTGTGAGGGTGAGCGCATTCGATTGCGCTGGTGGACGACGCAGGACGATCAACGCCAGCGCAGCTGGCCCCAGTATCCAGAGCCGTGTAGCCACTTGTGGAATATTCCGCGCAGTGGCGCAAGTTCCGGCAGGCTGTTTGGGGGCTACGGCACAACATGGATTCGGCGGGCATGGGCCATTGAAGATCGGCAGGGCACCCTGATCGGGCGCATCTCACTCCGCGAAATTGACCAGCGCAGTGGGCGGGCGCGGCTCGGCATCTCGGTTGCCGCCCCGTATGTCAGTCAGGGCTTGGGCAGTGAAGCCTTGCGCGTCTTTCTCAACCATTTCTTTGTCGAGCTGAACTTTACCGTGATGGTACTCGATGTAGCGGCCTTCAATCGGCGGGCGGTGCGCTGCTATGAGCGGCTCGGCTTCACGGTCATGCAGAGCGATTGGCGCCGGACTACCGCCGGACGGTGTGCCACTATGCTGACTGATCCGGCACACGCAGCAGTGCAGCAGTATTTCCGTCGGGATCGGTACGGCATCTGGGTCGAATTCTACGAGATGGAATTGACCCGGGTGGGCTGGGAAGCGGCGATGCTCCAGCGCGAGCACCAGATCACACGAGCCGGAACCTGTACGGCTCCGGCTCTGGCATAGACGATAGCGCGGCATAGATCAGCGTGCCGCGCTGGTACTGCCTCGTTTAGCGCATGTGATTAGGCGCGGCGGGCAGCAGCGCAAGGTGACGCGCACGCTTGATTGCCACTGCCAAACGACGTTGCATTTTGGCCGTGACACCGGTGCGGCGGCGGGGCATGATTTTGCCCTGTGGAGTGATGTACTTCTGGATGCGCCGAATGTCTTTGTAATCGGGCACAATTCCCAGCGTGGTAAATTCACACTCCTTCACCCTACGACGTGGACGTGATCGAAAAGCCATTGCTACTCAATACTCCTTCATACACTCAGGTTTATCTGGATCTCCAAACATTTGCTGTTTGGTATAACCCTCTTAGTATACCACACCTGTCTAGAGGCTCGTTTCGTTTGGATGTGCCCCCAGCGCAGCTTGGGCAGCTTCGGTGCCGCGCTTTACGAACTGCGTTATTCCTGCTATACTCAGTGATAAGACAAGTAAGCAGATGGCTATGAGGCGGCTCATTCCGTATGGGATGGATGGGTTACGAGAATTTGGGCACAGCGCGCGCACTATGCAGCACAGCGGCGATTGAGCCAGCCCCTTACCCGGTTGGCTATCTTACTAGTTGCCCTCGATCAAAAAATGTAGTAGAATAACCGCCAGATAGCGTTTTCTGCATTCCTGAAATGGAATGCTTCACAGTGATCTTGCACCTTGTATAGTTTCACGAGCTGACGGCCCTCAAGGAGGATATGAATGGCAAGCAGAACCGAAGAGATGGTACGCCATCTTAAGGCCTTAAGTATGAATACCCCGGATATTGAGGCATCGGCAGTGGTAAGCGTTGACGGTCTGATCATGGCTTCGGCTCTGCCAGCAGATGTAGAAGAAGATCGTGTATCGGCAATGAGTGCTGCGATGCTGTCACTGGGCGAACGTATCGCCAGTGAGCTGCGGCGTGGTCAGCTTGATCAGGTCTTTGTACGTGGCGAAGAAGGCTACGTGATCCTTATGGCTATTGGTGAAGAAGCCGTGCTGACTGCCCTAGCGCATAGCCGTGCCAAGCTGGGCTTGGTCTTCCTCGATATGCGCCGCACTGCCAACGAGTTGATCAATCTCGTCTAACGCCTACCGCCTGCGACATCGCATTCGCTCTTTGGCAATGCTATTGTACAGCTGCTAGGCTACGCCAAATAGCACACAAATCATATCGGCTGCATGGGATTCGTGCAGCCGGATTTCTATGTTCTGCATGAAGTTCGACGAACAACCCAAGCCGGAACTGGCGTGATGCAGTTCCGGCTTTTGCGCGGGGGAGAGCCACGTCGGTGATGCGGCTGATCTCGCCATGCAGGGCGAAGGGGCACTCCGTCACATCCAATCCATCTGCCTAATCTTTGCACAACACGACGAGACGTGCCGCTGGCACGTCTCTACGAGTGGCTGATGTTCTTCTCAGACTGCGCTAGGTTTTGCTGAGGGTGGCAAGGAAATCGGTGTTGGTGCGGGTCTTTGCCATACGGGCCAGCACTAGCTCCGTGCCTTCATTTTCGCCCAGCATGCTGACCATGCGGCGCAGGGTCCAGACTTGGCGGAGGGCTTCGGTGCTGAGCAGCAGCTCCTCGCGGCGTGTGCCACTGCGCTGAATATCAATCGCGGGGAAGATCCGCTTCTCTGCCAGCCGCCGATCCAGATGCAGCTCCATGTTGCCCGTACCTTTGAATTCTTCGTAGATCACATCATCCATCCGGCTGCCCGTATCCACCAGACAGGTGGCGATGATCGTGAGGCTGCCGCCATGCTCGATGTTGCGGGCAGCACCGAAGAAGCGTTTGGGGGGATAGAGTGCGACGGGATCAATACCGCCGGAGAGCGTGCGCCCACTGGGGGGCATATCGAGGTTGTAGGCACGGGCAAGGCGCGTGATCGAGTCCATCAGGATAACGACATCTTGCCCACCTTCAACGAGCCGCTTGGCGCGTTCGAGGGTCATATCAGCGACTTTGGTGTGATCCTCGACTGGCTCATCGAAGGTGGATGAAACGACTTCACCCTTCACACTGCGGCGCATATCGGTGACTTCTTCCGGGCGTTCGCCGATCAGCAAGACCATCAGATGGGCATCGGGGTGGTTTGAAGTAATCCCATTTGCAATCGTCTTGAGCAGCAGCGTCTTACCGGCCTTGGGCGGCGAGACAATCAAGCCCCGTTGCCCCCGCCCAATCGGGGCGATCAAGTCAACAAGGCGGGTCGAGAGGATATTCGGCTCGGTCTCTAACTTAAACTGCTCATCGGGGAAAATCGGCGTAAGTTGATCGAACGACGGGCGTTTGCGGGCGGTTTCTGGATCAACGCCATTGATCATCTCCACCCGCAGCAGCGAGTAGTAGCGTTCGCTCTCTTTGGGCGGGCGCACCTGCCCCATCACCATATCGCCCGTGCGTAGCCCAAAGCGGCGAATCTGGGATTGCGAAACATACACATCGTTCTGGCCGGGTAACAGCCGACTGCCGCGCAGAAAGCCAAAGCCATCTTGAACTACATCGAGGTAGCCTTCACCGAGCGCGTTGCCAGCTTCTTCTGTTTGGGCTTGCAAGAGCTTCACAATCAAGTCTTGCTTCTTCAGCCCGCTCACCCCTTGAATTTCGAGCTTGCGTGCCATTTCACGCAGATCGGTCAAGGTTTTTGATTCGAGTTCAGCCACATTTACCAATGGTCTTCTCCTGCACTCTTGTCATGGTCGTTGGACTTAGCGGATATAAATATACATGCGTGCGCGTTATGCTGTTCAGTCATCATCGTTCGGGTTACAATTAGGCACGTTGTCTGTTGCTATTCATTGAGGTTGTTGTTGAAGGCCCACACGCGGCTTGCCTAGCACCACGCACATATGGCACGTTGCACGATACGGTACAACACCGGTGCGCGGTGGCACAGTCGCACGACGGATCAGCTTTCGTTCGCGGCGTTCTTTCCTATTTGGATCTCGCTGGCGGGGATGATCCCATGACGGCTCAACCCAGCCCAATGCTCTGTCCGATCATCACCACGTTGGTGTTGAGGGGGATGCACGTTTCGGCAAGGTACGTGGGTTGCACTGCCTATCGGCAGAACCCGTTGCAATCCTGATGCGCTGCACGCCAACCGCACAATGGAGGCTCTATTTCAGCTCAGCCCACAGGCACGATCACGCAAGCAATGTACGTTCTGATGTACGAGTGCAATATTCTGATCTGGTGCAGCAGAGGATACAATTTCCAATCCTTAGTATAGCACACCTGTCAAGTATGCAAAATACGAAAGATCGTCTGGGCATTCTGCCAAATCTGCTCACTCACCGCTTCCGCCGTTTCGCCCCGCAAGTCCGCGATGCGTTCAACCACATAGCGCACGTAAGCCGGTTCGTTGCGTTCACCGCGATGCGGGTGCGGGGTAAGATACGGGGTGTCGGTTTCGGCCAGTAGCGCGGTGGCAGGCACGCGCTGCACCACCGTATGCAGGTCTTTCGCTTTGGGAAAGGTGATGGGTCCAGAGAAGGAGAGCAAGAAGCCGATCTCTAGGCACGCTTCGGCAAAGGCCCAATCGCCCGAAAAGGAGTGCATCACGCCACGCACACCCTGCCCATCCGCCCGGAGCACCGCAAGCGTATCGGCGGCGGCTTCACGGCAGTGGATCACCACCGGCAGATCGAGTTCGCGGGCAATGGCCAGTTGCTCCCGAAAGATCGCCGCCTGCTGTTCAGGGGGAGCCTTCATCCAATGGTAGTCCAAGCCAATCTCGCCTAGTGCCACCACGTTGGGCTGGCCCAGCAGATCGTAGAGCTGGGCCTGCCAATCGCGGGGCAGGTCGTGGACGTGATTGGGCTGAATGCCAACCACTGCCGAGATTGGCGCGTGTGCCGCGGCGAGGGCGAGCGCGGTGCGGCTGGAGGGCAGATCATAGCCGATCTCGATCATGTGCTGCACACCCGCCGCCGCAGATCGGGCCAGCACCGCCGCCCCATCTGTATCGAACGGGATGAGATGGAGATGGGTATGGGTATCTATCAGGCGGAGCGATGGCTGCATTGGGGGCGATAGGCTGGACATGGTTGGTTCCTACTGCTGCTGCTGTTGCTGCTGTTGCTGCTCAAGTAACAGCTCTTGGGCCAGCACCTCTGCCGGATCCCATTCGATCTCTGGCAGCAAGTCTTCGCTAGGAGCAATCGGAGCCGCTGACGGGCTAACGCGCACGCCCACATCCAGTTCACTCTCGGCGGTGCCTCGAAATACGCCGCGTGTTGGCGGCACATCCTGATAGTCGCGCCCGATTGCGGTGCGGATGTGGCGATCCCGCACCACCAGATTATTCGTCGGATCAAAGCCGACCCAGCCCAGCGTCGGCAGCCACGCCTCTAGCCATGCGTGGGTGGCATCTTCTTCGGAGCGGTCGTGGTCTTCGACACCATGGAACAGGTAGCCACTGACGTAGCGGCAGGGGATCCCTAAGGCCCGCACCAGCGTAATCATAATGTGGGCGAAATCTTGGCACACGCCGCGCCGCCGCGAGAGCGCATCCTCGATGGGTGAATCGACGCGGGTGCTGTGGGGGACATAATCAAACGCATCGTAGAGCCGCTTGTTCATGATGAGCAGGGTGGTCAGGGGATCATCCATACGGAATAGCTCCAGCTCGCGCTGAAACTTCGCTAGCACACTACTCGGACGTGCAAAGGCACTGGGTAGCAGAAAGTCGAGATGGGCATTATGTACATCAGGCTCATCATAGGTGGCCCACGTTGCCGGATTAAGGGCCGCGGGCAGTGGCTCAACAACAGCGGTCTCGATGATCGCTTCGGCCGTAATCGTGAGCTGCACATGCCGTCCGGGTACATTGAAGTGATGCACCGTATTGCCGAGATGATCAACGTAGGAGAAGACTTCAGCCTGTGGATCGGTGATCAGGCTGAATTGCAAGCAGCGTTGCCGATCTTCGGTGCGCGGCTTCATCCACACCTCCATCGCACTCTCGGTGATCGAGTGCGAGTAGCGGAAGCGGGTCATGTGGCGGATGCTGAAGTAGGAACGCGGGACGGAAACCGGAATGACTTCAGGGTGTGAATCAGTATATGGTTCTGTTGCGTATTTCATACCGTTGCTTTCCTCCTTGGTGGTTGTAGCATTCTCGCGCTGCCAGAGCGTGCTGCTCGTGCGCCGTTTACGCCATTTACAACATTGCTATAGCCAAGTCCCATAGCGTGGGCTACGATCTCCTATCGCACACAACGGACCTAACGATGGAGAGCTGCGTCAATCGTGTAATCTATATACGTCTGGTAGATCGCCGTGTGGATTTCGCTACACTGGCGATGGATCGAGCGCAAGAAGGTGGGCATATCTTGTAGGATCTCATCCACTTGGGCGTAATCCAGCGAAGCGCGGAGCCGCCCCGCGAGCCGTTCGGCCTGCCCTTTGCTGCGCCCGCCGGATGAACTGGCAATCGCAAGCAGGGCATTCTGGGTTTGTTCTGCCGAGAAGCGCACTGAATGCGGGAAACGGTTGTTGAGCAGCAGAAACTCGACGATACAGTCGGGGCGAATGTCTGCGGTATACACCTTGCAGTAGGCTTCAAACGCCGTACACGAGCGCAGCAAGCCGATCCACGCCAGATAATCAAGCTCGTGGGTGACTTGGAAGTAGGCTTCGAGCAGGCCGGTGATCGCGATCATCCGCTCCAGCGAACGCCCTACCTGAATAAACTGCCAGCCTTCGCTGTGGATCATCGTCGAGTCGGTAATCCCCTGAAACAGGTGTGAGCCGTGCTTGACCATCAAAAAGAACTTGTGCGGCTGGGTGCGCCACTGGCGGCTCTTGCTTGTCCGGCGCACTTGCAGGTAGAGCTGGTTGATCTCCTGCCACATCTCGGAGCTGATCTGCTCGCGGATTTGGCGGGCATTCTCGCGGGCGGAAGCAATGTGGCTGACAATCGCCGCATCGTTCGTCTGGTCTACCGTAAGCCAGCGGATCAGGCGAAACACATCATCTGAGGCATCGGGGTAATCGTGGATGCGGAGGCTGGCCAGCACGCGGTTCCAGCGCAAGTCGCCCGATTTGGGGGTTTCATCAAGCATCTGATCCATATTCACATCCAGCACCCGCGCCGTATGTTCAGCTCGCTCAAGATAGCGGCTCATCCAGTACATACTATCGGCAACCCGCGAGAGCGTACCTATGGCAACGACGGCACGCGGCGCAGTGATCGCTGTTACGGTCATGGCAACGGTTCCTCTCTGCTTCCACCAGACATTGCTGCGTTGGGGCGATCCCCTAATATAATACCCACGTATCTTTACTGCCACCGCCCTGCGAAGAGTTGACCACCAATGAGCCGCGCCGCAGCGCAACCCGCGTTAAGCCGCCGGGCACAATTTGAATGTCATCGCCGTAGAGGATGTACGGGCGCAGATCTACGTGGCGCGGCGAGACGTGCCCATCAATGAAGCAGGGCGCACGCGAGAGTTGCAGCGTCGGTTGGGCGATATAGTTGCGCGGATTAGCTTTGATCGCCCGCCGGAAATCTTCGCGCTGCGTGGCGGTACTGTGGGGGCCAATGAGCATGCCATAGCCACCGGACTCGCCCACCGCTTTGACGACTAGTTGCTCAAGGTGTTCGAGCACATACCCAAGCTGCTTCGGCTCGTGCAGCAGGTACGTCTCGACATTGCTGATGATCGTATCCTCGCCGAGATAGTAGCGGATGATCTGCGGGATGTAGGCATACACCGCTTTGTCATCAGCAACGCCCGTGCCAATTGCATTCGCCAGCGCAACGTTACCGGCGCGGTAGGCATTCATCAAGCCGGGTGCGCCGAGAATACTATCGGGGCGGAAGGCCAGCGGATCAATGAAGTCATCATCAATGCGCCGATAGATTACGTCAACTTGGCGCAAGCCCGCGGTGGTACGCATATAGACAATGTTGTTATGCACGACAAGATCGCGCCCCTCGACCAGCTCAATGCCCATCTGCCGCGCAAGGTAGGTATGCTCGAAGTAGGCTGAGTTATACACGCCCGGCGTGAGCAGCACAATCGTTGGATCGGTGCGGTGGGCCGGCACAAACGAACGCAGCGTATGCAGTAGCACCTGCCCATAGTGATCTATCGGGCGCACATTGTAGCTCGTAAACAGTACCGGAAAGACGTTCTTGATCACCTGCCGATTGGCGAGCATGTAGGAGACTCCGCTCGGCACGCGCAGGTTGTCCTCTAGCACCACAAACTCGCCCGTTTCGGTGCGGATCAAATCCGTACCGACAATCGCCACATACACCCCTTTGGGTACATTCAAGCCGACCATTTCGCGGCGGAAGTGCTTGCAGGTGTAGATCAGATCACGCGGCACAACGCCATCCTTGAAGATTTTGCCCTCGTGGTAGATGTCATTCAGAAACAGATTGATCGCCGTGATGCGTTGTTTCAGCCCCTGCTCAATCGTACTCCACTCATCGTTGGTGATGATGCGGGGCAGCAAGTCATACGGAAAGATGCGCTCGGTGCCCTGATCATCGCTGTAGACCGTGAACGTCACCCCTTGATTCAGGAAGGTCATATCTGCGGCTTGCTGACGTTGGCGCAACGTTGCGGCAGATAGCTCAAACAGACGTTGGTACAACGTCTGGTATGGCTCACGAGGCATACCCTGTGGATCGAACATCTCATCGTAAGCCCCATCGAGGAAGTAATCAGCGAACAGGGCGAAATGGCTCTGGAGTTGGCTTATGTCGTTTACTGCCACAGCGTGTACTATCTTTATTCAAAGCGGCATCTACCCGATGCGATTGAGCGGTGCAGGGTAGGGCGGTTTCGGCAACCAGAACATTTCGCGGTTTTAGAAATGCTTAGATGTATTATAGCATAGACGGTCCCGATCAAGATTGGATTGAGTCACTAGACTACATCGGCTATAATATGGATTGTCCGAACAACACCCACACAGCAAGGGGAACCGATGGCACGCCAGAATGGACGACAACAAGAATTTGCCGTGATTGGACTAGGGCGGTTTGGCTTGAGCCTTGCCACCACCCTCGTTGAGCGGGGCTACTATGTACTGGGCATAGACCGTGAGCGCGACATTATCCAGCACGCAGCGGATGTGATTACGCAAGTGGTGGCCCTTGATGCTACCGATGAGAATGCGCTACGGGCAGTAGACATCGGCTCGTTTGATACGGTGATTGTAGCGATTGGCGAGAACTTCGAGTGCAACATTATGGCAACTGTCGCCTCGAAAAGTTTAGGGGTTCGCCGCGTGGTCTGCAAAGCCCGCACCGAACGGCAGCGCGACATTCTGCTGCGGGTGGGTGCGGATCATGTCGTCCTGCCCGAACACGAAGCTGGGCAACGCCTCGCGTATGTCCTCACCGGGCCCAACTTCCTCGATCAGATTGAGCTGGAGCCGGGCATCAGCATCACCGAGATCCGCGTGCCCAAAACGATGGTCGGCGAGACTCTGCTCGAATCCGACCTGCGCCGCCGCTACGGAGTGACGCTGCTGGTTGTGAAGCACGGCAAGACGCTGGTGGTGCTGCCCGCTACCGATTATGTCTTTCAGGAGGAGGACCTGCTTGTGGTGATCGGCACCAACGAAGATATTGGCAGACTAAGTGAGACAAACTAGGCACACGTATGACAACCCCTGAACGGTCTGGGTTATCCCGCAGCAACACGCGCCAACGCCCCTTCCGCCGCCCAATCCCTGCTCCACTCCGCATCATCGGTGGGCTAGCCCTGATGATTGTCATTGGCACACTGCTGCTGTTGCTACCGGGCGTGAGTACGGGCACCCGGCTCACGCCGATGGAAGCCGCATTTACCGCAACCTCCGCGCTGAGTGTTACTGGGCTTTCGATCATCACTCCCGCCACTGACCTGACGCTGTTTGGGCAGATCATCCTGCTGCTGCTGATCCAGCTCGGCGGGGTTGGCTTTATGGTCACAGCCACGGTTGCCTTCTGGATGCTAGGGCGGCGCGTCTCGCTCCCTCAACGGCTCGCCCTGAGCGACTCGCTGGGCTTGATTATGCCCGGCGCAATCCTCACGCTGACACGCCAAGTGATGCTGACGGTGCTGGCGATTGAAGGCATCGGCGCGTTGCTGCTGTGGCTGCACTGGCGCGATGAGCTAGGCCCCCAGCAGGCAATCTTCTATGCTATCTTCCACGCCATCTCGGCCTTCTGCAATGCGGGCTTCGATCTCTTCGGCGGGCTGCCTGAATATCCGCAGGGCATCCCCAACGATAACTTGACGCTCACCCTCCTTGCCGCGTTGATCTTCATCGGCGGCTTGGGTATCCCTGTGCTAGGCGACCTGCTGACCTACCATACCGGCCGGCAGATCAGCCTGCACACGCGCCTGACCTTGATGGTGGTGGTATCGCTAAACTGCGCGGGCGGCTTGGCCATCTTCCTTGCCGAGCAGGGCGAGGGACGCATCCTGCATGCCGAGCCGTGGTATCGGCAGCTGCTGCTGGCCTTCTTCCAAGCCATCTCCACCCGCACCGCTGGCTTTTCCGGCATCCAACCGCTTGATGCAATGTCGCCCGCATCCGAGCTGGTGATGGTCACGCTGATGTTCATTGGCGCGGCTCCCGCCTCGATGGGTGGCGGGATCACTACTGGCACGTTCGTAGTCCTGACACTGGCACTGTGGGCTTACGCGCAGGGCTTGCCCACGGCCCAGATTGGCGGGCGCAAGATTGCCCCCGATATGGTGCGGAAAGCCTCGGCCGTGCTGACGATTGCCCTGTTTGCGGTGCTGCTGGCAACGTGGCTGATCCTGATGACCAACCCGACTGCGCCGCTCGATCTGGTGGTGTTTGAAGTCGTCTCCGCTTTTGCGACGTGCGGGCTAACGCTGGCGTTCACGAGTGAGCTAAATACCTTCGGGCAGCTGGTGATTATGGTCATGATGTTCTGGGGCCGGCTCGGCGCACTCACGATCATTCTAGGGCTAGCGCAGCTGCGCCACCAGCAGCTCTACGAATACCCAGAAGCGCAGATTCTGATCGGGTAGCGCAAGGGGCAATGTGGAACGGTTCTATGCCATGTCGCATCAGGTGTGGTAGAATTTGCGTGGAACCCGCCGTAAGCACAGGTGCGGCGGCTGATCCAGATCGCATCACTGGTGGCGCGATCAACAGCCTTGAAAGGACAAGCGTGTGAGCGAGACAAGGTACGATGTGATTATTATAGGTTCCGGCCCCGGCGGCTACGTCGCGGCCGTGCGGGCCGGACAGTTGGGGCTGAAAACGGCTGTAGTGGAAAAACAGGCTTTAGGTGGGGTGTGTCTGAATGTTGGGTGCATCCCTACCAAAGCCCTGCTCCACAGTGCCGACCTGCTCGAAGAACTCAAAGAGAGTAAGAAATTTGGGGTGACTGTCGGCGATGTGACGTTCGATCTGGGCGGGGCAATGAAGCACAAGCAGACGGTGGTGCGCCAGAGTACGCAGGGCGTGGCGTTCTTGATGAAGAAAAACAAGATTGATGTGATCGAGGGCTGGGGCACCCTCGCGGGAGCCAACAGCGTCAAGGTTGCGCTGAGTAGCGGCGGCGAGCAGGTGCTTGAGGCAACCACCATTATCCTCGCAGTGGGCGCACACCCGCGTGAGCTACCCCACATCAAGTTTGACCACGAGCGCATCCTCTCCTCCACCGATATGCTCAACCTGACGGAAGTGCCGAAGAGCCTGCTGGTGGTGGGAGCCGGAGCGATTGGGGTTGAGTTTGCTTCGATGTTCCGCTCGTTTGGCTCAGAAGTGACCATTGTCGAGGCTCTGCCGCGTATCGTGCCGCTCGAAGACGAGGAAGTCAGTGCCGAACTGACGAAGGTGTTCAAGAAGCGCGGGATCACCGTGATGGCCGGTGCAAAGCTGAACGGAGCCGAGAACAACGGCGATCATGTGCTTGCCCGTGTGACTGATAGCAGCGGCAAAGACGTAGAGCTACGGGTCGAGCGCATGCTGCTCGGCATTGGCATTGCCCCCAACACCAGCGGCATTGGGCTAGCGGAAGTCGGCATCACGCTCGATCAGCGCGGCTTCATCGAGGTGGATGAGTACCTCCGCACCAGTGTGCCCAACATCTACGCGATTGGCGATTGCATCGTGACCCCGTGGCTGGCCCACGTTGCGAGTGCAGAGGGCATTATGGTGGTGGAGCATGCGGCGGGGCATCACGTCCAGCCGATCAACTACACCAAGATTCCGGGCTGCACCTACTGCTACCCCGAAATTGCCAGCGTCGGCTTGACCGAAGCCAAAGCCCGCGAGCAGGGCTACGAAGTCAAGGTGGGCAAGTTCCCCTTCTCGGCCAATGGCAAGGCCCGCATTCTCGGCGATACCATCGGCTTCATCAAGATCGTGGCGGATGCCAAATACGATGAGGTGCTAGGGGTGCATATGATTGGCCCCCGCGTGACCGAGATGATCAGCGAAGGCGGGATCGCCCTCTCGCACGAAGCCACCGGCGAGAGCATGATGCACACCGTCCACGCCCACCCGACGCTGTACGAGGCGATTGGTGAAGCGGCCCACGCGACGGTACACGGCGCAGCTATCCATATCTAGGGCAACCGCGAGTGGGATAAAGGCGCGCAAGGATACAGGGGGTAGCGGCGTGCTACCCCTTTGTGCTAGGCGCGGCAGCGGATACGCATAGCATGGGGGCGCGGCGATGTGGCTGATCGAATATCTCAGCGAGACCGAACTTGACCTGACTTCTGGACTTGGCTTGGTGATTGCACTGATCGCACTGATCTTTGCCTTGTATCAGTATCGGCAAGGGCAACGCTGGACCGCGATTGAATTTGTCTCAGCCGAGATCAAAGAGTTCCTCGAAAACCAAGATGTGCGGAATACCATGATTATGCTGGACTACAGCCTCGCCCCGATCACTGTGACGAACGTGAGCGATGGCGAACTCCGTAGCGAGCGGGTGATGATCAACGACGCGATGGTCATCACCGCGCTGATCCCGCGCTTTCAGCAGGATAAGATGATCGGCATCAACGAACACATCCGCCGTTCGTTCGAGGTCTTCTTTGATTATCTCGCCCAGTTTGAACACTACATCAATGCGTCGGGCTTGCTGCGCTACGAGGATTTTCAGCCCTACCTCAGCTACTGGCTGAAGCTGCTCTCGGCGGAGGACAACCAGCGCAAATCGCCGGAGTATGTGCGCCAGCTGCACATCTTCCTTGAGGCGTATGAGTACCAATCGGTGCTGCGCCTGATCCGCCGCAACGAGGAGTACAACCGCCGCCAGCACCGCCGCCAGCGGCGGCAGGGTGGGTAGGTGCATTCCTGTCTATGGAACGTAGAGACAACCTTCTTGCCAAGCATACTCCAAATCAAAACACATGTCCTATAATCTGATATTGTTTTACGCTCGCCACCCCACCTGTGTCGGGTTTCATGCGCCGCTAAGATATATCGCCCCTACGACAACTTGCCGAATTGGAAAACTGATGCTATACTGCCATATGTGTTCGGCATCTTTGTGCGAAACATCGGTGTCGCTAAATCAAGCAGCACGGAGGCAGGCTAGCGATGGATAAAATTATCCGCTACCCGATTGCAGTGATTGGCTCGCCCAATAGCACGACCACCTTTACGGTAGATATTCTTGAAACCGCCCGTGATCGCGCCCTCGATCATGCGTGGGTTACATTTGAGGTGATTGAACGCTTCAATGGCAAAGCCTATCGCAAGCGGGCGTTATGCCAACTCGGTGGCATTGTCACCCGCAATCGCTGGCACGAAGACCCGGTGATCCGCGCCGTGATTAAACATCAAGGGGCAATCCCCGCGCTGAGTGGCGAAAGCGACCTGACCAGTGCCCAACTCACGGCACTGGGTGTGTTCCTGCTCGACGATCAGGGGTATGTGCGCCGCCGTACCACGCTCTCAATCCCGCCCCCAAGTGGCACGCCCGTCTACCCCGCCGATGCCGAAGCCCTGCAAGAATTGGTGCATACCGAGCCGGGCATCTTCTACGCCGGGCAATCGCCGGGCGATGGCTTGCCGGTGCCCCTCACGCTGCGGCACTTCGGCAAAACCGAAGAAGGCGGCTTCGGCGAAGCCGTGATGCTCGGTATTTTCGGGCAGACGCGCAGCGGCAAAAGTATCCTCGCCGCGCAGCTCCTCGCGGGCTTTGCCGCCAATCCGAGTATGGGCTTGCTGATCCTCGATCCGCAGGGCGAATTTGGGCAAGATCGGTTTGCGGCGGGCGATCATCGCGTAGATTTCAGCATCCGGCGCATGCTCGGTGCGCTGCAACACCGGCGCGAGATCATCGTCACCAACACCAACGAAGTCGCCCTCGAAGGCACAGAAGCCTTCACCGAGATGCTACGGCGGGCGAGCTTCTTTGCCACGCTCGGCTTTAAGGGGCACAACAAAGAGCGCGAGGCAAGCGAGCGGCTGGCAACAATCCTGAGCGAACTGCACGACAGCAACGGCAAACACCGCCCGATCCGCGATCTGCGCGGAAGCGACCTGCCCGGCTTGGTGCGCGATCTCGCTAAGTTTGCCGATGTAATCTATGCCACGCGGCCCGGCACCACGCCCGGCGAAGGGCAACGTGCGCTGGATGTCCTTGCCCGTTACCAGCTCGACGAATTGCGCCTCAAGCGGGTGTGGGGCGAAACCTTGAACGCCTTCCGCACCGATGACGGGCGCACCCCCCTCTCAACGCTGATCCAGCAAGTTCTCACCGAACGCGCCGTCGTGGTGCTGTCCTTCGCGCAAGAGGGCGGTAAACACGATGTCCCCTACTTCCTGCTCAATGAAATCCTCACACGCCTGCGCCATGTGATCCACCGCAGCTTCCAGCACGGACAAACCAGCAATGCGCTCGTGCTGCTCGATGAAGCCCACCTGTTTGCGGGCGAACACGCCAACGATACCGCCGATGGCAGCCGCACGCGCACGATGCTCGCGCAGAGCGTGCGGATGACTGGCAAGTACGGCGTGGGCTGGTTCTTTGTGACGCAGACGTTGCACGACTTCGACAAGACAATCCTGCGCCAGCTCCAAGTCAAAATCTTTGGGCAGGGCTTCAAAGTCGGAGCCGACCGTGAATACGTGCAGACTGAATTGGGCACCGAAGGATTCACCCGCTATTGCTCGCTGCCTGACCCCAAACGCACTGGCCGCTACACCTTCATGATCACAGGGCCAATTGTTGCGCTCGGCTCGCTCGGCACACCGCTCGTATTGCAGAGCTTTCGTTCGGGAATGGACCTTGTGCATGCCAACCCGCGCTGCTTCGCGTCCATCGAGCTAACCGTATCGTGAGCCGGGCTGCGACAAAGCCTGTGCAATCCGCACCGCACTGCTTTGCGGGATTCGGCACAATGACCCAAAATAAGCTATAATAGCACTATACAATCTACGTTCCTAAGTGCGCCGCATAAGTTGTCATGCAGCGTGCTTTGCGGTATGATAAAGGAAATACACCACCTGCACTGCACCCAACCAGAACGCCAAGAGAGAAGAGGGGCATAGCTGGTTAGCTATGCAGATACGCGAAAACCACGCGAAACGCAACCAAATGCTTGTCTATCGCACGGGTGTGGAGTGAATACAGAGAGCAAAATTGTGAAAATGCCAGCTTGCATACGATTGGAGAACAACGTGTATGAGTACGACATCCAAAGAACGCAATGGGCAGCGTTGGATACGAGTTGATTTGCACATACACACGCCAGCTTCCGAAGATTATGCCGAACCCGATGTCGCCTACCTCGACATGCTCCGCGAAGCTGAACAGCGTGGCTTGGAACTGATCGCCTTCACCGACCATAATACGGTACACGGCTATGAGCAGTTCCAACGCGAAATTGAATTTCTGCAAACCCTCGAAGCAGCTGGGCGGCTGACTGATGCAGAAGCAGTGCAGCTTGCCGAGTATCGGCGGTTGCTCACCAAAATTACGGTTCTACCCGGATTTGAATTTACCTCTCACTATGGCGCACACATTTTGGCGATCTTCTCGCCGCAGCAGCCGCTGAGCCTGATGGAAGCGACGCTGTTGCAGCTTGGCATCCCCCCCGAAATGCTGAAGAAAGGCGCGTGCAGCGTCCCCGATACACGCTATGCGGCCGAAGCCTATGAGATCATTGCGCGAGCCGGTGGGCTAGTCATTGCCGCGCACGCGAATGGCCCCAACGGCGTGATTACCGAAACCCTGCGGATGGGCACGAGTGGCCAATCTCGTGTCGCTGCGACCCAGAGCCAACACCTCAGTGCGCTCGAATTTATCAACTTCTACACCGATCACGATAAATTCACCTCGCCCGGCTTCTACAATGGCAAGACGGAACACTACGAGCGGCGTATGTTCTGCATTCAAGGCAGCGATGCTCACCGCCTGCGCCGCCTGCCCGATAGCGAGCTACACATCAGCCATCGGCAGGGCATCGGAGATCGTTATGTCGAAATGCTGCTGCCCGAAGCGAGCTTCGAGGCCTTGCGTCAGCTCTTCGGCAGCGATGAGTTTGAGCGGGTGCGCGTGCCCAAGCGCGATCAGAAGCTATGGGAAGTTGATGCACTGCGCTTCGGAGCCGTCTCCGAACGGCAGATTCTCCGCAGCGTAGGCACGGGCGCACCGATGGAAGCGGCGATCCGCGAGCTGTGGAAGGATGTAGCGGCACTGGCGAATGCCGGCGGCGGCGTGCTCATCGTTGGCTCAGAGCCGGGCGGTCAGGTGAGTGGCGTAGAGCGGCCTGATCTGGTGAGTGAGCTGTTGCGCCAGAGTGTGCAGGAGCAGCTGGAGCAGCAGCCCTACATTTCGCTGGAGCTACTCAACTACGAAGGGCGCGACATTGTGCGGGTCGAGGTTCGGGCAGAAGGATTGCCGCCCTACGTCAGCACCAACGGCGTGATCTACGTGCGCCGCGCCAATGCTACTGCGCCTGCCACCCGAGCCGAAGTGATGCAGCTCTGTCGGCGGGCACTGGCAGAGGATGGGCAGATCGAAGATACCTCCAATCCACTGGAGTTGCCCCATAGTGGCGTAGAAGTGGTGGATGCCCAACTGCGCGGCGATATGTGGTATTACGAAGTACGGGATCTCCGCACGACGGCTGGCGTAACCCGCGACAAGGCACAGGGGCTGTGGTCCTATGCCATTGCCCGCCACGAGGATCTCCGTGAGAAGCGCGTAGACTTGCATAGCCAAGTGCGCTGGCGGGGGCAGTTCGGGGTGTGGCGAGCTTATCGGCAGGGCAACCGCGTGAAGTACGATCTCGTGCATCGGGATAGCAACGGGGTTGTACAGCGGGTTTTCTACGGCGTGTCTGATTGGGGCTTGGGCGAGGAGTGGGCAAGTTTGCTGAGTGAACGCCCCGCCGAAGAATTCGAGCCAGAACTCCAATACGTCGAACACGGCGACAGTGCCAGCAACGGGGGCAACAGCGGCAACGGCGTACACGGCAGCAATGGCAGTGGGGATAGCGGCAATGAGCACAGCACAAGTGGCAATGGGCAGAGCAACGGCAGCACGCTGAGCCACGCCGACAACAGCAACACCCCCATCTTCATTCCCGGCAATTCGCTGGATGACTTTGACCAGTTGCCAGAGCTAGCTACCCCGTGGGGCGAACGACAGTATCGCTGGCGGGGGCGGGGCGGGCTGTGGCGCATCTACACCGATGAGCAGGGGCAGGTGCGCTTTGATCTGGCGATGCGCGACAAAGATGGCAACAACTACCAAGAGTACCACCACGTACCGCAGAACAAGCTCACCGATGCATGGCTGGGGATGATCCGCGTGCCGCGTCCGCGCACCGGCATTGAGGTGGTGAGTGCCGCCCCCGATGATACCGCTGAGTGGCGGTATGTGTTCCGCGATCTGCGAACGGGCGACAGCAGCGGTGCGCCGTGGCGTATGCAGGATATTAAATCCGGCACGGTGCGCGAGTATGCGGCTCGGATGTATCTGCAAGATTTGCCGCTTGATGAGATGGGCGTGCGCTGGTGGGGCAACATCGGCTATCTGCGCCCAATGCGGAGCCAAGTTGATCTGGTCTACCGCGACGAACACGGCATTGACCACCTGTTCTATGCCGCTCGCCGCGATGAGCTTCAGGGCGACTGGCGCGAGCTATTGGAGATTTACGGCGAGATGTAGCGGTGTCGGGGGCGGGTGATTTGGTGCGCGAGAGATTAGATCAAGTGAGACGTGCTGGGGGCACGTCTTTCGCATCTCTGTCACGCCCCACAAGCCAATATGCTACAATAGGAGCAAGGGCGTTGCGTCGGGCAACGTCTGTGGAGATATACCTAAAGCAACATACCTATGGAAACAGTAGATACCCGCCACGGGCATTTAGCTTACATCCACACCGGACACGGCACACCGTTTGTCTTGTTGCACGGCAACACCATGACGGCTAGCAGCCAAGAGCGGCTCGCGCAACGCTTCGCCGATAGCCATACCGTGTATAGCTTCGATCTGCTGGGGCACGGGCATTCGGCGCACCCGGCCTACCTGTTCCGCGAGGAGTATTTCAGCATGCAGGGCGAGAGCCTTGCCGATGCGTTGACGCGGCTCTTTCCAAAGCAAGCCGTGCCCGTCTTTGGCATGAGTGCGGGGGGCGTATCGGCAATGAATGCGGCGTGTCATGTGCCCGAACGGATCGCCGCGCTGATCCTTGATAGCGTCTTTGCGTATGCGGGACCGGAGACCCTCGCCGCGCACCGCGACAGTGTGGCGAATATGTCGGCAACGTGGGATACCTACCTCGCCAAACAGCACGGAGCCGAGTGGTGGCCCACGCTCAATGCGGGCTTGTTGCATGTGATTGAGCTACTCGAAGCCTCGCGCCGCCCAGTTGTGCCGTGCCTTGCCAACATCACCATTCCGACGCTGATCTTTCAAGGCGGGCAAGACCCCTTCGTTGCGGCGGAGCAGGGTACGCTGCTAGCTGAGACGCTGCCGAAAGCTCGCCTGATCTTCGATGCGGAGTGTGGGCACATCTTCGCGTGGCGCGATCCGGCTGGCTTCCGCGAGACGGTGCGCCAATTCCTGCACGACCTGCCAAGCTAACGACTCTGCGGTGGCAGGTGATAGGTGGCAGGGGCAGGTGGCAAGCTCGCCTATCGCTGAGACCTAACACCTATCACCCGAACCCTGACACCTGCCCCCGAGCCTTACACGGTGCGCGAGAAGAGCGGCTTGCTCTCCGCCGGATCGAAGTAGGCATCGAATGCCATCGCAATATTCCGCAGGAAGAACTGCCCCAACGTCGTCACCTGTAGCCGTTCGCCGTCTACGGTGAGCCACCCCTCCTCGATAAACGTCTCCATCTGAGCCATCGGATCAGGCAGCAAGTCCGAGAGTGTGCCGCCAAATTCGGGGAGCGATAAGCTCTCTGGCAACTCCAGATTGCACATCAGATGATTGATCGCAAGGCGGCGCAGGCGATCATCCGTCGTCAGGCGATGCCCACGCACCACCGGCAACTGCCCCGCATCTACCGCCTTTTGATAGCTGCCGAGCTTGGCATCATTCTGCACGTAGGTATCCGCCAGATCGCCAATCGCACTCATCCCAAAGGCGAGCACATGCGGAATGCGCCGCGCTGTGTAGCCCATAAAGTTGCGGTGCAGGCGACGCTCCTGCAAGGCTATCGCTAGATCATCATCGGGCAGCGCAAAGTGATCCAAGCCAATCCAGATGTAGCCCGCCGCTTCAAGCAGCTCGATAGCCATATGCAGCAGGCGCATGCGGGTTGGCGCATCGGGCAGGTGGGTCACATCTACGTACTTCTGATTGGTGCGTACCCATGGGACGTGGGCGTAAGCAAAGGTGGCAATGCGATCTGGCGCAAGCGCGATGATGCGTTCCAGCGTGCGCCGGAAGGTCGCCTCATTCTGCTCTGGCAAGCCATACACCAGATCAAGGTTGATACTCTCGAAGCCGAGTTCGCGGCACGCGGCATAGCTGGCATACGTCTGCGCTTCGGGCTGGATCCGCCCGATAGCCTGCTGCACCGCCGGATCGAAATCTTGCACGCCCAAGCTAACGCGCTGGAAGCCAAGCGCATGATAGACCGCAAACTGCTCCGGCGAGGCGATGCGCGGGTCAACCTCGACAGATAGCTCGGCGCGCGGATCGAATGCGAAGTGCCGCGCCAGAAAGCCGTGCAACCGGCGCGTCTGTGCATTATCAAGGAAGTTGGGCGTGCCCCCGCCCCAGTGCATCTCGACTACGCGCCGCCCATGCCCGACGTGGGCTAGCACTAGCTCGACCTCACGCTCCAGCCGATCAAGGTACGTATCTACCACATGCGCGTGGCGCGTTACGGTGGCATTGCAGCCACAGTAGTGGCAGCGTTCGACACAGAACGGGAGATGCACATACAGCGCGAGTGGCTCATCGGGCTGCTGCGCCACCTGCCCCAAGGCCTGCACATAATCGGCAGTGGTGAAGCCATCCGCCCATGCCGGAACTGTCGGGTAGCTAGTGTAGCGCGGGCCCGGGCGGTTGTAGCGGTGCAATAGTTCCGGCGTAATCACAGGGAGTTGGCTCATACGTTGAGTTCCTCTTTGTCTATAAATTCAAGCGTGGCAACCGTCGGTTGAGCCGGTTGAGCCGGTTGGGTGGGCTGCTCCGGCAAATTGGGCTGATCCTCGTGCAACTCACGGGGGCCCGGCACCACCTTGCGTGCGCCAAATTCCATATCGGCGAGCATCTCTGGGCGATCTGTCGCAAGCGTGGCAATCTGTTCGCGGGTCAGGATGCGCGTATCATCAAAGCCCAGATCTACCGTTGTCTGCAAGCCCTTCTGCTGCACGCGCCCAATATCATAGAAGCGGCGCGTAAAGGTGGTGACGGCGAAGGCCTTCAGACAGCCGAGCATATAACGCCGCTTGTACGGATCGCGGATAAACGGGTAGGCAAGGGTCTTGCGGCTGTAGAAGCGGGCATAGCACTTGAGCACATGCTTCAGCACCTCTTCGCGCTCCATGTCATCCGGCTTCATAATCGGGGTGACGAAGTTGTAGCGCGAGTAGTCCCGCACCTCAACCCGATCCCCTAGCTCCTCGAATAGCTCAGCAAAGGGCCACGGCGTATACATCGTCCAGTTGGCCATATCGGGATCCCAATCCATCGTGAGCCGGAACGTCTCCTCAATGCTTTCGGGCGTTTCGTTCTCCATGCCCATAATGAACTGCGCCTCTGCCACGATGCCATGCTTCTTGAGCAGTTGGATCGCCTTCTTATTCTGCTCAATCGTGGTCTCTTTGCGGAAGCGATCAAGGTTCATCTGGCTGGCGGCTTCGGTGCCCAGCGAGACATGCACCATCCCCGCTTTGCGATACAGCGCGAGTTCGGCTTCGTCGCGCAGAATGTCGGTCACCCGGGTATTGATGCCCCACTGCACTTTGTCGGGCAAGCCGCGATCAATCAGCTCTTGGCACAGGGCGATAAACTTCTTCTTGTTGATCGTTGGTTCTTCGTCGGCAAGGATGAAGAAGCCGACCCCATGATCACGCACCAGCGTCTCAATCTCATCCACAAATTTCTTGGGCGAGCGGGTGCGGTAGCGTCGCCAGAACTTCCACTGCGAGCAGAAGCGGCAGGTGAACGGGCAGCCGCGTGCGAAGTTGGGCACGGCAAGGCGTGCGCCTAGCGGAATGTAGATGTACTTGCTCCAATCAAGAATGCTCCAATCAGGGGTGAGGTCATCGAGATTGGCAATTGGCGGGTGCGCGGGGGTGGCCATCACTTGGTCTTGCTCAATATAGGCTAGCCCCTTAATGTTGCCGCGCTCTTCCAAATCTGTGCCTGCGGCGATAGCCTGCATCAGATTGACGACGATCTCCTCGCCCTCGCCCCGCACGATGTAGTCAATCCACGGGGCTTCGGTCAGCACTTGGGCATACATAAAGGTGGGGTGGATGCCGCCCAGAATGAGCTTGGCATTGGGCTGGGCTTCGCGGGCAAGGCGCAGCGTATCTTGGGCTTTGTAGATCATGGGGGTGATGGCCGTTGCGAGAACCACGTCCGGCTTATTGGCGCGGATGATCTCGGCAAGTTGCTCATCGGCTATGTCATCCGTCATGGCATCTACAAAGCGCATGTTGGTAAAGCCAACATGTTTGAGTGCGCCGCCAATATAGGCGACCCAACTGGGCGGCCAGCTACCGGCGATTTCGGCTCCACCGGCGTGATAATTGGGCTGGATCATTAAGATACGCATGAGGTCTGTTCCTTTCTGGCGGGCATCAAATGCAACCTATATAGGCATTTCACATAGCTTTCGGCAGGCGCGGCGGGGGCTTCCCATGCACCTAGTTCCACCTGACAAGCAGGGGTGATCAGGACTTGAAAGAGGCGGCGGAAGGTTCCCGCGTAGAATGTCGCCACTGGCGCACGCGCTATCGGCGGCAGGCTCAGGTGCAGGGTGGGGGTAGGGGCGGAGAGAATGCCAGCGGTGCTGAAGCTGCCACTCCCCGCGAATGTCCACGCATGCTGCTTGATCGCCACCAGAAATAGCCACAGCCCAGCCCGTTTGGGCAAGGGGCGCACTACTGCTTGGAAGGGGCGCGGAATGCGATGAGCGAGCAGGTAGTCGGCGGTCTGTTTGCCTGCCTGCTCTAGCATGGCGGCAGTCGGTGCAGGACCGAGTTGTTGCTCTAGCTCCGCGACAAGCGCGTGAAACAGCGTCTCTGGAACCATCGTTTCGGGGAGTGCCTCTGGCAGGTGGCGCAGGGCGGGGTGGCTACTCTGGTGCAGCAGGGCAGTGGTGGCACTGTTGCCATAGCGTTGCTGCAACACGCGCACGCTCTGGATGATTGCATTGGGGCCAATCTGTGGTTCGGTTGCGGTTTGCATACGTTTTCCATCTGAGCTGTAGGTAGCACTCTGTACTACAGGGCCACAGCGATCAATGTATCACCAGAATTACGCGCTACTTCAACTACTCTGCTACGTGTATTGTAGCATGCCCACTGCACTTGCGCGGTGTGCATGCGATAACCATGAAAGATTATTTCTTCACTCAAGGCTTGCCAGAATCAGGGGCATGTCATTATAATGAGAAGAAGGAGAAATGTTGCCAATGGCGAATTTGCTGATAGACCGCAGAGTCCAGTTGCAGCACCAGCAGACACAGTATCAGCACCTCGAACAACTCCACTGCACGCTGATGCGTCAGGCAGCGACTGCCCCCGCAGAACAACCAACACTCGTGCAACGGATGGCCCTGCTCCGGGTGCAAATCGAACTCCCGCTCCCAGCATTGCGCTTGCCCGTGTTGCCGACGGTGGCGCAGTGGGGCGCGTTGCTCAGTCCTGACCAGCTGGAGTCAATCCTCGACAAGTATGAGTATGTGTGGAAGATTGAGCGGCGGCTGGATCAACTGCAACAGGCGATCTATGCCCACGTCCCGTTAGCCGATGTGCCCGTGTTCTGGTTGCTCTGGGCATGCCGCCTAGAGTTGCAGAGTATGCAGCTGCGCGAACAGCTTGTGCAGCACTTCAATGAAATCCATGCAAAAACCTATGCACCAACACCGACTCTATCAGGATTGAAAGTACGCGAACGAGGATGATAAGCTATGCCATTCACACAGGGCTACGCGCTGGTGGTAGGGGTGGGAGCCGATCTGCCCGCTACCGTGCAAGATGCAGAACAGGTTGCAGCATTCCTGCGTGATCCGGCTCGCTGCGCCTACCCGCCTGAACAGGTGACGGTGCTGACCAACGCGCAGGCAAGCCGCGCTAGCGTGCGGGCCGGCTTGGCCCAATTGGCGCAGGATGCCCGCACCGATCCACAGGCGACGGTGGTGGTGTACCTCTCCGGACACGGGGTGGCTACGCCGCACTTTGCCTTCCTGACGCACGGCTATGATCTCCAGAACCTGCCCGCCACAGCCATCGCTGAGGCTGAACTCAGTGCCGCGCTCCGGGCCATTCCCGCCCAACGCCTGCTGGTGCTGCTCGATTGTTGCCACGCGGGGGGGCAAGTCACGCTGAAGTCGCCGGCTGGAGTGGCATTGTCCCCGGCTCTGCCTGCTACGGTGCTAACCGAATTGGGGCAGGGTGGTGGGCGCGTAGTGCTAGCTTCCTCACGGCAGGATGAGCGATCATACATTATGCCGGGGGATCCCCTCAGCCTGTTCACCAAGACGCTGCTTGAAGCCCTCGCGGGCTACGGCACTGCCGAGCAAGATGGCTACGCCCGAGTGCTGGATGTCGCCGGCTATGTGGCTCGGCTGGTGCCTAGCCGCTATCCGCAACAGCACCCGATCATCTCTGCCAGCCACGCCGATAACTTTGCGCTTGCCTACTATGCTGGCGGGCAATCTCAGCCTAAAGCGGTGGCGTGGGATGCACAGCAACAACAGCCGATCCTGCTTGATACGCGCAATACCGATGTGCGTGCGTGGCAAACCCAGCTCAAAAACTACGAAGAGACGCTCCGCCTGTACGAAGAACGCTTCAGCCAATACGTCAATCAAATAGACATTCCCCTGCAACAGGTGCGCGACAAGCGGGGTATTGAGCAGAAGGTGCGCGAACTGCGCCAAAAGCTGGGCTTGCCGGAAGTGTAAGCTGGATCGTGGGGAGAAGCAATGCCGACTCCGTTTCCGGGCATGGACCCCTATCTCGAAGCGGCGGGGCTGTGGACCAATGTTCACAGTAGCGTGATTATCGCCTTGCGCGATGAGCTTGCGCCACGCCTGCGCCCACGCTACTACGTAGCGGTTGAGGAGCGCACGCTACATTTGAGTAGTGATGACATGCCCATTGCGGCTCGTCCTGATCTTGCGATCATTGAGCGAAGCTCGCCAGTACCAGCAGCTGTAGCAGGTGGTGTAGTGCAGGGTGCAACAGCAGAACAAGTGGTAACGGTTGAAGTACCGCTCTCGGATGAAGTCCGGGAACTCTTTTTGGAGATTCGCACTGCTGCTAGCGAACAAGTCATTACGGTCATTGAACTACTCTCCCCCACCAACAAAACCAACCCTACCGGTCGCGCTCAGTATGAGCGGAAACGGCTGGCATTGTTGGGTAGCCAGACCCACCTTGTTGAGCTTGATCTGCTACGGGCTGGCCCCCCGATGCAAGTACGTGGCTACGATCAGCCTAATGCGTATCGGATTCTCGTGAGCCGGGCTACGCACCGTCCCAAAGCTGATCTGCTCCCGTTTGACGTGCGCCAGCCCATCCCTCCCTTTCAGCTTCCGTTGGAGGCGGGCGATCCTGAGCCAGTTATTGCGTTGACCCCGCTCATGCATGCCTTGTATGATCGGGCGGGGTATGATCTGCGGATAGACTACCGCACCAACCCACCACCGCCAACCCTTACGCCAGATGATGCAGCGTGGCTTGATGCGCTGCTGCGTGCGGCGGGGCTACGCTAAGCTGTAGCCCCACCACCTGAACTGTGCAAAGCCTGTGCAGATTGATTGACAGTTTCAGCAATTCTCCCTACACTACTTACAAGATACCCAAACTGGGCCCATGAAAGAGGCGTATATGCTGTTTGCTGTGATTGTCGTGCTAGCTCTGTTGATTCTCTACGGACACATCCGTGAGTACCGCGCAATGCGGGCATTGCCGCATCTGCCGCCCGATCCAACTCCGTCGGAACATACGCCGCTGATCTCAATCATCATTCCCGCCCGCAACGAAGCACGCTGCATTGCACGCTGCCTTGATGGGGTGCTGAACCAACACTACCCCAACTACGAAGTGATTGTGATTGACGACCACTCAACCGATGCCACCCCGCATATTCTGGCCCAGTATGCCGCGCAATATCCGCACCTGCGCGTGCTATCTGGCACGGGGCTACCAGCCGGCTGGACGGGCAAAGCGTGGGCCTGTCAGCAGGCGGCGCAGGCGGCACGCGGCGAGTGGCTCGTCTTTTTGGATGCGGATACCGCCGCCCAGCCCAAGCTGCTGCTGGCACTGCTTGAGTATGCCCATATGCAGGGGCGTGATGTTGTCAGTGTCTTTCCGTTCCTCGAATTGGGGAGCTTCTGGGAACGGCTGCTGCTGCCGCCCTTCCGCGCTATGATCTATGCCACCTACCCATTCCAGCGGGTCGCGGCGGAGGATGCCCACGCGCATGAGGTGATGGCGAATGGGCAGTGCATTCTGGTGCGCCAGCAATGCTACGCCGCGATTGATGGGCACGCTGCCGTGCGAGCGGCTGTGCTAGATGATGTCTGGCTGGCCCGCCACCTGCACGATGCAGGCGCACACGTTGCTGTCGTATTGGGCTGCGCTGCCGTGCGGGTACGGATGTATACCAGCCGCAGCGAGGTGTTTGAGGGGCTGACCAAGAATGCCAGTGCAGGCTTTCGCAGTGCAGGCGGGCGGGCTTTGCTGGCAGGCACAGGGCAGTTTGCGCTGGCTCTGTTGCCGTTCTGGTTACTCCTCGCAACAGTGATCTACGTTGGCGAGGCAGGCTTCCAGCTCAGTAGCATCCTTGCCCTCTTGCTTGGGCTAGGAACGGTGCTAGCGGCACTGGTGCTACGGGCCCTGATCCTGCACCAGTTGTATCATTTGGTGTGGACGTATGCCCTGCTCTGGTCGTTGAGCATCATTGCCTATAGTGGTATTCTCGCCCGCAGTGCGTGGCTCGTCGCTTCTGGACACGGTGTTCTCTGGAAAGGTCGGATCTATGCTGGAACCTAACGCCCCAACTTCTGAACCTACACCCGAACAAACCCCTGCGCCCGCAGCCCTGCCCACACCGCCGAGTGCGCCACCGGAAGGCTCGGCAGGCCGCATCGGGCAGATGGTCAACGTGATGGAAGGCTGGTCGAAGAATCTCCGCACCGCCGATCAGTTTGCGTACTTGCTGGCCCGGCGCACGCCGATCACACTGGTGATCTGTCTGACGTTGCTGCTCGCAGGGATCATTGGGTCACGCCTGAATGTGTGGCTAGAGCCATTCCTGTGGGGCATTCCCTCGCTCGGCGCGATCAGCATGGGCTTGGGCTTCTGGATCATCTCATCCACGATCCTGAGCCACCCCAACCTGACCAGCGATGCGCGGACGGTGTTGCAGCGGGCAGTGCGCCTGCAATGGGTGATGCTGGCTGCCGCCGCCTTGACGTTGGTATACTTCGTGGGCATGGCCTTCAATCTCTGGTAGCGGCTCGGCAAGCTGCGCTCAGATCGGGCAGAGAAAAGGGCGGCGTTCGTGCTGAACGCCGCCCTATTGTTTTGGTTGGAATTGGCAGGAGCCTCTAAGCGCGTCGCTTGACCCCAGTGAGTGAGATCAGGATCAACTCCGGTTCGGACTCGATGACGTACTTGTCACTCGTGGGGAGATCTTTTACCTGCACCACCTGCGTCGGGCGGACCACGAGGGTCATATCCACTGGCATCGCAGGCGGCATATCGGCCGGCAACGCCCGCACCCGCACGGACGAAATCATCTGATTGACAATCGCATCGCCGCGTGCCACCACAGGTGAGGCACCCTGCAACGCAAGCGCAACATTCACCCGCACCGGACGATCCGCGTCTACCGCGCGGAAGTCGGCGTGAATAATGGCGCGGCTGACGGGATGGCGTTGCAGCATATGCACAAACACATTGAAGCCTTCCCGCCCATCAATTTTCAAATCCACCAAGACCGAGTGGCCAATTTTGCGGTAGGTGTTCAGAAAATCCTTTTCGTTAATCTGGATCGCTAGCGGTTCGCGGTCTTTGCCATACACTGTAGCTGGGAGAATGCCTTCGCGTCGAAGACGGCTGACACCCTTCCCAAGGACAGTCCGCAGCTGCGCTTCCAGCTGTATCGGGGTACTCATAACGCCGTTTTGCTCCTGATCGTGTCGTCAACTTGGGGCTGCTTGTGCAAGCCTAGCCTTACAAAAAGAAACCGACGATTGCACGTCGGTTTACCAGTTATGATCGAAATGGAGCGGGAAACGAGACTCGAACTCGCGACCTACACCTTGGCAAGGTGTCGCTCTACCAACTGAGCTATTCCCGCTTACGAAAGTAGAGTATAGCACACTCAGGATAATTTTGCAAGGGGCGATTTTGCCGGGGCGTGGGCCGCTTGACACTAGCCCTTGCATCCGCTATAATCTCAGAGTTAGTGCCGAAGTGCTGGAACTGGCAGACGGGCCCGGCTCAAACCCGGGTGGAGGTGACTCCGTGTGGGTTCGAGTCCCACCTTCGGCACCAGCATCATCATGTCCATATCGGGGTGTGGCTCAGACTGGTAGAGCGCCGCGTTCGGGTCGCGGAGGTCGGTGGTTCAAATCCACTCACCCCGACCACTTCCATTTGGTGGTCATTGTTGCACCGCAGATATTCCGCACCACCTCGCGTTTTGGGCTTGCTGGTGGGGAATAAAGGGTAGGAGCGCGAAGCCGCGTTTCAACGCTTCGACACCTGTGTTCCCCGCCTACGTCCTCACGTCCCTACTGTGAATGATAG
>JAAUTZ010000115.1 GCA_012031225.1 Chloroflexaceae bacterium
TTCGGTGCCATCGCGCAGCCACACCTTGACGAGCCAATCCACGGAGCGCGGGCCGGTGCTGCTGGTCGCGGTCAGGCGGGCCAGTTCGGTGGGCATGGGTTCCGGCGGACGGCTCCAATCAATGGCGGTGGCGACGGTGGGGAACAGGAAGGTCAGGAAGTCGCGGAAATAGTGTTCGAGAATGAGCTTCCACGGCTCATCGAAGCTATCAGGCGGGGTTGGCATGGGCTGCGCGTGCGACATGGGCTGCTCCTTTCGGCATCGGCTCGCTAGCACAAGGATACGGGATGATCGGGGCGGCTGTCAAGCGGGCAGGGTGAGGGGGCAGGGCAGGCAGGGCACGAAGGGCGGCACACCACGCAGGGCACGTCCGTGCTGGGAGCTATGGGCGTATCATTGCAGGTGAAACTGGATGGCATGCGCCTGCTCAACGGGCTGCTCTACACGCCCGCTGGCGCAGCCGGGGGCAACTCGTAGCGTAGCAGCGGCAGACTGCGCCCGTGCGGGGTGGCAACGCTGCCGATCTGCACGGCTCCCATCCGTTCATAAAAGCCGACGGCGTGGGGATCAGCTTCGATGTACACCTGACTGAAGCCACTCGTGCGGGCGATCTGGCAGAGGTGGGTGAACAGCTGTCGCCCGACCCCTCTCCCGATCAGATCTGGGCGCACCCACAGGTGCGCTAGCTCGATCCCGTCTGGGTGGGCACCGAGCATGCCCACCGCCACTGGCACCTCGCGCACGACTGCGACAGAGGCGGGCTGGCGCACGATCTGCGCGGCAGTGATCGTCAGGTCATTGTGCCAGAGCTGGAGCAGTGCTGTGGAGTAGCCCCAATGCCGTTTCGCAGCAACCACAATGCGCGTCAACTGGTCGGCTTCAGTGGGGTGTGCCGGTCGGATGTGGATCTCCATCGGGGTATTGGTAGTAGGGGTCAATCGCCACTCCTTCGCTGCTCATCGTCACTGGTGCTCCTGCGTGCGGGTTCATTGCCATTCCGAGATCGCTCCACCGATCTGAGGAATGCCTGCCTCCGATAAAGTATACACCCAGCAAGCGCATGTGACGGTACGCTTGCAGCGACGTACTGCTACGCTTGAAGACAAACTCCACCCGCACGCCTCCATCACGGATGAGCAGGCGACGCACGTCGCGCAGCTGGCCAAGGCACTGGCTGAGCTACTCGGCGAGCAAGACCGCAGCAAGAACCACTATCAGGGCATCTTTGGCGAGCTGTACCGCCGCTTCGGGGTGAGCAGCTACAAGCTGATTCGGATTGAGCAGTACGACGCGGTGCTGGCCTTTCTGGAGCAGTGGCGCGGCTCGGTGGCGGGCGGGGCAAGCGGTCACGCTGATGAATAGGAGGGAGCCAACACCATGAGCGACAAGCCACAGATCGAAGTACTTGAGGAGCGGTGGGTCGAGTTCTACGATGATGCGATCCTCGCCATGCTGGTGCGGATGGATGGCATGCCCCACGTTCTTGTACCGGTACGTCCAATCTGTCACGTCTTGGGCATCAACTGGTCGCCCCAGCGATTGCGGATCAATCGCGACGAGGTGCTCAGAAGCTGCGTGATCAAACTGATCACGCAGGTACCCGGCGACATCCAGCGGCGTGAGCATCTCTGTCTGCCGCTGGAATACTTGCACGGCTGGCTGTTTGGGATCGGGGCAACGCAGGTGAACGCGGAGTACCGCGAGAAGATCACGCTCTACCGGCGGGAGTGCTTCCGGACCCTCTCCGCTGCGTTTCAAGCCGAGTTGCTGCTGCCCGACACAAGCACCACGCCGACCGCTCCCCCACCCGCTGCCGAGCAGGGCATGACCCTCACGCAGATTTACGATTTGGGGATGGCGATTGCTCAGATGGCAAAACAGCAAATGGACCTCGAAGGGCGCGTGGATGCGACACACGCGCTAGCCACAGATGCTCAAGGACTGGCTACCCACGCCCACGCTCGGCTCGACAAAGCGGCAGAGGTAATCCGCGCCTTGCAGCGACGTACTGCTATGCTCGAAGACAAACTCCACCCGCATGCCTACATTACCGACGAGCAGGCCGCGCACATCGCCCAGCTGGTCAAGGCACTGGCTGAGCTGCTCGGTGAGCAAGACCGCAGCAAGAACCAGTATCAGGGCATCTTTGGTGAGCTGTACCGCCGCTTCGGGGTGAGCAGCTACAAGCTGATTCGGATTGAGCAGTACGACGCGGTGCTGGCCTTTCTGGAGCAGTGGCGCGGCTCGGTGGCGGGCGGGGCGGGGTAGGGGCGAGGTGGTGGGTGAGGGGTGTGCGCTTCCCAGATACTCGGGTACACGTCCCCGCGCTACGCCGACGAGCAATGCGGTATACTATAGCTGTTGATATGTATACGGTAAGGTCTGAGGACACACAAGAATGGCTCCATCCCTACCATCCCATTCCACAATGACCATCACCACCGATGGTGCCGTGCTTGACAATCCCGGTGCTGGCGGCTGGGCTGCGCTCCTCGAATACAGCAACCACGAGCGGTTGCTGGTCGGTGAAGCAACCACAACGGTAACCAACAACCAGATGGAACTCGATGCCGTCATTGCCGCACTCACCGCCCTCAAACGGGCGTGCCACGTTGTCCTGCGCTCCGACTCACAGTACGTGCTCAACGGCATGCAGCAGCTCGGCGATGGGCAGCCGTTGCCCCGCAAAAATCGTGCTCGGTGGCACCAGCTAGCGGATGCGATGACCCGCTTCCCGCACACCTTCAGCTTGACGTGGGTGCCAGCGCATGCGGGCGATCCGCGCAACGAGCGGGTCCATCAGGAAGCGCACGCCGCCGCGCAGCGCGTCCGCCAAGCGCATGCTGCCGTTTTGCCGCTGCTTGGGAGCATTGATGCGGAACTGCCCCCAGCACCATGGGTGGTCGCGCTCTGCTCCGCCGCTGCGCACCGCCCGCCTCAGTGGGCGGTAGTCACGCCAACCGAGCGGTTCCACGGGGCAGTGGCTGTCACCGACCAGCCCCATGTCGGTCTCTATCGGGCCCTGATTGCTAGCTTGACGGCGGCCCAACAGCTGCCCCACGCAGCGCAGCAGACCCTCTTGGTCGTGACGAACGTGAGTCTGCTGGTCAAGCAACAGCGCGGCGAATGGGCCATCAAAGATGGGCAGATCCGCGCCTATCAGGTGGAGCTGCTTGCGCTCCGCACCCAGTTCGCGGGGCTTGCGTTTGCCTACGCGGAAACGGACATCGTGTTGCCCTATTGTGAGGAATCCCCATGAACCCATCGCCTCCTGCACCAACCACCGAACAGGTCGCCGAGTGGCTCAAGCAGCTCCGGCTATCGGTCATCACCGGCGCAAGCGAAGCCCGCCAACACGTGCAGCACCAGTGGCGCAAGCCGTTGGGCGAACGGGTCACGGCAGGGGTAGCCCTCGCCGACATCTGCATCAGTGCGAATGAGCAGAACGGGGAACTGCACCTCACGTGTCCCGTGAATCGCTCGCGTTTCCGCGAAGGCGATCTGCTCCTGCTCCATCGCGGCGATCCCTTTGAAGCCCCGCGCATCACCGTGACGCTCGAAGAGGATGACGAAACTACCCTACTGGTACTGATCGAGGATGTGGGTGTGGATTACGGCGCGTTGCTGCGCGAGCCAACCGGCTGGGTGCTGGATGAAACGATTGTGGATATGAGTACGCTGATCGTCAGCGCACTGGATGACATCGCCGATAGCAGCATCGGCCGCGAGCAGATTCTGCCCCTGCTGCACGGCGAGCGCACGCCCTTACTGGATATGCAACGCTATGCCGACGCTGAAGCCTATGCCCACGCGCACGGTCTGAACCCCGACCAAACCGAGGCCCTCGCCGCCAGTTATGCAACCAATCTGGCCTACCTGATTCAAGGCCCGCCGGGCACCGGCAAAACCCGTGTCCTTGCCCATCTGGCGCGGTTGCTCGTGCAAGATGGCGAGCGTGTCTTCATCACGGCCCACACTCATCGGGCCATCAACCACGCCCTGAATACGGTTGTTCAGCTCGCGGCTGACGACCCGCCTGTCATCAAAGTGGGGCAGCCAGCGCGGGCCCAAGACCTGCTCGTCACCAATTACGAGTACTTCAACCAATCCCCCTTTGCCGAGTCCGAGTCCGGCTACGTGGTGGGTGCGACCCCGTTTGCGACGCGCACGCGCCGCCTGAGCGATGTGACCTTCGACACGGTGATCCTCGATGAAGCGAGCCAGATCACGCTGCCACTGGCGATGATGGCGATGCTGAAGGCGCGGCGGTACATTATTGTGGGCGATCATCAACAGCTGCCGCCGGTCGGGGCGGAGCGGCTCGCGGCTGATGCGCTCGAACGCAGCTCAATCTTTGGGCTGTTAGTGGGGCGCGGCTATGATACGCTCTTGACCCAGACCTATCGGATGAATGCCGAGCTGACGCGCTGGCCCTCGCAGCAGTTCTACGACGGGCGGCTCCAACCCGCCACGCCCGCGATAGCCGAACGACGCATCGGCTATCCCCAGCCCCCCAGCCAGTTCAGCGAGCTGCTTGATCCGGCGACACCCGCGATCTGGGGGGTGCTCGAACAGCACCACGCCACCAGCTACAATGCGGCGGAAGCCCAGCTCGTCGCCGATCTCCTCGATACGCTGCTTCAGTGTGGGCTGACCCCCGCCCAAATCGGGGTGGTCAGCCCCTATCGGGTCCAAGCCCGCGAGATTCGTCGCCGCCTCAAATATCGCGGCATGGCTTATGACCTGCGGCGACAGCTGGTGATTGACACGGTGGAGCGGCTGCAAGGGCAAGAGCGTGATCTGATCATCGTGACCTTGACGACTGGCGCACGCGATTTTGCGGCAACGGTGGCGGCGTTTCTGTTCCAGCCGCAACGGTTGAATGTGGCGATCACGCGCCCGCGCACTAAACTGATTGTGCTGGCTAGCCCAACCCTGTTGACGGTTGTGCCCGAAGATGCGACCATCGCGGCCCAGATTGACCTGCTCGCCGATTTCCTGCACAGCCTGCCTACCTACCCCATCGCGCAGGGAGCACCATAACGATGGCCCGCATGTTGCCCGAAAAGCCGCTTGGTCAGGTGCCGCCCGACGTGACGAAAGTCTATCGGCTGCTGAAAGCACTGCCGGATGACAGCTATACCGTCTGGCAACGCTTGCCGCTGTGGGGCACGCTGGGCCCCGATTTCCTCGTGCTGGATGCCACCCAGCGGGCCCTGCTGATCAAAGTGGCACCGCTCACGGTGCGGCAGGCCGAGCTGGCTGGGCAGCAGGACTTCTTGGCTCCCGACGCGGAGCCAAGTGCGCTGGGAGCACCCGAACAGGCGGCGTTGGCGGCCTTCCGCGAGACGCTGCACCGCCCCGCACCAATCACCGTGCCGCAGGCGGTGATCTTCCCCAACCTGCCACCTGCGCTGCTTGCGCTGCACCGCTCCGCGCAGACCGATGTGGTGTGGGCCGATGCCTCGCTCATGCACGCCGAACCGTTTGCGGCGTGGGTTGCCGCGCAGCTCGGTGCGCCGCTTACACCGGAGCAGGTGCAGCAGCTGCGGGCAGCGTTCACCCCCGAAGTGGTGATCCCTCCGGAATTGACCGTGCGGCAGCCGGTAGCCCGCCGCACCCACGCTGAATTGACCACCTTCTTACTCGATTACGATCAAGAGTGGGCCGTCAAGCTCGACCTTGACCTCTCGACCGAACTGGAACATGAAGCCCGCGATCTGACGGTGCGCCTGATTAACGGGGTGGCTGGGAGTGGCAAGTCGCTCATCATTCTGCACCGGATGCACCTGCTGCGCCAAGCCTTTCCGCGCAAGACCATGTTGGTGCTGACCCACAATCGCCCGCTGATCGCTGACCTGCAAGCCCGCTACCAACGGCTCAGCCCAGCCACCCCGCCGGTTGAATGGCGCACCTTCTTGGGCTGGTGTCGGGCCCACTGGCCTGCACAAATACCATGGCACAACCCGTTGGGGCGCACGCAACGCATGACCCTGATCCGTGCGATCCAGCACGCATACCTGCCGAACACGGCGATCACGGAGGAGATGCTGCGGGATGAGATTGACTGGCTCAAAGATCGGCTGCCGCTCAACCGCACCGCCTACCTTGCGGCAGATCGGAGCGGGCGGGGCTTTGGGCTGACGCTCGCGCAACGCGAACGGGTCTTTCAGGCGGTCGTTGCCTATCAGCAGGAGCTGAAACGCCGCAATCAGGTAGATTGGGGCGATGTGCCGCGTTTGCTGTGGCACGCGGTGAATGAGCAGCAGCTGACTATCCCGCCCTATGACATTATTCATGTGGATGAAGCCCAGTTCTTTGCCCCGCTGTGGTTTGATCTGATTCGGCTGAGCTTGTCGCCCACGCACGGCTATCTGTTTCTCGTGGCCGATCCAACGCAGGGCTTTCTCAAGCGGCGGCAATCGTGGCGCAGTGTCGGGCTAGCGGTGCGCGGGCGGGCCCATGTGTTGCGCCGGAGCTACCGCACGACCCGCCCGATCATGACCTTTGCGACGCGCCTGTATGCGATGCTCGTGCCCGATGATGGCGACGATGAGCGGATCGAGCCACACCTGCACGAGATGCCGGCGGGCAGTCCCCCAGAGCTGATCCAGTTGAGCAGCACCCAAGATGAGCTGACCCGCGTGGTGAATGAGCTGAAAGCCCTCGTGGCTCACGGGCAGGTGCCGCGCCACCATGTGCTGGTCATCCACGCCGAGTGGAACGGAGCCGAGACGCTGCGCCAGCGACTAGCGGATGCGCTCGGTGCGGATGCGGTGGGCGATCCGGCGGCGATGTCGGCGTGGGCGGTTGGGCAAGCCACGCGGCTGCGGGTGTGTCATCTGAATGCAGCCACCGGTTTGGAAGCACCACTGGTGGTTGTGGTTGGGCTGCACACATTGTTTGAGGCGATGCACAGCCTGCGGCTGAGTGCGGACGAACGCGCTGAGGTGGTGCGGGATCATGCGCGGCGGGTGTATATGGCCGCAACACGGGCAGGACAGAAACTCGTGCTGACATATGTGGGGACACCGCCGGCTGAGGTGTACGCGGCACTGGCCGCGGCACGCGAGGCGGGCGGAGGGTAAGCAAGGCTACCCGCGCGGGGCGGGTGCGGGGGGCAGGTGCGAGGTATCAGGGGGTAGGCGTGCGGCACTCGGTGTGCTATCATAGCGCACAGGAGCGTGTACTCATGGCAAGAAGGAACACTCGTATGCCCCTGACCACCACCCACCCGCTTACGCCGGAACAGCAGGCGATTGTCGCGCACACCAATGGCCCCGCGCTCGTCTTGGCTGTCGCGGGGTCGGGCAAAACCACCGCGATGGTGCATCGGATTGCCCGCTTGGTGCGCGAGGGCAGCGTCGCCCCGCAGCACATCCTCGCCGCGTCGTTCACCCGTGCGACGGTTACGGATATTCGCACCGCGCTCACCCACTGGCCCGCCTGTCACCGGGTCACCGTGGCCACCTTGCACCGCCTCGGCAAACAGGTGATCCACGCCGCGCACCAGCGTGGCTGGTATCCCCTCCACCCCCACACGCCACCACTGGCTGATCTGGAGCGGCAGCTCCTGTATGCCACCCTGCGCCACGTCCGGCAGCAGCATGGCCCCTACCGCCACGAGCTGGAAACGCTCGACCACGACGACTTTCTCACCTATGTAAGTCGCTGCAAAGGAGCGATCCAGTATGCCGATCTGGAACGGGCCGACCTGCCGGCGGCGGCATACGAGGTTGCCCAGCAAGCGGCTGCCCCGCCCGGCTTGGCGTGGTATCTCGACCTGTATCAGGCGTATGAGCGGGTGCGCCACGAGCAAGGGGCGATCACCTTTGACGATATGTTACTCACGGGGTGGGAGCTGCTGCTGCGCTACCCAGCCGTACTCGCCGACCTGCGCGGGCAGTATCGCTGGCTCATGATTGACGAGTTTCAGGATGTCAACCGGGTGCAAGCGGAACTCGTGGATGTGCTCGCGGCTCCGGCCTATCACCTGATGGCGATTGGCGATGATGACCAGACGCTCTACACGTGGCGTGGCGCAGAGCCGCAGTTGATCCTCCGCTTTGCCGAGCGGTATCAGGCGACAGTCTACCGGATGCAGGCCTGCTTCCGCTGCTATGCGGCTCCAATCGCCCTAGCGAATGCGGTGATCCGGGCTAACCCCCAGCGTGCGCCGAAGCAGATGCAGGTGACGCGGGGCGTGGGCGGGACGACGACGATCACGGCCTACGCGGATGACGCGGCCTTGGCGGCGAGTCTGGTGGCGGATGTGCAGGCGGCTCGGGCGGCGGGGCGTGCGCCAGCGGCAATGGTGGTGCTGGTGCGGCTGTATGCCCAGACCCCGCCGCTGGAACAGGCGTTGATTGCGGCGCGGATGCGCTATACCATCGAGGGCAGCGGGCCGTTCTACCAGCGCGAGGAACTGCGCACGTTCCTTGCGTATGCGCGGCTGGCCCACGCTGAGCGGCAGCTGCGGCACGGACAGGGGGGCGCCGATGCGGAGATCACCCGCGTGAGCGCGGCATGGTCAGCGAGCTACAACCGCCCGATGCGCTACCTCTCGAAGGATCTGAGCGAGCGGATCGTGAACACGGTGCTGGGCCACGGGCTGCCGTTTGGTACGGTCTTACGGCGTATGGCTGGCGAAGTGGCGGGCTGGCAAGCGGCACGCCTGATTGAGCTAGCCGAGCTGCTGACGTGGTTAGCGGGTGAACTGGAACGCGGCACGGCGGTAGCCGTGTTGAGCGAACTGGAGCGGCGGCTGGGCTACTGCACGTACCTGCGTGAGCACAGTGGCTTCCCCGAAACTGGGGCGAGCCGGGCGGCAAACGTGCAGGCGTTGCTCCGCTATGCGGAAGGGAAGGGCACGCTAGCGGCGTTGCTGAGGCATCTGGATGGGTTGGCCGAGCTGGTCGGGGATGCGCACGCATCCACCGCGCCGCATCCTGATGCGCTGACGATCACGACGATCCATCGTGCGAAGGGGCGCGAGTGGGACGTGGTGTATGTGCCGCACGTGAATCAGGGGATCATCCCGCACGGCGATCCGGCGGCGTGGGATGAAGAACGGCGCTTGCTGTATGTGGCCCTGACGCGCAGTCGGGAGCAGGTGCATCTCTCGTGGGTTCAGACGGGGCGGCTGTCACGCTTCCTTGAGGAAATCGCGGTGGAGCAGGTGCTGGCGGATGTAGCTGCACTTGGGCGGGCCCTGCACACCGCACCGGATGCGTGGCAGGCCCGCGATGCGCTAGCATTGGTGCGCGGGGCGGACGGGCTAGATGTGGTGCAGTATCTGCGGACGTGGTGGCGGGCCCCTGCGGCGCAGCAGGCGGCGATGGCGGAGCGGATGCAGGAGTTCCTCGCCGCGCTCGATGCGGCTGGAGTGGGAGCTGCGGCGTGGCTGCGGCTGTCGCCTGCGTTGGTTGCGTATTGGCGTGAGTGGGGCGCGGCAGGAGACCGTCCTGCGCCGATGGGGAAGCCGTTGGCAGGGTTAGCCGCGTTGCTCACGCCGCCCCCGCCGCCCCGCCAGTGACGATCGCCGCTATAGTAGCGGAAAACCCCTCCGCAATCTCCCCAGGGAAAATGATTGGGACGAAGAGGACGACGAGTGGTTTTAAGGGCCGCCGCAGTTGAGCCTCCCGGCCGCTGAACTGCCAGCCCCACGAAGGAGTAACCTGTCAACAGATAGCTGAGTATGCAGAACTTTCGGAACTACTACGAGATTTTGGGGGTTACACAAGATACCACGGTAGAGCAGCTCAAGAAATCCTATCGCCAGCTAGCACGGCGCTATCACCCCGATTTAAATCCGGGAGATAAAGCGGCGGAAGAAACCTTTAAGGCCATCAGCGAAGCCTACGAAATTCTCTCCGACGAAGATAAACGCTTTCAATACGATCAATACAAGCGCTACTGGCAGCAGAAAGGGGGTAGAAAGTCCCCTCGCAAGACAAACGGCAACGGAGC
>JAAUTZ010000116.1 GCA_012031225.1 Chloroflexaceae bacterium
GCAAGATCAGGCTGATCCAGTAGGGTGGTTATCGTATCCATATATATATAGCACAAATAGCTTCAAAAATCGCTTCTACATGTCCGTGGGGGTGATCTCTGGTACATCGCTCTCTCTCACTCTTACCCCTGTGACAGTTGTGACAGTGTGACACTTGATGGGTTTACCCCATTGGGATGGGCTAAACGCTCCCACCCATCCGTTGTGACAGTTGTGTGACAGTTGTGACAGTTGCATGACAGTTGCCCGCGCCGCGCCTGCATTCGCCCGTACCCGTCGCGCTCCAGTCGCTCGATCAATGCCGCGCTATATCTTGCAAACCGCGCTGGTATAATACCTACGGGTGTGCTATAATAGTGCTGTCAGGTTATCAATCTACCGTGTTAGAATAGGAGCATGAATACCGTGAGAAGCAATCTCTACTTGTTGATGGGACGGAAAGCCCAACAAGAAAACCGTCGGATCTCCTTGCGCACCGTCGCAGAAGAGACGGGCCTCAACTATTACACCGTCCGTGCCATCGCTACGGAAAAGATCCGGCTGTACCCGAAGGACGCGCTAGCTAGTCTCTGCACGTACTTCAAGTGCAACGTGGGTGATCTGTTCGCCCTAGCCGATGGGCCCGATCCACAAACCGAAGGAGAGGTGTAACAATGGCTGTCACCCGTCGCCCCCTCACCGCCCGTCCTGTGACCCCCTACCACGAGGATCGAGCGTGGGCTGCTCCAATGGATAGGGCGTACCTTGATCGCACCCGTGTGCCCGCACGCGGTGCGCTAGGGCTGATCCTGATTGGCTACTCCACTATCGCTACGGTTGTGTACATTAACACCCTGCTAGCTCCTTCCATTGGCAATAGCTCGATCTTTGGGCTTGATGCTGGTGTGCTGATCGGCTTGCTGATCGCTGCTATCCTCACAGCCGGTCAATGGTTTAGCAATGGGTACAACTGGTTCGCCTATGCGGTGTTCCTTGCCCCCGATGTGTGGATTACGTACGAGTTCACCTATCCTTTGCTTGCGCCAATCGTTCCTGATTGGGCATTCTGGTTTGCCATTGCATGGGCGGTGTTCTGTGCCCGCTTTGGCGAAGCACTCTTACTAGGGAAAGTGAGGTAACGATGCTACGAGACATTGATCCACAATCGCTTGAAGGGCATGTCATCATCTTTATCGTAGCCGTGTTGATGTTTGGCACGCTGATCACCGTCCTTTGGGCATACGACAAGGTCTGTACGTGGTTTGAGATGGGCTATTGGCGTGATCTGTTGCCCTTCAGCAACTCCAGTCGTGCCTCTTCCTACCCCCCCGTGCGAATGGGCATGCAGCCTATTCCAGTAACCAGCGAAGGCAACGAGCCGTTGCCCAAACTTGCCCAACGGGATTGGCTAGATCGGGTGAACAATCAGCCTGATCTTGCCCCCCACCTGTTGATCGTGGGCAAAAGCGGATCAGGTAAGTCTACGCTTGCCCGTGCCATCCTCTCCAGTCGACGGGGGCTGCTAGCCATCGTTACGCCAAAGTTTGAAGAAGCTGAAGCATGGGCCGTCCCGTTGGTAACGATTGATCCGGACGCGAGCTTCAGTACGATCAACGCTACCCTGAAGGCGTTGTACAGCACCCTGCTACAGCGTACCCAAGCCGACACACCGATCACCATTGTTCTGGATGACTACACCATCTTGGCAAATGACCGCCAATGCAAAGATGCTTGTGCCCAACTGGTACAAGCCGTTGCCCGTCTAGGTCGCTCCAAAAGGGTGCGGTTGCTGTTGCTCACCCACGAAACGACCGCCGCCGCTACCGCCACCAATGGGCAGCATGCCCTACTGGAGAACTTCACCCGCATCGACTGCGAACGCTACACCCACCGGGCAACCCTCGTTTGGGATGACGTGCGGTATGAGCTTGATACCCGCAACGTGCCCGCCCTTGCCCAACGTGGGCTAGCTCATCTAGCAACGTGGCAGCCGCCCGCGCCGCCCCCCGTGCAATCGGTACGTACCAGTACCGTACCCCGTTGGGATGCGATAGAGCCGCCTGATACCGGTACGGTACCAGTACATACCAGTACCGTACCACCTGAAGCCGGTACCGCGATACCGCCCGATCTGAGTGCAGATGAAGCGGGTATGATCGTTGCTCTGTACAAAGCGGGCTACTCCAAAAATAAGATCGCCGCCTTGTTGGGTGGTAGCAAGTCTACCGCCTATGCTCGTATCAATACCGCCCTTGAAAGTGAGGTGCATCCGTGAACACGTGGAAACACAAGAGCTTGGCTATAGCAGCCGTGCTACTCCTCTCAGTGCCTTCAGCAATTGGCGTACAGCGTGCCCTTGCGCCAACACGCGGCGATCTTGCCGGTTGGCTCGCGGCTGCTGGTTTCGAAGCGATCTACCTATCGGTCGCAGTCCTGATCCTCAACAGTGAGCTACGCCGCTATGCGCAGCGCGTGGCATTGGCAGCCGTGTTGACGGCGATCACGCTCAACACCATAGCGGACTACCAAGCCCGCATCCCTGATGGGCTAACAACGTGGGCAACATTCCGATCTACGTTTGATGGGCTAGCCCTTGCGCTTTCGCTGATCGAGAGCGTCCCATTGGCAGGTTTGGCATTCGCAATGGCAACGCTGCTACACCGATTAGCTGAAGTGGATACCCCTGAGAGCGTACCAGAAGCCCCCCAAGCGACACGAGCCGATCACCCCGATGGTGTGCCCGTCTACGCATTCGCACGGGTTGCGCAGCCCATTCCCGAAGCGGTTGCCTACCCACCGCCCGCGCCGCTAGTGCAGCCCGATCAGCCCGATCAGCCCGATCAGCCCGATCAGCCCGATCAGAGCGCACGGTCTGAAGCCGATCCAGCCGATGGCAAGGACTACGCTTGCCCGTCGTGCGGTACGCCGATCACGCTTGGGCAATACGGATCCGCCTGTCGACGCGGGTATTGCAGATCGTGTAAGCCTGTGCTAAAATGAGGGTGCGTGGCACGGCTAGACACGGCTGGCACGGCTAGGTACAGGTGATGCCCCCTTTTGTATTGCTAGGACAGGGTAACCGAATGGTTACCCTGTCCTTTTTGTTGCCGTCCTAGACCGGCTTGCTGTATCGTCCTGAGAGCCTCGTAATCGTACCATTGGGATAGAGAGCAAGGCTCGTAGCCGCTTGTGCCTTAGCGTGGCGTGTGTGAAGCCACAACACCACCTAGCCCGATCTTGCCCTTAGCGGCGTGTCCTCTCCTGTGTCTTGGGTCATCAGGTGCAATGCCGCCACTTCAATGGCAAGCGACTGTACCAGCTGCGCTCGTTCGCTTGGTGCCAACATCGCCCGCAAACCACGAACTTGCCGCGCCGCGTCAAACTTAAGGACTTGGGCAATGCCTGCCACTACCAAAGTCTGATTTACTATCGGATCAATCCGCACCACCTGCGCAGGCTGTGCCTGTGTACGCTTTTTCATGCTTGCCCATCCTCTCCATCGTACCGCCCGTTGGACGGTAGCATAATGATCGCTCGTGGCGCGACTTCGACCGCCACCTCTGGTGGACGTTCGCTCCAGCCGCGTGATCTGCCTAGTGTCTTCAGGGTAAAGATGATCGCCGCGATGTTGCCTTGCTCGATCAGATCGGCTAGCTTCCCTTCCGCTAGATCAACAAGCTGATCGCGCTCTGTCTTCGCAACCTCTCTCAACTCTGGATCAGCCGCCAACCGCTTGTGGATCGTGTTGCGGTGTACACCTAACCGATTGGCGGCTTGGTGTACGTTGCCGTGCGTTTCCCTCAACATGTCAATGATCGCCGTCTTGGTTACGGGTTGCTTGCCCATCTTCGTCCTTTCTTTTTAAGCGCAACGTTGCCTATGCCGTCATCTCTTGGTCAAGCTGCGCTGCGTATGCCGTGATTGCGTCCACGTCACCCACCGTGTACCAGCGACTATCACGCCGCTTTGTCTCAACTTCTTGGATCAGCCCTAGCTCATCCAGTGTGACAAGAGCTTCAAGCGTTCGCGCCTTGTCTAGATTTGAGCCGCGCTGCACTTGACGGAAGCTGACTGTATCGCCCGCCACGCACCACCGCCCGATCCACGCCGCGATCTTGCCAATCGCACGGGTAACGGGTGCGACTTCGCTGGTTAGCCGTTGCGCTGCGATCTGGTGATCGAGTGCCCACCGGTAGAAGCGGATCGCGTGGGCAATGTGTTCACCCCCAAGCTCAACCCCGCCGGTTAGGCTTGGATCACTTGCGAGCATCAACAGGGCCGCAATCCGCACGATCTGCGATTTGTGCTTATCCACGACTGGAGCAATCGGCGCAAGGTCACCGTCCAAACGCGGCTCCAATTCGCGGGCGAACGCTTGAAGCAAGTCGTACCCTGCGGGATCAAGCATCAGTACCGTACCATCTGGAATAGCCCAAAGCTGCCGGATCAGGCTTTCCCATTGGCTAGCGTGCCAATCATCCACAACCGTAGCGGTAGCCGTGTCAGGGTGAAGCCGCTTGCCTCGTGTGGTTTCGGGGGTCACAATCAGGAAGCGCGCTAGGAAGCCGCGCTCTTGTAAGTGATCGGCGTTCGCTAGTCGCTCCAGTGTTGCGGGCTGCAAAGCTAGCCCAATGGATAGGCACGGGCGTTTGAGCTTGAAGCTCTCATCAACTTTTGCTCTGTCTACCGTCATTCGTTCGCCACACCACGCCTGTAGGTACACGTCAAGGGCACCCGTCATTCCTTGTGGACTGTACCGCCCGCCAATGATTTCAAGCAGCCCCCCTTCCGCACTGAGTGCCGCCATCCGTTCGCCTTGATCACGTAACAGCTTGGCTAGCTTTTCGCTCGTTGTGTCGCTTGTAATCAGACACGGCATTGGCGGTAGCGGGTTTTCCTTCTGCTCTACTGGTGTCATCCGACCGAATTCCCGTTTTTGCTCTTCCCAATGGGAGATCATCTCTTCTTCAATAACGTGGATCGGGCGGGCAATGTGTTTCAGGACAGGAGTTTTACCCCCACCACTAGGAAGCACCACGATGGTGTAGAAGGTCACCTCTTCTTGCCAATCAGTCCGCACCGCAACACGCACGCGCCGTTGTACTGATGTTGCCAACGTGGCTAGGGCGAGCATTACACCCAACTCAACAGGCGTTTCGGTTGCGCTTGCCACGCGCTCACAGATTGCCCGCACGGGCGCGGGCAACACGTCAACAGGACACGCCGTGATGCGCTTGGGTGTGGGCACTGGTGTGGCGCGGGGTGTTGCGGGCACGGCGTGACCCTGATCGAGGTGAAGCGTCGACCGCACCGCCGCCGCCGCATCCCGCGCTGGCGCGGCGCGTTTACTGGAGACAAACCGATCAAACCACGCCGGATCGTCTTGATTGGCACACCCTAGCACCGTGCCAATGGTGAAACCCGATGATCGGAAGCCTTGCCACTTGCGTGCGCATTCGCCTTCAATCCACTTGGGTGATGATCGGCTATGGCTCTCCCATAGCTGAAGCCCTACCGCGCCGCTATCCCAAGCGTGCAGGCTCATTCCTAAGCCGATCCATTCGCTGTACGCATCCCAACGGCTTGGGTTGATTGCTGCGCAGGCGGCTGCTACCTTGTCGAAGTTGGGCCGATCTGCGTAGTGCCCGTTGCCGTTGCTGTGTCCGTTGCCGCCTGCCATCGCTTGTGCCCAAAGCCGCGCCTGTTCATCTCCCGTGTCGAGCGTTGCCACGAGGGGGGTAGCAGCCGGTGCGGGCGCGTGCCCGTTGGTAGCAGCCCGTTGGTGCGTCCCGTAGGTTGCCACGAGCCAATCAAGCACGGGCTGCGCTTCGCTGATCGTTGCGGGTGTGCCATCTAGCCGTTGTCCTGTGCAGGTGAAGTACCTACCGCACCCGTACACCTCAACACCTTCAAGCTCGTTCGCTAGGCTGCGTGCAGCCGCGCCGCGTGCCCATAGTTTCAAGCCGCGCCCGCTTGGGCTAACTTCGCAATACGTGTCAAGCTGATCCACGATGGTGCGGGCACGGTCGGTCAGGGTGCCATCTTCTAGGATGCAATCATCCAGATCCACACCGACGAATGGATCATCAGGACTGAAGACGAAGCCCACGCCTGCCCACCGCGTGGGGTGTTGCTGGTACTCAGACCAAACCGCATCAAACGGTGCCCACGTTTCTGGATCGCTGCTCTTCGCAGCCGTCCCACTACATTGGTATGGCACTTTGGTTTGCTTGCCGTTGCGGGCAACGTACCGCCAAAGCACCCATTGGTCACGGGCTTTCAACTCATCCGGAATGCTCACACCATTGACGGCTAGTTGCTGGTTAGTTTGCATTGGTGCCCTCCAGTCGGGTTGCTAGCACGTCGACGGCTAGGCATTCACCTTGCTCCAGTGCCAACAACGCCCGCACGGTGAGGCGGTGCGGTTGAAACGGCGTGGGTAGCAGCATAGCCGGATCGGTTAACGCGGCAATGGCAAGCGCAAGCCGCCCGCCGGTATGCTCCAGAAGCTCACTAGCCGCGCTGTGTGGCACGCCAAACGCACGCAGGGGGGTTGTGTCTACGCAGGGTAGTGGCTCAGCTTGTGAGGCGTTTGGGGCGGTCTCAGGGTACGTGAGTAGCTCAATCAGGGTGGGCACGCTCTCCAGATCGGGAACGGGCAACACGGCTAGCCCAAGCTGGTGAGCGCGTGCGCACGCAACCGCAAACACCGCCGCCCGCGTGGGCTTGGGATTGCCGATCACGAAGATGAAACATTCTGATGCGAACTTGCGTAGGCTTGCTGCGCATTGGGGTAACAAGCCCGCCGCGTCAAGGTTACCTAGCTCACTCGCGTGCATCGTGCGAATGCTGAAGCTCGATCCATCAGGACGATGTACGACGCAATGCACGCCGCTTGGCAGGGTGATCTCTGTCGCTGGCAAGGATTGCCAATTGACATTAGACAACAATGGGGTGTATAATACCGTCATAACGTAAAGTCCTTTCGAGATGTTTGCACGGGAATGATTGCCGCCATTCCCGTGCTTTTTGTTGTTAAAAAGGGATAAGATCGCGGCTGATCCATTCTTGTACCGCCTGATCCTCAACGGTGATGCCCGCTTGCTTCACCACCGGTACGTCCTTCATCAGGGTCTCCAGTGTGCCTACGGGATCATCGGTGTGTAGGGCTGTTTGCCAAAGTGTCTCAGCTACCTTCAAGGCAGCCGCCCGATCACTGTTGCCCGCTACGGGCGTGCCCGTTGCGACGCTTGCGCGGGCTTGTGCGGGCTTGGGGGCTGCTACGGGTGCCAATGGCTTGGGTGTGTGCCCGTTGCCGTTCGTGCGGGCTTGGGGGGGCTTGGGGGCTGCTACGGTCGCGCCGTTTGCGTGCCCATTCGCTCGATCTGCGAAGTGCAGATCGCGGGCTGCGTGCATCTCCAATTCGGTGCCAAACAACTCAACAAACCGAAACGCCGTGAGCCGCTTCAGAACGCCTTGCCGATCTGTGTACGTGCCCGTCTGCACTAGCTCCACGTGGGCAAACTTGCCGTGTATGTCGCTAGGCTCACCCACGCCTAACGCTTGAAGCGATGGCAGGGTTACCTCGATCCAATCGGGTTGCCGCTTATCCATTGCCAACATTGCCCGTCTGAGTGAGTACGGGGTGCCGTTACGATCTTCGCAGTGCAGTGAGATGCTGATCTCCAGAGATGGACGCAAGCCGCGTTGGGACGGATCGTCCGGTGCGTAGGGCACGCGACCCACGCCTCGTATCAATGCCACTTGCTGTAGGTCAAGGTCAACTTCACCAAAGTAATGCGATGCGACGCTTGGGCCCGCTTCAGACGTGCCCGTTACACCCATCGCTTGTGCGAAAAGATTAGTAGTCATCCTGTAGTCTCTCCAGTCTTGAGGATTGGCAAAAAGATCGCACCCAACGGCGCGAACTCTGCTATAAACCGATCACGATCAACACCCACGCCCGCGATAGCCGTGCCATGCGTGTTGCCCGCCCGCGCCGCGCCGTCTGATGGTGAGAGGAAACGCACGCGACCCCGCACGAAACAGATCGGGAACTGCCATAGGGGTTGAAACCACGCCTCACTTGTTGCGCTTCGCACCAACACGCACGCCGCCTGCACCCGCCCTACCCTGTATTCAGTCAGCAACTTGCCCACGAACGCCGCGTGATTGGCACGCCCGCGCCCGTATGGTGGATTGAGCCATACGCGCCCGTGCCAATCGTGGGCTAGCCCGTCATCCTTGCTGGTGAAGTACCGCGCCGCCTGTACCTGCGCATTGGCTTCAGCACAGCTTGCCGGATCAAGGTCAATGCCACCCAACACGCGCCACGCCCGATCTAGGATGTGTGGCGGCGTGTACCATTCGTTGCTGGTGCTAAGGGTAGCGAATGCGTGGGCTGTCATGTTCCGTTGCCTCGTTGATCGCGCCCGCGAGCTACGATGGGGGCGTTGCCCGTCGGTTGCCCGTTGCGCTTCTCCAGTGCCGCGAGCAAGCATGCGGCTAGCTGTGCCATCCGTTGGGCTTGGGGGCTGCTAGGCTTGCTTGGCTGCATCAGCATCACCCGCAATCACCCGCATAATATCGCTTGCTCGAATGCGCCGTGTCTTGGGCCCAATCCACACAATACCGATCCGCCCGTCCCTAATCAGTTGGTTTAACCCCCACTTGGAAACGTTTAGCCGACCCCGCGCCTGTGCAGGGGTAAGGAGTGCTTCGCTCTCTGTGACCATAAATCCACCTCCACTTGAAACTATCCAGTACGCCTAATACCAGTATATCACAGCCCAAGCGGTGCATCATCCGCTACAGGCGTTCAGTTCTTGTCAGAACTTGCCGTCATTATGCAGTACCGAAACAAACTTGTCAACCCCACTTGACACACGAATGAGTACGCCATACTCATTACTTGCCTCATACAGATGAGCTAGATGCCGATCTGAAATTGCCTTGAAACTCGTTGGTAAGGGGCGTACCGGCGTGCCCGTTCGCTTCACCCGTGCCCGTCTCTCCAGTGCCCACGAGCCGCAAGCTGAAAGCCAAATAAGCCTCACATCTGTCGCAAACCGCCTGAGCCAAAACGCTTCACAGAGCCGCAAACGACGCATGGGGCGGGTGCCTTATTGTCTTATGCTCTTGTAAGACTGTGGGGCGGGCTAACAGCTAGCGCGATAGCCTGCCCACGAGCCGTCCATCCGTTGTGAGCCGCCCGCCCCTGCCCACGAGCCGCCCGCTTCCGCAATTAGTACGACATAGTAGAAGCCCGCCCCTGCCTTGCCCGCCGCATTGCCGATCACCATCGGTAATCCGACCCCTAGCCAAAGAATGGCTTAGTATAACTTAGTACCGAATGGTGTTTCGTTAGTTCTCGTTAGTAAGTGCATCGCCCTTCCTGTAGTGCATCCGTTGTGAGCCGCCCGCCCCTGCCCACGAGCCGCTAGCAGCCGTTGTGAGCCTTGCCACCCGCGTGGCGCGGCAACTGTCATAACTGTCATACAACTGTCATAGTCAGATCGGCAAGGCGTTTATCTGATTGGGATGAGCTAAACACACCAAGTGTCATACTGTCTTAACTGTCATAAGGGAGAGAGAGAGACAGGCAATTATGAGAACGATCCAGTTGATCGGTATCTTATCCATATATATATAGCACAAATAGCTTCAAAAACCGCTTCTACATGTCCGTGGGGGTGATCCCATCGTGGGAAGGACTGTGTAGATTGCTGCTACATACATCGCTCTCCCTCTTTCCCTTATGACAGTTAAGACAGTATGACACTTGGTGTGTTTACCCCATTGGGATGGGCTAAACGCCCTACCGATCCGGTTATGACAGTTGTATGACAGTTATGACAGTTGCCGCCCTACACTTGCCCCTGTGACAGTTGTGACAGTGTGACACTTGATGGGGTTACCCCATTGGGATGGGGTAAACACCC
>JAAUTZ010000031.1 GCA_012031225.1 Chloroflexaceae bacterium
GGGCGACAACGTGAAGATGGTGATCGAGCTGATTGTGCCCGTCGCAATTGAAGAGGGCTTGCGCTTCGCCATCCGCGAAGGCGGGCGCACCGTCGGCGCAGGGGTCGTGACTAAGATTATCAAGTAGGACTATATCCTGCGGATTGGGTGGCGCACGCAACAAATGTGCGCCACCCGCGTGTGGAATGAGGAAGCAAGGAATGGCAAAGCAGAAAGTGCGGATTCGGCTCAAGGCGTATGATCACAAGATCCTTGATCAGTCCGCCCGCCAAATCGTTGAAGCAGCCGAACGAACCGGCGCACAAGTCTCAGGACCTGTGCCGCTACCAACCCGCATCGAGCGGTTCAGCGTGATCCGCTCATCGTTTGTGGATAAGGACTCGCAAGAGCAGTTTGAGATTCGGACGCACAAGCGTCTGATAGATGTGATTGACCCAAGCCAGCCGACAATCAATGCGCTGATGAAGCTCAACTTGCCGGCGGGGGTGGATATTGAAATTAAGCTCTGATGTATCTGCATCGGGCAGATACCGCTCAGCCGCGACAGTATAAGACACACAGTCTGGTCGGTCAAGCTGCGCCGACCCCTGTGGAGGAAGTATCATGGTAAAAGGTTTGATAGGGCGCAAAGTCGGCATGACCCAAATCTTCAGCGAGAATGGAACGGTCATTCCGGTGACAGTTGTGCAAGCGGGACCGTGTGTCGTGACCTACATCCGCACGAAAGCAAAAGACGGCTACAACGCGATCCAGCTCGGCTATGAAGAAGTGCCCCAGCGCAAGCTGACCAAGCCGCAGCAGGGGCATCTCAAGCCAGCGAACGTGCTGGTGCGCCACCTACGCGAATTCACTGCGGATGACGTGAGCGTCCACAATGTCGGTGATATTGTGCGCGTGGACATGTTCGCGCGCGGGCAGCGCGTGGATGTCTCCGGCACGACGAAAGGGCGCGGTTTCGCGGGTGTTGTGCGGCGACACGGCTTTCGTGGGGGCCCCCGCACCCACGGGCAAAGTGACCGCCTGCGTGCGCCCGGCTCGATTGGTGGCGGCAACAGCCCGGGCCGCGTGTGGAAAGGGCAACGTATGGCGGGGCGCATGGGCGGCAAGCGGCGCACGATCCAGAACCTTGAAGTGGTAGATGTCCTGCCCGACAAGAACCTTCTGCTGATACGTGGTGCGGTGCCGGGCCCCCGCACGGGGTTGCTCCAAATTCGGAAAGCGGTCAAGGGATAAGCCAATAAGCGGCGTGCCAATGAGAGCCGCCCGCGTGAAACCGGATGCGTGACAGTCGCGGAGCAGCCTCTCCGAGTAGACGCAACGCTGAGGAAGAAAAGACATGGAAGCAAAGCTCTACAATCAAGCTGGTGATCAAATTGGTGTGATTACCGTCAATGATGATATTTTCGGGATCGAGCCAAACGTGCCCGTGATGCACCAAGCGTATGTCCGCCAAATGGCGAATGCCCGCGCTGGCACGCACAACACCCGCGGGCGCGGTGAAGTGGCTGGCAGCACGCGCAAGCTCTATCGCCAGAAGGGGACTGGGCGGGCCCGGCAAGGCTCGATCCGCGCCTCGCACCGCCGTCACGGGGGTGTCGCGCACGGGCCCCACCCGCGCTCCTACGCGAAACAGATGCCACGCAAGATGCGCCGCCTCGCGGTACGCTCCGCGCTTTCGGCGAAATTCGAGCAGATTCGTTTTGTGGATGCGCTGCACTTCGATGCACCGCGCACACGGTCAATGCTAGAGTTGCTCGAAGATCAGCAGATCGAAGGCAAAACCTTGATCGTGATTGACCACAAGCAGGGTAATGAGAACCTCGAACGCTCGGCGGGCAACTTGGGCTACGTGAAGACGTTGCTAGCACACTATCTCAATGTGATTGATCTGCTGACGCACGACAACGTGATTATGTTGGTGGATGCCGTGCGGGTAGTGGACAGCTATCTGGGGAATGGGATTGAGGCCGAGATCACGCTCGGCAGCAACGGAGCCGTAGCAGCACCAGCCGCTGCCAGCGATACGGAAGCGGAGGATGCAAGCGATGAATGATTATCAAGTCATCATTCGCCCACTCATTACTGAGAAGAATACCAACTTGATGGAAGTCAATAAGTATTCCTTCGAGGTGGCGCGTGAGGCTAATAAAGCCCAGATCAAGCGGGCGATTGAGAATATCTTTCAGGTGAATGTCATGAACGTTCACACGATGAATGTGCGCGGCAAAATGCGGCGGCGCGGGCGTGCCGTCGGCTATCAGCGCAACTGGAAAAAAGCGATTGTGACGCTGGTGGACGGAGACCGGATTGATCTATTTGAGGGCTAGAGCCGCGCAGAGCCATAGCCCCACGCCGGACGCACGCCGTTCTGCGTGGCTGTGAAATGAGGAAAGCATGGGTATTCGACGCTATAAACCAACTTCGGCTGGTCGCCGCAATATGTCCGTTTCGACATTTGAGGAGATCACCAAAGATCGCCCAGAGCCACGTCTGGTAGAGCCGCTGCGGAAGCAGGCGGGGCGCAATAATCAGGGGCGCATTACAACACGCCATCGCGGTGGCGGGCACAAGCGCAAGTATCGCATTATTGATTTCAAGCGCAACAAGACGGGCGTTCCGGCACGGGTTGCGGCGATTGAATATGATCCCAATCGCTCAGCACGTATTGTGCTGCTCAACTATGCAGACGGCGAGAAACGCTACATCCTTGCTCCCGTTGGCTTATCCGTCGGGGATACGGTAATGAGTGGGCCCGATGCGGAGATCCGACCCGGCAATGCGCTGCCGCTGTGGGCTGTGCCGCTCGGCTCGGATGTCCACAACATCGAATTGCAAATCGGGCGCGGCGGGGTACTTGTACGCAGTGCAGGAGCATCGGCTCAGCTGATGGCCCGCGAGGGCAACTATGCCACGCTGCGGATGCCGTCGGGTGAGACGCGCCAAGTGCATATTAACTGTATGGCAACAATTGGCAAGGTCGGCAATGTCGATCACCAAAACGTGCGGATCGGCAAAGCTGGGCGCACACGCTGGAAAGGTCGTCGTCCGGTGGTACGTGGCACTGTGATGAACCCGCGTGACCACCCCCACGGCGGTGGTGAGGGGCGTGCGCCGCGAGGGATGCCGCCCAAGACGAAGTGGGGCAAGCCCGCCTTGGGCAAGAAAACGCGCCACAACCCGCGCACGGATCGGTTCATTGTCCGCCACCGGAAGAAGTAACTGGAGTAGGATATGTCGCGTTCTTCAAAAAAAGGCCCTTATGTAGACCTGAAGCTGCTTGGTCGGATTGAGGATATGAATCGTGCTGGCGATAAGCGGGTACTGCGTACATGGTCGCGGGATTCAACAATCTTTCCGCAGATGATTGGGCATACGATAGCAGTACACAATGGTAAGCAACATGTGCCCGTCTACATCGGTGAGAATATGGTCGGGCACAAGCTAGGCGAATTTGCGCCGACGCGCACCTTTCGCGGGCATGTCGGCAAGAAAGCCGACAAGCGCGGGAAGATGAAGTAGCCCGGATCGGCACGGAAAGGATAAGCATCTGATGCAAGCACGAGCGGTAACGAAATATATTCGGATTTCGCCGTATAAAACCCGGCTCGTTATAGACGTGGTGCGCGGCAAGCCGGTAGATGAAGCTCTGGCGATCTTGCGCTACATGCCGCAGAAAGCCGCCAAAGAAGTTGCCCGCACGATCAAGTCGGCGGCGGCCAATGCCGAAAACAACTTCGACATGGATCGCGCTGATCTGGTCGTCAAGACGATTTATGCCGATCAAGGCCCCACGCTGAAGCGGTTTATGCCGCGTGCGCGGGGGCGCATTGACCAGATCCGCAAGCCAACGACCCACATCACGGTGATTGTGGATGATGGGCACGAAGATTATGCGTAAGGTAGCCACAGGGTTGGGCGGGCACGCACCCCACTGCGGGGCAGGCAGTGCCAACCGGCACACAGGAGAGGATTTGTAATGGGACGTAAGGTACATCCGATTGGCTTTCGTTTGGGCTATATCAAAGATTGGCAGTCGAAGTGGTATGCCGATGCACAGTATACCGATCAACTGCACGAGGACATTGCCCTACGCGCCATGATTCATAAAGAACTCCAGAATGCCGGGGTTTCACGGATCGAGATTGAGCGGTCATCAAATAAGATTGAAGTGACCGTCTATACCGCCAAACCCGGCATTGTAATTGGCAAGCGTGGCACGAATGTAGATCAGCTTAAGGCGACGCTCGAGAAGAAGACGGGGAAGAAAGTCAAGCTGAATATTCAAGAAATTCATCAGCCGGAACTCGATGCCCAGCTGGTTGCCGAGAGCATTGCCGAGCAGATCAACAAGCGGGTCTCGTATAAGCGGGCGATGAAGCAAGCTGTGCAGCGGGCTATCCGGCTCGGCGCACAGGGGATCAAGATTAAGACCGCTGGGCGGCTGGCCGGCGCAGAGATGGCCCGCATCGCCACCGAGAGCGAAGGCCGCGTGCCCCGCCACACCCTGCGGGCAGATATTGACTACGCGCAGGTGCATGCCCACACCACGTATGGCCGCATCGGGGTGAAGGTCTGGATTTATAAGGGTGAAGTCTTCCCCGATCAACTGGCCAAGGCCCAAGTTGAGCAGCAGATCGGTCAGACTTCTGGCGGAAGCCAGCGCACCCGAACATAAGGAGCAATGACCGATGTTGATGCCGAAACGAATGAAATATCGCAAGATGCAGCGCGGGCGCAATCGTGGCTTGGCCCATCGCGGTAGCTCGGTCGCCTTTGGCGAATACGGCTTGATGGCACTGGATCGCACTTGGATCACCAGCCGTCAGATCGAAGCCGCCCGCCGAACTATTACCGGCTACGTCAAGCGCGGTGGCAAAGTCTGGATTCGCATCTTCCCCGACAAGCCGATCACCTCGAAGCCAGCGGAAACCCGGATGGGTGGCGGCAAAGGCTCGGTGGATAAGTATGTCGCGGTGATCAAGCCGGGGCGGATCTTGTTTGAGCTAGCGGGGGTGCGCGAGGAAGTGGCGATAGAAGCCCTGCGCCGTGCCGCCCAGAAGCTGCCGACGCGCTGCAAGGTGGTGCGCCGCGAAGAAATGATTGTAGATTTGGCACTGGTAGGAGAGGATGATGAAAGCACAGGAACTGCGTAGCCTGAAAGATGACGCATTGCGCGAGCGGCTGATGGAGTGTTATCAAGAGTTGTTTAACCTGCGCTTTCAGAAGGTGTCGGGACGACTCGCCAATACGGCCCGCCCGCGCCAAGTGCGGCGCGACATTGCCCGCATCAAGACGATCCAACGCGAGCGGGAATTGATCAATGAGGCGTTGGAGCAACAAGCCTAAGTGCGGCTGGTGCTGACCAGCGTTGAGGGAGAACTGGACGTGACAACACAAACCGAAACCGCACCAGCAAGCGTGCGCCGCGTGACGAAGGTGGGGCGGGTCGTAAGTAATAAGATGGATAAGACGGTGGTGGTGGCAGTAGATTATCTGAAGCCGCACCCGCTGTACCGCAAGATCATCCGCAAGACGCACAAGTTTCACGCGCACGATGCGGACAACACTTGCCAGATCGGAGACCTCGTGCGGATCGAGGAAACCCGCCCGCTGAGCAAGACCAAACGCTGGCTCGTCGTCGAAATTGTTGAGCGTGGCGAGGAGGTATAAGGAATGATTCAGCCACAGACACGCTTGAAGGTTGCGGATAATTCGGGCGCACGCGAGATCATGTGTATTCGTGTTCTCGGTGGTTCGAGAGTGCGCTATGGGCGCGTGGGCGATGTGATCGTCGCATCCGTCAAGGCCGCCGTGCCCAACAGCAACGTGAAGAAGGGCGAAGTGGTACGCGCCGTGATCGTGCGGACGGCAAAAGAGTATGGGCGGCCAGATGGCTCGCACATTCGCTTTGATGATAACGCCGCCGTGCTGATCGGGCGTGAGAACCAGCCCCGCGGGACACGCATCTTTGGGCCCGTAGCGCGTGAGCTGCGCGAGAAGCAATTTATGCGGATCGTATCGCTCGCACCGGAGGTGCTATGATGCATGTGAAAAGCGGTGATGAAGTGCTGGTAATTACCGGCAAAGATAAAGGCAAGCGCGGCAAGATCCTACGGGCAATCCCCAAAGAGGGGCGCGTCGTGGTGGAAGGCTTGAATGTCGTGAAGCGCCACACCAAGCCGCGGGGCATGGGCAAGCCGGGCGGGATCATTGAGATGGAAGCCCCGCTGGAGATCTCGAATGTGATGCTGATCTGCCCCACCTGCGGGCGTGCATCACGCACGGGCAAACGCTTCCTTGAGGAGCAAGATCACAAAGGGCGACCACGCAAAGTACGCTTCTGCAAAGCGTGCGATGCCACCATTGATTAAGCATTATGCACGGATCGGGCGGGGCTGTGCCGCAGTGAGCCATAGCCCCCGCACACCGATCACGAGGAGTATGTAAGGATGGCTGCACGGCTAAAAGAGAACTATCTTAACGAGATTGCACCGGCCCTGATGCAGGAGTTCCAGTACCAATCGGTGATGGAAGTGCCGCGTGTCACCAAGACGGTGATCAATATCGGCGTGGGCGAAGCAGTTCAGAATGCGAAAGCCCTCGAAGCTGCCGTTAACGATCTGACGGCACTGGCGGGGCAGAAGCCGGTGATTACCCGCGCCCGCAAATCTATCGCGGGCTTCAAGCTGCGCGAAGGCATGCCGATTGGGGTGATGGTGACGCTGCGCGGGGATCGCATGTACGATTTTCTGGATCGGCTGATCAACCTTGCGCTGCCCCGCATCCGCGACTTTCGCGGGATTAGTCGGCGATCATTCGATGGGCGCGGCAACTATAGCTTGGGCTTGCGGGAGCAGATCCTGTTCCCTGAAATTGACTACGACAAAGTAGATAAGATTCGCGGGCTGGAAGTGGTGATTGTGACAACGGCTCTCAACGACGAGCAGGGCTATGCGCTGCTGAAGAAGTTTGGGATGCCCTTTGCAGAGAACTGATAGGAGAAGCGACGTGGCAAAGAAAGCCTTGATTATTAAAGCCCAACGCCCGCAGAAATATGAGGTACGTGAATACAATCGCTGCCGCGTGTGTGGGCGTTCGCGGGGCTACATTCGCAAGTTTGGCATGTGCCGCATCTGCTTCCGCGAAAATGCGTCGCGGGGGTTGATTCCGGGCGTAGTGAAATCGAGCTGGTAATGCAAGATCGGCGCGTTGCGCGGCAAATACCCACCGAGCAAGAGCCTGCGGTGGTGCGAGGAGGAACGCTGTGAGCGTAAATGACCCAATTGGTGATATGTTGACGCGCATTCGCAATGCGTGCATGGCCCGGCATCCACAAGCTGCGATGCCCTCATCGAAGATGAAGCTGGCCATTGCGAAAGTGCTGAAGCAAGAAGGGTTCATCAAAGATTATACTGAGCAGCCGGGTCAGCCTTACAATACGCTGATCCTGACGCTGAAATATACTGACGAACGCCAGCCGGTGATTACTGGTTTGCGCCGGGTGAGCAAGCCGGGCTTGCGGATTTATACCAAGCGGGCCGACATTCCGCGTGTGCGGAGTGGCATGGGTCTGAGCATTCTGTCTACGCCGAAAGGTATTCTGGCGGGGCACGATGCGTGGCAACAGCAAGTCGGCGGCGAAGTGCTGTGTTATGTGTGGTAAGCGGGAGGTGTTGTAATGTCGCGTATTGGAAAGAAACCAATTCCCCTCCCCAAAGGGGTTGAGATTACGATTGGGACGGGCAATGTCGTTTCGGTCAAGGGCCCAAAGGGGCAGCTGACGCAGCACCTCCACCTCGATATGCAGTTGGTGCAAGAAAATGGGCAGATCGAGGTGCGCCGCCCGAGCGATGGCAAGATGCACCGCTCCCTGCACGGCACGACGCGCACCCTGATCTACAACATGATCAAGGGTGTAACCGATGGCTGGGAGCGTGAACTGGAGATCAACGGCGTGGGCTACCGGGCCGTGCTAGAAGGCAAGACGCTGGTGTTGCAGCTCGGCTTCTCGCATCCAGTGCGGATGGAACCGCCTGATGACATCTCGTATCACGTCGGCGAGCGCAAGAGTGCGAGTGACCCACTCGCGCTCTACGTGCGCGGGATTGACAAGCAGGTAGTTGGCGAGCAAGCCTCGATCATCCGCTCGTTGCGCCCACCGGAACCCTACAAGGGCAAGGGTGTGCGTTACAAAGAAGAAGTGGTGCGCCGCAAGGCAGGCAAAGCTGGCAAGACAGGCAAGAAGTAGCACTGCTGACGGCGGTGCTGATTGCGGGCGGGCAACCGGCTCGCCGAAAGCTGAGGAACGACAATGGCAAAACAAACATCACGCGACTTGCGGGCAAAGCGGCATCGCCGCATTCGCAAGAAGGTACACGGCACGGCCCAGCGTCCGCGCCTGTGTGTCTATCGCAGTAATATTCATATCTATGCCCAAATTATTGATGATGTCGCTGGGCATACCCTCGTCTCTGCCTCAACGGTAGATCGGGCTGAGCGCGAGAGCCTGCCCAACGAAGCGGGCAACCAGCGCAAGCGGCAGCAGGCCCATGCGGTGGGCAAGCTGATTGCCGAACGCGCCCTACAAGTGGGGATCAACGAAGTCGTGTTTGATCGCGGCGGCTACATCTATCACGGGCGGGTGCAGGCTGTTGCCGATGGCGCACGCGAGGGCGGTTTGAAATTTTAACAGTCTACGGCTCTGGGATGCGGCTACACAGCCGCAAGCGGAGACAGATTGGGAGGTAAGCGTGGTTCGGAACCGTATCAATCCAGAAACACTCGATCTAGAAGAACGTGTCGTTCAGATCAACCGCGTCTCGAAGGTGGTCAAGGGTGGACGACGCTTCGGCTTCAGCACCGTGGTGGTGGTGGGCGATGGCAAGGGGCATGTGGGTATTGGCATGGGCAAGGCATCGGAAGTGCCCGACGCAATCCGCAAGGGGATTGAGGCGGCCAAGCGCAACGTCATCTTCGTGCCTATCGTCAATACAACGATACCGCATGATGTGGTCACAACCTACTCCTCATCGAAGGTGATGCTGCGCCCAGCTACGCCCGGTACGGGTGTGATCGCCGGACGCGGGATGCGCCCAGTGCTGGAAGCCGCTGGGATTAAAGATATTTTGACCAAAGCGTATGGCAGCAACAATCCGGTGAATGTCGTCAAGGCGACGTTCCAAGCCCTCTCCGAGATGGTCTCACTGGAGGAGATGGCAAAACGCCGCGATATGACCCCGCGTGAGTTGCGGTTGCGGGTTGCCCGCCGTGCGCCGGAGCAGGTGGTATCGTGAGCAAAATACGGATTACCTACAAGAAAAGCATGATCGGCTACAGCCGCGATCAGAAAGATACCATTCGGGCACTTGGGCTACGCCGCCTCAACCAGAGCGTGGTCAAGCCTGATAACCCTTCCGTGCGCGGGATGGTTAACAAAGTGATCCATATGGTGGTGGTTGAAGAATTGACGGATGAGGAAGCCAATGAAACTGCATGATTTACGGCCCGCGCCCGGCTCGATCAGCAAGAGCAAGCGCATCGGGCGGGGCTATGGCTCCGGCAAAGGAAAGACCGGCGGGAAGGGCATGATGGGGCAGAAAGCCCGTTCCGGGCCCAATCCCTACCGCACCTTTGAAGGTGGGCAGAACCGCTTGGTCAAGCGCATGCCCTTCAAGCGCGGCTTTACCAATATCTGGCGCATCGAGTATCAGGTCGTGAATATCGGTGACTTGGATGCCTTGCCCGATGATGCCCCGATTACACCGGAGACGCTGCTGGCGGCGCAGGTGATTCGCAAGAAGACCATGCCCGTCAAGATTCTCGGTGACGGTGATCTGAGTGGCAAGCGCGAAGTTCACGCCCACAAGTTTTCGGGCAGTGCGCGGCAGAAGATCGAAGCCGCAGGCGGCACCGTTGTTGAGGTGCCGTGGCTCGTGTTGCGCCGCAGCCGTTCACGCGGGGCAAACCCACGCATCACGCGCCGCAAGCAGGCCCAAGCAGAAGCCTAAAGGATAAGGCAGAGGAGTAGTCCATGTTACAGGCAGTCCGACAGGCGATGCTGTTGCCCGAACTACGGGCGAAGATCCTGTTCACGCTCGCGATGTTGTTTCTGTTCCGGTTGATCGCGCACATTCCGGTGCCCAACATCAACCCGTCTACGCTGCAAGAGTTGCAGGCGGCGTTGGCCCAGAACCAGCTCGCGCAGCTTTTGAACATCTTCTCCGGCGGAGCCTTGCAAAACTTCTCGGTGGCTGCAATGGGAGTCTACCCCTACATCACCGCCACCATCATTATGCAGCTCTTGCAGCCGGTCGTGCCTGCCCTAGAGGAACTGGCCAAAGAGGGCGAGCAGGGGCGGATCAAGCTCAATCGCTATCAAATGTGGCTGACGATCCCGCTGGCATTCTTGCAAGCCTATGGGCAAACCCTCGCGCTAGAGAATAGTCTCGGCTTGGGGCAATCCCTATTCCGCTCGCCGTTTGATGTGGTGAACAACTTCCTGCCCACCTTCACCATCATCATCACGATGACGGCGGGCACGATGCTGTTAGTGTGGCTCGGCGAGCTAATCAACGAGCGCGGGATTGGCAACGGGATCTCGATCATCATCTTTGGTGGGATCGTGACCGGCGTGCCCACGCTCATTATTCAAGGGATCCAGATCGGGCAGACGGGCGGAGCCGAAACGGTGGTTGGCTTGATTCTGTTCTTGCTCATCGGGTTGGGCACGATCATCGGGATTATTCTGCTGCAAGAGGGGCAACGTCGCATTCCCGTGCAGTATGCCAAGCGCGTGCGCGGCAACCGGGTGTATGGCGGGCAAAGCAGCCACATTCCACTCAAGGTGAATATGGCGGGGATGATCCCGCTGATCTTCGCGCAGAGTGTCATCATCTTTCCGGGCGTAGTTGCCTCGTGGTTCTACCGTCCGGGGGGTGAGGGCATCGGCAATGCGATTGCGGGCTTCTTCTTCAACACCTTCAACCCAACTGGAATTGGGGGCGGCTTTGTCTATACCTCGCTGCTGTTTGTGCTCGTGGTCGGCTTTACCTACTTCTACACACTGGTGCTGTTTGGGCAGCAGAACATTGCCGAGAACTTGCAGAAGAATGGCGGCTTTATTCCCGGCATTCGGCCCGGCAAGCGCACGGAAGAATACTTGATGCGCGTGCTGAATCGGATTACGCTGGTGGGCGCATTTGGATTGGGCTTTATCTCGATTGTCCCGTTCATCGCCCAATCTATCACTGGGATTCAGATCGGCATCGGCAGTGCCGCCTTGCTGATTGTCGTCGGGGTAGCGATTGACACAATGCGCCAGCTTGAGGCGCAGCTGGTGATGCGGAACTACGAAGGGTTTATCAGCCCCACCAAGTAGGGCGAAGTGGGTACATCGCAGTACACGAACGCAGGGTTCGCGTGCAGACAACACTAAGGAGTGTGTGAGCCATGAAAAACATTATCTTTATCGGGCCACCGGGGGCAGGCAAAGGAACCCAAGCCCAAATCGCAGTAGAGCGCACCGGCTTGGTTCACGTTTCGACGGGCGACTTGTTCCGAGCGGCACTGAAGCAGGGCACGGAGCTAGGGCTGAAGGCGAAGGGCTACATGGATGCAGGCGAACTTGTGCCCGACACGCTGGTGATTGATATGCTGCTGGAGCGGCTCGATAAGCCTGATATTACGACGGGCGTGATCTTCGATGGCTTCCCGCGCACGCTAGAGCAGGCTCACACACTCGATACGACTCTCGCCGCCCGCTCGTCCCAGATTGACAGCGTGGTGCTGTTCAAGGTAGATGACGACGTGCTGCTCAAACGAATCAGTGGGCGCATCTCGTCAAAAGTTACCGGAATGGTGTATAATAAATACTTTGACCCGCCGCGTGATGCGGAGGGCAACGATATTTCGGATAGCGATGAGTTTGTGCAGCGAGCGGATGACAGCGAAGAAACCGTTCGCAATCGGCTCAAGGTGTATCACACCCAAACGGAGCCTTTGATTGATTATTACAATGAGCGCGGTGTGCTGCATACGATCAATGGTGAGCAGGCGATGGAGCAGGTAACAAGCGACCTGTTGCAGGTGCTGGACGAGCTAATGGCATAAATGATTGGGACTGCCCAAAGGAGTGGTATGACGAAGAAGAAAGACGTGATCGAGATTGAAGGGACGATAACGGAGCCGTTGCCGAATGCGATGTTTCGCGTGGAACTGGACAACGGGCACGAAGTCTTAGCTCATATCTCAGGCAAGATGCGGATGAACTACATCCGTATTCTCAAAGGTGATCGCGTTTTGGTGGAGCTTTCGCCCTACGATTTGACGCGCGGGCGGATTACCTATCGGTATAAGTAGCGGCATACCAGCCACTCGGCAGTCGCGCCACACATGCGGGCGCAGTACCATTGCTGGAAGGTATGCCAAGAGCAACTCTGGCAGACGGCCAGCAAGGAGAATGACAATGAAAGTGCGTGCATCAGTTAAGCCACGCTGCGAGTATTGCAAAGTGATTAAACGCAGAGGGGTCATCCGCGTCATCTGTAGCCGCAACCCCAAGCACAAGCAGCGGCAGGGCTAAAGCGGAGCCGCCTGCGGGCGGCACAGTGGTAGCAATGATTGGGAGAGGATAGAGCCGTATGGCACGAATTGCGGGCGTGGATATTCCACGCAACAAAAAGCTGAACATTGCCATTCGTTATATCTACGGGATTGGCCCCACGAATGGCGCAGAAGCAATCAGCCGCGCCAATGTGAACCCGGAAACGCGGGTGCGCGATCTGACCGAAGAGGAGATCGCCCGCCTGCGTGAGGTGGTTGAGCGTGAGTATCTCGTGGAAGGTGACTTGCGCCGTGAGGTGCAAATGAATATCAAACGCCTGATGGACATTGCCTGCTATCGCGGCTTGCGCCATCGGCGCGGCATGCCGGTGCGGGGCCAACGCACGCGCACCAACGCCCGCACGCGGCGCGGGCGCAAGGGACAGGCGATAGGCATTAAGAAGAAGACCAAGAAGTAAGTACGTGCCTGTGGGGGCACGGTAAGAGGAGTGATGAATGCCGCAGAAGCAGCAGAAACCAACCGCCCGTCGGCAGCGTGGAGGACGCAAGCGCGAACGGAAAAATATTCCGCGTGGCTTGGCCTATGTGCAAAGCACCTTTAACAATACGATTGTGACGATCACCGATCCGCAGGGTGCCGTTGTGTGTTGGGCGAGTGCAGGTGGTTCCGGCTTTAAAGGATCCCGCAAAAGCACGCCCTACGCCGCCCAAGTTGCCGCTGAAACTGCCGCTCGGAAGGCGATGGAAAACGGCATGCGGAGCGTTGAAGTATTTGTCAAGGGGCCCGGCTCTGGGCGCGAGGCGGCGGTGCGCTCGTTGCAGGCGGCGGGTCTGAACGTGACGGCGATCACCGATGTCACCCCATTGCCACACAACGGCTGCCGCCCTCCGAAGCGGCGACGGGTGTAATCCAAGCAGCAGTGCAGCGCTGTGCCGCTCAATCTCAATCGGCCCAACAGGCGTTGAGATGGGCGACAGCCTTGAGAATGCAGGAGTAGAGAAGCACTATGGCGCGTTATCGCGGACCGGTTGGCAAAGTCAGCCGTCGTTTAGGAATTGGGATCACGGAGAAAGGTCAGCGCATCTACAATCGCCGCCCCTTCCCGCCGGGCCAGCATGGGCCGAATGCGCGGCGGCGGCAAGTGTCTGACTATGGACAGCAGCTCCTCGAAAAGCAGAAAGCCCGCTACATGTATGGCCTGCTCGAGCAGCAGTTTCGGCGCGTGTTCGAGCGGGCTTCACGCATGGATGGCGTAACCGGCGAGAACCTGCTGAGCCTGCTAGAGCGGCGGCTGGATAATGTTATCTATCGGCTTGGCTTTGCGACAACCCGGGCGCAAGCACGCCAGATTGTAACGCACGGGCACATCGTTGTGAATGGGCGCAAGACGAATATTCCGTCCTTCTCGGTGCGGATCGGCGATGTGATTACGGTGCGCCCGCAGAGCCGCGAGCGCACGTATTTCAAGAACTTGGCCGACGGCAACGATCTGAGCCGCTATCGCCCGCCGGAATGGTTGCGCCTGAATGCAGCCCAAATGACGGGTGAGATCTTGGCCCTGCCGCGCCGTGAGGATGCGGAACAAGGGATTAACGAACAGTTGATTGTGGAATACTACAGCCGCTAATCTCATCACGAGTTGCGCCAGAAGGCATATGCGGCGGCACGGCTCCGCGCATCACGCGCGAGTTGGGTTTCTGGTACAGCTCAGTAAAGGAGGCGATCCTGTGCTTGACATCGCCATGCCAAAAATCGAAGTTGTGCAGGCGGCTGAAAACTATGGTCGCTTTAAAATTGAACCGCTCGATCCGGGCTATGGTCACACGCTTGGCAATGCGCTGCGCCGGGTGCTGCTCTCATCTATTCCCGGCTCGGCTGTCACCAAAATCAAAATAGATGGGGTCTTTCACGAATTTGCCACAATTGAAGGGCTGCGCGAAGATATTACCGAAGTGGTGCTGAATGTGAAAGGCATCCGGATGCGTTCATATGCGGAGCGGCCCGTCAAGGTGGTGCTATCCAAGCAGGGCACCGGCATCGTGCGAGCCGGCGATGTGGATCTGCCCAGCAACGTTGAGCTAGCCAATCCCGATCACTACATCTGCACGCTTGACAGTGATACGGCCCGGATTGATATTGAATTGACGGTGGAGCGCGGGCGCGGCTACCTCAGTGCGGACAACCGCGATACCTTGCCGATTGGCGAGATTCCGGTAGATGCGATCTTCACGCCAATCCCGAAAGTCAACTACATCGTCGAGAATACGCGCATTGGGCAGGCAACGGACTATGACCGCCTGCTGCTTGAGATCTGGACCGATGGCACGGTGAAGCCGGGCGATGCCCTGAGCCACGCCGCACAGGTGCTGGTGCAATATTACCAATCGGTGGCCGAGTTCAACCGCTTGGCCCACGATCTGGAAGCACCGAGCGCACCCGTCGGGCTGACAATCCCGCCCGATATTTACGATACGCCGATTGAAGACCTTGATCTCTCGACCCGCACCTACAACTGCCTCAAGCGGGCGGATATTACCAAAGTCGGGCAGGTGTTGCAGATGGATGAGAAAGCCCTCCTGTCGGTACGCAATCTGGGGCAGAAATCTATGGAAGAGATTCGTGACCGTTTGGTCGAACGTGGGTATCTGCCTACCGCAAATGGGAACGGCGGCTACATGCCCCATGCATTGCCCAGTGCGGGGAGTGCAGCCGATGAGGAAAGCAGCGAGGATCGCTAAGACTAGAGGTATGGGCAACACCATCCGGCAGGGCTGATGCGCCTGCACGTCGGGCACGCGGGGCTGTGGGATGGTGTTGTGTTGCCTGAGGAACCAACGACATGCGACACCAAAAATCGAAACATAAACTAGGGCGTTCGTATGAGCATCGCAAGGCGTTGCTCCGCAATCTGATGATCGCCTTGATCGAACATCGCAAGATCAAGACGACCCTGCCCAAAGCCAAAGCGGTGCAGCCAGAAATTGAGCGCGTGCTGAACCTTGCCCGCGCCGATACGCCCCACAATCGGCGCATGGTCCTCTCGAAGCTGGACAGCAAAGAGGCTATGCGGAAGGTATTCACCTTTGCCCCAACGGAGTATGCCACCCGTGCGGGCGGGTATACCCGTATCACCAAGCTAGGCCCCCGCCTAGGCGACGCAGCGGAGATGGCCCAGATCGAACTGCTCTGAGCCAATGATCCAATGGACGTAGGAAGCAACGATGCGAAAAGTTGCGCTGCGCCTTGCCTACGATGGAACCCGCTTTGCCGGATCGCAGTGGCAGCGCACTGGGCGCACCGTGCAGGCCGAGCTAGAATCGGCGTGGACGCGGCTCGCGCAAGAACGTGTGCGGGCAGTCTTTGCGGGGCGCACCGACGCAGGGGTGCATGCACAGGGGCAAGTTGCCCATATTGAGACCGTCACAAGCCACCCGGCAGCGACGATCCAACGTGCGCTGAATGCGCTCTTGCCAGATGATCTGGTGGTGCTGGAAGGATGGGATGCGGAGCCGGATTTTCACGCCCGCTTCAGTGCGCGGTGGCGATCCTATCGCTATCTGATTGACCCGGCTCGCGTGCCGCTGCCGCAGCTGCGCCACTACGTGCTACACCATCCGGCAACGCTCGACGTAGCGGCAATGCAGGCGGCGTTGCAGATGCTCGAGGGCGAACACGACTTCGCGGCATTTGCGGCGTTGCACGGCTACACGGGTAGCACCACGCGCCACTGCTGGCGGGCAACCAGCCAGTGGGTCACATGGTACGGGCGCGACTTGTTCGCGGTGGATCTTGTTGCCAATGGCTTCCTGCGGCATATGGTGCGAAATATTGTGGGCACGGTGCTGTTGGTGGGGCGGCGGCACCTCACGCTCAGCGGATTTGGGCAGGTGTTCCAGAGCCGTGATCGGCAACAGGCCGGACCCACGGCGGCGGCACACGGCTTGACCTTAATGGCAGTGGGCTACACCCACGTGACCCTGCCCGATGTGGTAGGGGCGAAACTGGGCGAAACCAGACAGTAGAGGATAGATATGAAGACATATTCACAGAAAGCATCAGAAGTGCAGCGCGACTGGTATGTGGTAGATGCCAGTGGCTTGGTGCTAGGGCGGCTGGCAACCCAGATCGCAACCTTGCTGCGCGGCAAACACAAGCCGACGTTTACGCCCTCGATGGATGGCGGCGATTTTGTGGTGGTAGTCAATGCAGAGAAGATCCGCGTGACTGGGCGCAAAGAAGAGCAGAAGATGTATTATCGGCACTCCGGCTACCCCGGTGGCTTGCGTGAGATCCCCTACAAGATGATGCGCGCCAAGCACCCGGATCGCATCCTGCGGCTTGCCGTCAAGGGCATGCTGCCCAAAGGGCGGCTTGGGCGCAGCCAGCTTTCCAAGCTCCGCATCTACGCCGGGCCCGATCATCCGCATATTGCCCAGCAGCCCCGCGTGTATGAGCCGCGTGTGCGCGGGTAGCCCGCGCCGATGGAGGAGAGAAAGACAGCTATGACAACAGAGAAACGCTATTATCAAGGCACGGGGCGGCGGAAAACATCGGTCGCACGGGTGCGCCTGTTTCCCGGCACGGGCGAGTATGTCGTCAACGACAAAGCCCCAGAGGATTACTTCAACAGCCGCGATGTGGTGCAGCACGCCATTCGCCACCCGCTCGAGCTGACTGGCACGGTGGGCAGCTTCAACGTGATGGTCAAGGTGCGCGGCGGCGGCACAGTCAGCCAATCGATTGCCGTGCGGCATGGGGTGGCTCGAGCATTGCTCGATTTCAACCAAGAGTATCGCCCAATGCTGAAGCAGGCTGGGATGCTCACCCGCGATCCGCGGGCGAAAGAACGCAAGAAGGTGGGCTTGAAGCGGGCCCGCAAGCGGCCTCAGTACACCAAGCGGTAGACCCGGTAGACCCGGCAATTTGAAGATTGCCCCAAGCCGTGCTACAATGCGCGGGAAGTTGTTGTACGCACATGCGCGTTATCACCGGAACAGCAAAAGGGCACCGCTTAAAAGCCCGCGCGGGATGGGCACCCGCCCCATGCTAGATCGAGTGAAGGAATCGCTCTTCTCAGTGCTAGAAGGCTACGATGCCTTGCACGGGCGTGTGTTGGATCTGTATGCGGGCACCGGTTCGCTCGGCATCGAATGCCTCTCGCGGGGCGCAACCTTTGCCGATTTCGTTGAGCAGAATGCCAACGTGTGCCGCATCATCCGCGAGAATTTGGAGCATACGCACCTGATCGAGCGGGCACAGGTGCATTGCATGCCGGTTGAACGATTTGTGCGCGTTGCTGCGCCAGATGTACAGTACACATTGATTGTTATGGATCCGCCGTATGCCGATCCAGCCATCGAGCGCACGATTGAGCAGGTCATCGGGCGCACCATCAGCACCCCCGATGGGCTGCTGGTGGTGGGGCACTCGCCCCGTGTAACACTCGCAGACAGCTATCTGCACTGGCAACGATGCAAGTTTCGGCGGCTTGGAGATTCGTGTTTCTCGATCTATCAACCCGCACACGGTGAGCAGATAGAAGGATTGGTAGATGATCGCACTCTATCCGGGGAGCTTTGATCCGGTTACCTATGGACATCTTGATACGGCAGTGCGGGCGGCGCGTATTTTTGACCAAGTGGTGGTCGCCGTTTTTGATCGCCCCAATAAGAAGCTGCTGTTCTCGACGGAAGAGCGCGTTGCCCTAATGCGCGAAGCGGTGCAAGCCTACCCGACAATTACGGTGCGGGCGTATTCGATCCTGACTGTGGAGTATGCCCAGACGATTGGGGCCCGGGTGATTGTGCGCGGCTTGCGTGATGTGATTGATTTTGGCCACGAAAAGCAGATCGCCCATGTGAACCAAGCCCTCGATCCAGAAATTGAGCAAGTTATTTTGATGGCAAGTCCGCAATACTCATTCGTCAGTTCCAGCATCGTGCGCGAAGTGGCGACGCTTGGCGGCGAAGTGGGCACGATGGTTCCGGCGCATGTCGTCCGGGCACTGCGGCGCAAATTTGGACACGCTGAGTAGGAAGCCAGCAGAGGTGCGATAGTGAGTGACAGCAGCCTCGATGAACTGATTGACGAACTCGAAGATGTACTGGCGGACGGGCGGCGGTTGCCATTTGGCATGGTGCTGGTGAACGAAGACAAGATTCTCGATATTGTTGACAAGATGCGGGTTGCCGTGCCGGATGAGATTAAGCAGGCGCGGCGCGTGGTGCAAGAGCAGGAACGCATGCTGGATGAAGCCCAAGCACGGGTTCAGCAAGTGCTGACTGAACAGGGCTTGTTGGATGCGGTGCAAGCCGAGCGCGAACGCATGCTGGTGCAAGCCGAGCAGGAAGCGATCACGATCCGCAATGGAGCTGATGTGTATGCGCGTGAGGTGCTGGAAGATTTGGATGACCAACTGGTGAAGCTGCTGACGAGTGTGCGGAATGGGCTTGAGTCGCTGAACCATGTCGGGCAATAGCCATCGTTTGTAATGCAGCAAGGCCCACCATATGACAACCCTAAAATTCAATGTGGCCCAATTGCTCCGCGAGCCAATCGGCGCGAAACGCACCTACACCTTCGAGGAGCCGCAGCTCGCCCTCGATGGGCAGCTCCACCTGCGCGAGATCAGCGGCTCGGTGCAATTTACGCGCACCGCTTCGGGCGTGTATGCGTGGATCAGATCACAGGGCACCGTCGCGCTGACGTGTGTGCGTTCGCTTGAACCCTTCGATGAAGTGATCGCTATTGATGTGCGCGAGGAGATGCACTCGGTGGTGGATATTTTCACTGGCGGGGCTGTGCCGCAGCTTGCCGATGCTGAGGATTTCCGGCTCGACGGCTTCCATATGGCTGACGTGGGCGAGGTGATCCGCGAGTACACGCTGCTCGAATTGCCGATCAAGCCGGTCAGTCCGGCATATCGGCATCAGCCCGTCAGCTATAGCGTGGGCGATGATGCCGAAGATCCCGCCGATGTTGCTGAAGTGGGCGATGCACGGCTGGCAGTATTGCGCGAATTGATCCACCGCCCAGCTGCACCGGAGCAGAATTGAGGACGTGACGCAGCGTGATCAGGCGTGACTGGAAGCGAATAGACAAATAGACTGTGAACAAGTAAGGAGACGACTATGGGGGCACTACCCAAACATAAAGTGTCGCGCCACCAGCGCGGCAATCGCCGGCGCCATCAGGTGCTCAAAGCACCGCATCTGGTGACGTGTTCCAACTGTGGCAGTATGATGCAGCCGCATCGGGTGTGCAAAGTATGTGGCTACTATCGCGGGCGGCAAGTGCTAGTTGTACGTTCGCAAGACAACGACTAGGGCATTGCTTCCTCATTGGGTATGGCGTGATACGCATGCCCCTCTCGCGGCTGCACCTTCAGCACCTTGCGAGAGGGGTTTTTGATGAGAGTGGCACATACAAACGCGCATGCAGCACTATGCAGCAATTACCGGATGGGGCATGGCCGTGCCAGCGCGAGTGGTCGCCAATGCTGAACTGACCACGCTGGTAGACACCTCTGATGAGTGGATCCGCTCACGCACAGGCATTGGGCAGCGGCGGCTGGCCGCCCCCGATGAGTATACCTCTGTGTTGGCTACCGCCGCCGCACAGCAGGCGATAGCGCGGGCAGGCATTGAGCCAGCCCAAATCGAGTTGGTGATCCTCGCCACCTGCACCCCAGATCGGCTCTTCCCCGCCACCGCGTGTACGGTCCAAGCCAATCTGAATTTGCCCCACGCGGGCGCGTTCGATTTGGTAGCGGCATGCAGTGGTTTCGTCTATGGCTTGACCGTTGGCACCCGCATGATCCAGAGTGGCGCACACCGCACGGTGCTGGTCATCGCCGCCGATCTGTTCAGCCACATCCTCAATTGGCACGACCGCGCAACATGCGTCTTGTTTGGCGATGGAGCCGGTGCGGTGGTGTTGCAGGCTACGCCAGAGCCACTGGGCCTGCTGAGCGCAGTGCTGCGCTCGGCGGGGCAACACGAACAGCACATGGCGATTGCCGCAGGCGGCACACGCCAGCCGCTCACCCCCGAACTGCTCGACGCGGGGGGCCACTTCTTCACCATGAACGGCGGCGAAGTCTACCGCCATGCCGTGCGTGATATGACCACCTCCTCGCTCGAAGCGGTTGCCGCAGCCGGCTTGACGATTGATGCAATTGATGTCATGATCCCACATCAAGCGAATATCCGTATTATTGATGCGCTTGCCAACCGCCTGATGGTGCCCCGCGAACGGATTTTTGTGAATCTCGAACGCTACGGCAACACCTCCGCCGCCTCGGTTCCGCTCGCGCTCTGCGAAGCAGCAGCAGCAGGCTGGCTCAATGCCGGTAGTCGGGTGTTGCTGAGTGCGTTCGGTGGCGGCTTTACGTGGGCATCGGCAGTGGTGCGCTGGGGGATACCAACAACCCTCGTGCCCTAAGCAAGCCCCCGACAATGGCTCCGGAATATGCTGAATAGAGGAGAGCAAGCATGACGACGGCGTGGATCTTCCCCGGTCAAGGTTCGCAGTATGTGGGCATGGGGCGGGATCTGTATGACCACCAACCAGCCGCCCGCGAAGTGTTTGATTTTGCCGATCACGTTCTCGGCTTTGACTTAACGCGGCTGTGTTTCGAAGGCCCCGAAGCGGAGCTGATGGCAACTGAGAATGCCCAGCCCGCGCTCCTTACAACAAGCATTGCAACGTTGCGGGTGCTGCATACCCACGCCGATGTGGAAGTGTTGCCGGATCTATTGGTGCCCCACGCGGTGGCGGGGCACAGTCTCGGTGAGTATTCCGCGCTGGTCGCGGGCGGCAGCCTCGATCTGGAAACCGCCTTGCGGCTTGTGCGGCGGCGGGGCGAGCTAATGGCGGCAGCCCACGAAGGCACGATGGCAGCGGTGATTGGGCTGGATGAGCTAACGCTCGATAACGTCTGCCGCCAAGTCCAAGCCGAGCTAGGGGCCATGGTGGTGATTGCCAACTACAACACGCCCGATCAACTGGTGATTAGCGGGGCGGCGCACGCGGTGGAGCAGGCCAGTGTACTGGCCCGCCAGCACGGGGCGCGGCGGGTCTTTCCGCTGCGGGTGAGTGCCGCCTTCCATTCGCCCCTGATGGCTGCCGCCGCCCAGAAGATGCGCCAGATTCTGCATGCCGCCCCGCTCAACGATCTGCGGATCCCCTTGATTGGCAATGTCAATGCCGAGCCGGTGCAGCGGGCAAGCGAGGTGCGAAGCGAATTGGAAGCCCAGATTGATGCACCTGTGCGCTGGACAGCCAGTGTGCATGGCATGGCCGCACGCGGCATCCAGACGTTTGTGGAGATTGGCCCCGGGCGGGTGCTATCGGGCTTGGTCAAACGGATTGCGCCCGCCGCTCGGCAGATCACGCTGGGCACCCTCGCCGAGCTAGAGGCTATGCGGGCCAGCCGCAATGGGCACAGACCGCAGGGGCTACCCCCACCAAACGGCCCGCACAGCGCAAGCGAGCCAAATGGCCTACCTGCCCCACCTGCCCCACCTAGCACCAATGGCACTCCCCCCGTAGCGCAGGAAGTGCCCCAAGCACGCGCACAATAAAAGGGGGGTGTGGCGCAGAGAACCCGACAAACTGCGCCACACCCCATATGAAAGCCTGCGTTGCTTGACTACCTTACCAGAACAATCTGGATCTGTTTCACTGTTTCGTCTTTCAGCAGGGCAACAAAAGATTCAATCCAAATGGGCAAGCATTGGCTGCCCGATGTCCTGTCCGGCCCTCGTGCCCGCCAGCACTGCATTGGAGTGGGTAGGCGCGGAGGCTAGTGGACGGGTGATGCCTGACCGTCTGTTTGATACAAATTATAGCACACCTAGTACCAGCAGGCAAGTAGGAGGATACTCAAACAGTTCCACAGAGAAAACAACGCAACGGGCTGTGCGGGCTTAGCTTCCAGCCCATCCCCCTCCCCCTGCACACCCTATCCCAAGAATCTGGTATCATGTCAAAAAAGAGTTCTAATCCAGTAGGCATACCCAATGAAACTGTTTGAACAAACCGAAACGGCTTTTATTGTCCGCAACAGCACCCTCCGCAACGACATCGTGCTAGGGGGCTTGCTGATCGTGTTAGGCATTGTTGCCTTAGGCTCGATCAGCTACATCATCGAATACACCACCCTGACGTGTAACCCGGTTGCCAATCGTTCGGTGACGTGCATTATGCAGGAGCATCGCCTATCTGGCGTATATACGACTGAACTCACCAATGTGCTGGCGGTGTATGTCACCGAAGCCACCACCATCGGCACGGGGCGGTTTCAGGTGCGCCGCGATCAGATTGTCTTAGTTGCCGATCAGGGCGAGGTACTCGTGCCCTATTTTTACAGTGCCGAATTTGGCAAGGTGCAAGTGCTTGCAACGCGCATCGCCCGCTATCTCGAAAACCCGCAGGGGCGGACTTTGGCGCTGCGCCAGAATCAGCAGGTGGAACATGAATTCCTCAACGTGGTGGCTGGTGCAGTACTGATTGCTATCGGCAATACCCAGATTGCGCTACAGGTGCGGCGATGGGAATTTGACCGCTCGGAAGGCGAACTCCTCATGATCAAGCAGCGCATTATGGGGCGGCAGGTGATGCCGGAAACGCCGTGCGCGGTACGCATCGAACGCACCTCTGATTACCGCATCCTGCGCGATCACGAGCACCGCCGCTCGTGGGTGACAGTGCTGTTCCCATCCGGCAGCGTGCAACGCATCACCCACAGCTACAAAGATAACCAGCCGGAGTATCCCCAGCTAGAGCCTCTGGTGCGCGATCTGCGCCAGTTTCTCGGAGTGGAACAGGCATGACCGCCGAGTATGCCATCCCCGCGCTCCATCCCCCCACGCTGGCGGCACTGGTGCAGCTCGCGCAGCAACCAATCACGCCGGAGATGCCACTGGGGCTAGCTGGGCAGATCTGGTTGGCGCGCCTAGAGACCGCCGGGCTGGATGCGCTGGATCTCGAATTTGCCTCCGATCAGCACGATGCCGCCCGCCAAGAAGACCAACGCCACCACTCGCGCCAAACGATCAACAGCTACCACACTGCGCTCGAACTCTTCCTGCGCTGGCTTGCACGCCAAGCGCGGCCCACCGTGGCCACCCTCACCCTTGATGACCTGCTGCTGTATGTCCGCATGTTGCGTTCGCGCAGCTACAACCTATCGCACCGTGCAGCCGCCCAGACCACCCCCACAACCCCACTGGCCGCACGTTCGATCCACAGCTATACCCGCCCCCTACTCGGCTTCCTCACGCTGATCGAAAGCTACGGCGCACTCACCTTCACCACCAGCGTCGCCCGCGCCGAGCTAGCCCGCATCCTCCCGCGCCTACCCGAACCAGTCGCCCCGACCCCGCCCGACCTGCGGCGGGTGGTTGCCTACTTTGACCGCCCGCCTCTCGATGGAGACCGCACCGCTCGCCTGCGCCTGATCCGGCTCCGCAATGCCGCCCTGCTCCATCTCCTGTTCTCATCGGCGGCCCGGATCTCAGAGGCACTAGGCTTGAATATCGGCGACGTATGTCGGGATCGGCACATCCTCAGCCGTGCGCCGGTCTACTCCAAGGGGCGGCGGCAAGGCGTGATCTTCGTGCGCCGTAGTGCCGAGCAAGCCCTCGCCGCCTACCTCGAAGCCCGCGAGTACCCGCCCGCCGCATCGCCCCTCTTTGAGGCGTATGATCGGCGCACGGCGGGCGCACGCCTCAGCCGTTCAAGCGGCTGGCGCATCGTGCGCGAGGCCGCCGAAATGGTGGCGCAGCGGATGATAATCGAGGGCAAGCACGACGAAGCCGATCTGTTGCGCCAAACGTCACCGCACACCTTCCGCCACTTCGTCGGCTACCACCTCCTCAACGAAGGAGTAGACCTCGCGGAGGTCTCGCAGATTCTACGCCACCGGAGCGTCGAAGTCACGCGCAGCTACTATGCCCGCTACCGCGACATTCAGCTACAGGAAGTGCATGACCAGTTCAGTGCCGATCCATTGCCATTTGCGTAACTGCGTAACGTGCGCGGGATCACGTATCAAGGATTGGCAGAAGCAGACAGGAGGTACAACCGTGCCAACAACATTGGAACTAACGATCACCGGTATGGCACAGGGCGGCACAGGCGTTGCCCGTAGCGCGGGCAAAGTGGTGTTTGTCGCCGGGGCCCTCCCCCACGAACGGGTACTGGCGCAGATCACGCAGGAAGCAGCCGCCTATATGCGCGGGCATGTGCTAGAGGTCTACGAGCCTGCACCAGAGCGGGTTGAGCCGCGCCTGCCGCAGGCCGATCATCTGCTTTGGCAGCACATCGCCTACCCAGCCCAACTCCAGTTCAAGCAGACGATCCTGCGTGAACAGGTGCAGAAGCTCGCCCGCCTTGCCGAGCCACCCATCGCCCCCATGCTACCCGCCACCCCGATCTGGCACTACCGCAACACTGCCCGCCTACACCTTGCAGGCAATCACCCCGATACATTGCAGATTGGCTACTATGCAGCGGGCACGCAGCAGGTGCGTGATCTACCCGCCGATCCCACGCTCCTGCCCGCTATGAATGCCGCCCTACACGGCATGCGGATTGCCATTGAGGATGTGCTAGAGCAAGCCGAGCCACTGCCGAGCAGCGTGCTATTGCGCGGCAGTGCCGTAGGCGGCTACGTGGTGGCCGCCCTGCTTGATCTGCCCCGCCCCGCCCGTGTGCATCGGCGGTTTGCTGTGCGCTGGCAGGGCTTTGTGCCTGCGCTAGCGGGGGTTGCCCTTGCGCCGGATGAGCCAGTAACACTGCACGAGGAGCTAGGCGGGATCACCTTTACCCTCTCGCCCTTCAGCTTCTTCCAGACCAACACGGCACAGGCAGAGGTGCTGCTCGGCGTGATCCAGCGCATGCTCAAGCCGCACGCAGGCATGACCCTCCTCGATGCCTACTGCGGCGTTGGCGCGTTCGCGTTGCCGTTGGCCCGCCATGTACGGCAGGTGCTCGCAATTGAGCAGGACGCGCAGGCAGTGCAGGATGGGCAAGAGAATGCCGCCATCAATGGGATCACCAATGTTCGCTTCTCCACCGGAGCGGTTGAAGCAGTCCTGCCTACCCTGCGCCCCGCCCTCGATGCGGCGATCCTCGATCCGCCCCGCCGTGGCTGCGATGCGCGGGTGCTTGCCGCCCTGCTCGAACGCAAGCCGCACCGGATTGTCTACGTCGCCTGTCATCCGGGCGTGCTGGCCCGGGATTTGGCGATCTTGCTGGAGGGTGGCTATCGCCTGATCGAGGTGCAGCCAATAGATATGTTCCCGCACACGCCCCACATCGAATGTGTGGCATTGCTGGAATGGGCGTAATCCAGAATGCAGCCGGCAGGGGCACACCACCGCCCGCCCTGCCGGGCTACGCGGTGGCCGTTTCGGGGGGCTGGAGCGACATATCGAGGATCTGCGCTACTGCCGCCGCGAGCGGTGCGAGTTCAGCTGGATCGCGGGCACTGTCTACAATCCACACATACTCCTCATCCGTCACCATCTCCAGCACCGTGAGCGTGTAGGTGCGCTTGAGCAGATTGCCCACCTGCACCGGGCGCGGCTTCAGGCGCAGCTGCGCCACCTGCCCATACTGAAGCGTCTGTGAGCGCAGGCGATGCACCTGATTCTGCTGCGTGTAACGGATGGTGCGGGCGTGCGGATCAAACGTGATGGTATTGGTGGTAGTGGCAACGGCCCGCCCACTGACCACACCAAGCAGCCCAATCGTGGCGCAGGGCCAGCTCAAGGCACTGCCGAAGCACGCAGCCTCGAAGCTCTGCCCGCCCGTGCTAAAGAAGGCAATAATCACGGCTGGTGTGACCAGTGCCAATGCCGCCCCACCGAGCATATACCGCCGCCCCACCCGCCGATTATCGCCCGTTTGTGCGGTCAAGATCAGCGTATCTGCCGCAGGCGGGGCGATCTGGTAGTAGGGGTGCAAGCCCAGCCGTCGCCCGATCACTTGTCGCCGGATGCGCTTCGGGGGAACAGATGAGGCAGTTTCTTCGGCTATATCTGGCATATACTCCTCGCGGCTCATCTACAAACTACGGAGGTTCAGAATAGTACTCGTTCGCGTGCAATGGCTCGCACCTATTTCGTTTCTGTTGGTACATTGTAATCTTAGCGTCATCATTTCACCATGCTACGTGGTATAATACAATCCAAGTTGTAGAATACTGGTTTATTGTTGCTTCAATATAGCCCAAATGCAATCATATCAGGATGTGAGGCTCGTATGTTTGACCGTTCAACATGGCGCATGCAGGTCGGGCGCAAACTCGATGGGTTTGCCCGCAACCCGCGCCAAGAGATCGTAATTAGTAGTGGGCCTGTTATGTTGCTCACCTACCTCGCAAGTGTCACGCTAGAGCCATTCCTGAATGCCTTCGAGGAAGAGCCAATCACCGCTATCCAAACGTTAGCGAGCATCTCGGCTATCCCGGAGATGAATGCCGTTGTGCGCCGTGCGCCGTCTATGCGCTACCAGTTGACGCATCTGCTCGAATACGAACTGCGCCACAGTACGCAGTGGCGTTCGGCTATCGAGCAATTGCTCGTGGGCGTGGATACGGTGCAGCTAGCCCGCCAACGCCTGCACGGGCTGGACTCGGATTGGTTCATTGATGCGCTCCGCAATGAGATCATTGATCTCTCACCGACTGAGTTTCTGGAGTTGCACCGCCGCCTGAATGACTCACTCAAATCATTTTACGGCATTTTTCAGGAGATGCGCCAGCGCAAAGGCACGTATACCCAAGAAGAGTTGATCCTGATCTACGTCGGCTTGAGCGATAGCTCGGCGGCAGTGCGGGCCCAAGCAGCGCGGCGGCTCGGCGAGTATGCGTGGAGTCCATCTGAGAATATGGTCAATCGCTTAATCCAGATTGCCCTCTATGATAATGATCTCGAATCGCGCAACGCCGCCGCCCGCGCTGTCGGCGCACTCAAAGATCGGATCCACACCCCCGTCATTCTAGAGGTGCTATCGGCGCGGCTCCGTGATCAGGATCGCTTCGTGCGAACAGCGACGGCCATGCTGCTCTCCCATCTCGGCGAGTTGGCGGGAACAACCAGCATGGTTGAGGGTTTAGTGCAGCTGCTCCACGATCCCGATTCGTATGCCCGCGAAGCCGCCGCCCACGCGCTCGGTACGATGGGCGTGAATGCCACCGCCGCACCGGTCATCGGTGCGCTAGCGCAGGCATTGCAAGACGATAATGAGCATGTCCACGATGCCGCGCTTGATTCGCTCACGCACCTGCGCGAGTTACGTGATGTGCAGACAACGGTGCCCCCGCGCATTACCACACCCACATCGCCCGCCGCCCCCGCGAAGCCGCACCCTGAAGCACCCACCGCACCAGAGCCACACCGCCACGATGATACATCCGAGCTGCTTGCGCCCAGCCTGACCCGCTAAGGTGAGCGAGCTGCGTTTGCTCGCGGTTGAGTCCCAACGGCGGCGGCGGCTTACGCCACGCTCCGCACGGCATCCTCCCGCCAGCCTCCCCCTGATTTGTAAATCTCCCCAGAAACTGCTACGATAAGAAGCGAATGCTGGTGTGGCTACGGGCTATGCCGTGCTGTACAGTGAGATGAAGACACGATGCAAGTGACCAATAGATTGCCGCCCCCCCGCTTTGCCGCGCTCTGGGGGGGGAGTGAGACAGGTAAGTCAAGCGGTTCGGCTAGGTCAGTCAGGATTGTTGCCCTGCTGCTGACAGTGCTGGCAGGCATCCTGCTCGGCGGGTGTGGCGTGAACCGCCCGCTCCTGAGTGACATCCAAGCCGACCCGCCCCTGCTCCAGCCGACGGGCGCAGGTGAAACCACGATCATCAGCTACCGCATCGGGCGCGAGGCGGTGCTGGATATGTACCTCGAATCCGCCGCCGGGCAACGCTACGATTTGCGCCGCGCTGTGCCGCGCAGCCCCGACGAGGCCCCCTACACCTTGCGCTTTGATGGAACCGTGCCCGTTGATCCGGCGGATAACGCCGGCTTGCTGCGCCGCCTCTTGCCCGATGGCGACTATACGGTGGTGGTGGTGGCCCGCGCAACCGATGGCAGCACCAGCGAGGCCCGCACCGTCATTGCGGTGCGGAGTGATACGCCGCCCCTGCCCGCCATTGAGAATCTGCTCGCATTCCCAGAAACCATCTCGCCCAACGCCGATGCAATTGACGATGTAACGGAGATTACCTATCGCCTACCCGTCACCGCCACCGTAGATATTGCCATCACCACCCCCGACGGGCAGGTGCTGCCATTTGTCACCCGCGAGCTAGCCAGCCCAGAGGAGCGGCGGCATGTGTGGAACGGCAAACGCCCCGATGGGGCGATGCTGCCCGATGGGGTCTACACCTACACCGTGCAAGCCGAAGATCGCTTCGGCAACCTTGTGCAGCGCGAAGGCACAATCCGCCTGATCAATGTTGGTCAACCAGAAGCCACGATTATCTCGGCCCGCATCGCCCCCGAACGGCTGATGCTCGGCGGCACGCTCACCGTCGAGATGCGGATCCGCAACACAGGCGATGTGCCGATCCGCACCTACGGGCCTCCGAGTGGCTTTACCTACACCACCGATGAGGTCTACTCGACGATTGCCGCTGGGCGTTACACCGCCCAAGCGGGCGGCTTCTGGCGCGTGGGCATGGATTGGGACGCAAATTCGGGCGGTGGCGCACGTCGCTACCCGTTCCGCTGGGCCCTGTCCGAACGTCCGCCGGAACAGTGGCGCATCCCCTACACGGAAGATTGGCTCATGCCCGGCGAGGAAGTTGCGGTGGTGGGGCATGTGCAGGTTGTGCAGCCGGAAACCCGCATGTACTTCTACGTCGGCTTGATTCAGGATGGGGTCGGCTTCCCACAAGATCGCACCGCCCGCACATTGATCGAGGTCGGCTTCTAGGATGTAGCAAAGGCAGCCCACGCAGGACCCGCAGGCGACGCAGAATACACAGCTAAAACGGTGGTCTGTCTGCCACCGAGCACGCGCCGCCTAGCCCCGCACACACACCTATGCCTAGCGCACCGCCACCACCAATGTTACTCGAAACTGTCGCCAGCTACGTGCCGCGTATTCTTGTGCGCTGGTATCAGGATGAGCCGCGCCTGTTGCATACCCCCACCGCCCGCCGCCTGCACGCCCCGATCCTGATTGCCGATCTGTCTGGCTTCACGCACCTGAGCGAGGTTCTGTCGCACCGCCAACCTGACGGGGTAGAGCAGCTCTCGCGCTTGCTGAATCGCTACTTCGGCAGCATGATAGATACGCTCCTAGCGCACGGCGGTGATATTGTCGAATTTACGGGCGATGGGCTGATCGCGCTGTGGGATGCTCACGAATACACGCCGCCGCCCGATCTGCCGGTGCTGCTTGCCCAAGCCGCTCACGCCGCGCTTGCGCTCCAGCACGAGCTGGCCCAGCTTACCGCAGCATACCCCATCGCCGATACGCACCTGACGCTGCGGGTGTGCATCGGCGTGGGCGAGGTGCTGGTCCTCTCAGTCGGTGGGGTTTTGGGGCGGTGGGAGTTGCTCGTGGCGGGCGATGCAGTCCAGCAAGCCAGCGATGCGATTGGGCAGGCCCACACCGGCGAGGTGTTGCTATCGGCGGCGGCGTGGCACACGTTGGGGCAGGTAGCGCACGGTGTGCCCACCACCCGCAACCGCACGTACTGCCTCCATCAGCTCAGGGCTCCGCGCCTGCCTGCACCCGCTCCGCCCCTGCCCGAACCAGCCACCTTGCCCCTGATCCGGGGCCACATTCCCGGCGCAGTCCTCAGCCGCATGCAGGCCGGCCAGACGGAGTGGCTGGCAGAGCTGCGCTACCTCACGGTGATCTTTCTCGACGTGCAAGGGCTGAACTACACCGCGCCGGATGCCCTGCAACAGGTGCATAGCGTGATGCGGGCCTTGCAAATTGTGCTCTACCAATATGAAGGTAGTGTCAATCAATTCATTGTGGATGACAAAGGCACGGTGTTGGTTGCCGCACTCGGCTTGCCGCCCCTCACCCATCGGCACGAAGCAGTGCTGGCGGTGCAAGCAGCACAGGCGATGGTGCAGCGGGTGCAGCAATTGGGCTACGGCAGTGTGGCGGGCCTAGCGACGGGCTTGGTCTTTTGCGGCTCACGCGGCAACCACCGCCGCCGTGACTATGCCCTGATCGGCGATGTGATCAATCTTGCCTCGCGCCTGATGCAGCACGCCCAACAGCTTGAACCTGACCCAGCCACGCCGGATCTGCCCGCCGTGCTGTGCGATGCAGCCACCTACCAAGCCGCCCGTGCCCAGCTGAACTTTGCGCGGCTGCCGCCTGTGCCGATCAAAGGCAAAGGTGCGCCAGTGGCAATCTTTCGGCCTTTGGGCACCCAACCCCCGCTCGGCACGCCGCCGCCTTTGATTGGGCGTGCCGCAGAACAGGCGTTGCTCACCGGCTTGTTCGATTGCCTGCTGCACAAGCGCACCAGTGCCGTGCTGATCCTCGAAGGCGAAGTGGGCATGGGCAAGTCGCGCCTGCTGGATGATCTCCTCGAACATGCCCGCGCATACGCAACAATCACGCTGCTTGGGGCCGGCGATGCGCTAGCCCACCACACGCCCTACCATGCGTGGCGGAGCGTGTTTCAGCAGTTGTTTCATCTGCACCTGCTGCCCAATGATCTTGCAACCCAGCAAGCGCACGTCTTGCACAGCCTTGCGATTGCCCCTGAACTGCTAGAGCTTGCCCCCCTGCTAAATACCATCCTGCACCTCGATCTGCCTGATACCGCGCTCACCGCCCACATGCCCGCCACGGTGCGGGCTGAACAGACCCACCGCATCCTGTTGCGCCTGTTACAGCTTGCCAGCACGCACCTCCCAATGGTACTGGTGTTGGAGGATGCCCACTGGCTCGACTCGCCATCGTGGAGCCTTGCCCTTGCCGCCACCCAGACGATCACGCCGCTGCTGCTGATCGTCTCGACCCAACCCCTCACCGAGCCACTCGCCCGCGAGTATCAGCAACTGCTGCGCCAGCCACAGGCCCAGCGGCTCCTCCTCGCCGAGCTGGAGGACGAAGCCGCACGCCAGTTGATCGCCGTGCAACTTGACGTTGCATATGTCGCCGATGAGGTGCTAGAACTCGTGCAGCACCATGCGCGGGGCAACCCGTTCCTGATTGCCGAACTTACGCGCAGCCTGTACGAGGCGGGAACCCTGCGCTGCACCGCCAACGACTGCCGCCTGCCCGCCAACGGCGACCTGCCCAGCCTGATCCGCCTGCCCGCCAATGTGCAGGGCGTGATTGCCAGCCGCATTGATCGCCAGCCGCCCGCACTGCAACTCACGGTCAAGGTGGCCAGCGTGATTGGCGTGCGCTTTGCCAGTACGACTCTGCACGCCATCTACCCACTGGCGATTACCCCCACCCAAATGCAGGACTACCTGCGCCAGTTGGAGCAGGCGCAGATCTTCCGGCGGCTAACCCGCGACGGCAGCGAGTGGGAGTTTGTGCATATCCTGATCCGCGAGGCGGTCTACGCCACCTTGCTGTATGCCCAACGCCGTGATCTGCACCGAGCCGTAGCAACGTGGCATGAGCAGCATCCCCCCGATGGGCAGTATATCCACGCGGCAACATTGGCGCACCACTGGCTGCACGCCGAAGAACCAGCGCGAGCATTAGGCTATCTGGTGCAGGCAGGCGAATATGCCCTCCACACCCACGCCTACCGCGAGGCAAGCCGCCTGCTGCTCCACGCACTGGTACTGGTGGGGCGTGTGCCGCCGCCGCCCACTGCCGCCGAACTTGCCCACCTGCACCACCTGCTACCGGAGCCAGATCGCCCGCCACCCGCTGAGTTGGTGCGCTGGCAACGCCTGCTGGCTGAGGCTTATCTTGCACGCGGCAAGCTCGCCCAGAGCCGCGAGCAGTTGGAGCAGGCCCTCCAACACACCGGCTATCCCCCGCCCCACACCAAGCACCTATTGGCATTGCTCGTGCGCTGTAGCCTGCGTCCGCAGCAACAGCCTGCACTGCATGCGGAAGCCGCCCGCCTGTATGCCCAACTTAGCACGGTGGCATTCTTCGCGGGGCGTAGCCGCCACGCGATCACCGCCAATCTTGCCGCACTTGCCCTAGCCGAGCAGATCGGCATATCGCCAGAGCTAGCCCTTGCCCGCGCAGCACATGCGGTTGCCTTAGCTGCTCTCGGCTTCACCCGCCCTGCCCACATCACCATGCACCGCGCCCAACGCATTGCCACCCAAACGGGCGATGCCGCAACCCAAGCAACGGTGGCAAGCATGGCGGGCTTGGCGGCAACCGGGCGCGGGGCGTGGGCCGTTGCCCAGACGGCCCTGCACACCGCCCTCGATCAGAGCAGCAAGCTCCGCGATGATCGCCAGTGGGGGCAGGCGTGGCTATTGTTGGCCCAGTGTTACGCTTTTCAGGGCGACTTCCGCCGCGCCCAATCCATGTTTGTGGTGCTATCCCAAGCGAGCCACCAGCGCGGCGACGGAGTGCAGCAAGCGTGGGCATGGGGCGGGCAAGGCCAGATGGCGTTGCGGCGCGGCGATCTGGGGCACGCCCAGCACCTGTTGACACAGACGAACACGCTGCTTGATCCGAGTGAGTCACCCAGCATCATCGGCAACTACGGCTTGCTCGCGCAGACCTACCTGCGGCTAGGCGATCTTGCCGCCGCCCAGCACGCCGCGCAACACAGCTCCGCGCTGCTCGCCGAACTGCGTGCGCCACTGGCCTACTACCTGCTCGAAGGCTATGCGGGCTGCGCCGAGCTTGCCTTGTATCAGTGGCAGCAGGCAATCCAGCAGCGGGTCATCCGTGCCGCCCGCGAGCGCACCCGCCGCGCCGCCCGCCGTGCCTGCACGGCCCTCGCCCACTATGCCTACCACTTCCCCATCGGCAAACCGCGCTGGCGGCTCTATCTCGGCTACTACCTCCTGCTCCACGGCTGGCACAGGCTCGCCATGCAGCAGTGGCACTGGGCTTTGCACACCGCCACCGAACTGGGTATGCCCTACGAGGCCGCCCTCCTCCACACGCTGCTCGCCCGCCACGCCCCCCAGCCAGCCACGCGCCAGCAGCATCAGCACCACGCGCACATCATGTTTGCACAGACGGGCGGCGACCCCACGACAGCCGTAGTGCTAGGCTAGCCCCCACTGATGCGAACGATGCGAATGACGGGAATGACGGGAATGACGGGAATGACGGGAATGACGGGATGCCAGCTAGGGCTGATACGGCTGATACGGCTGATACGGGCAGAGCCTATTTCTGCTATAATGCACAGCGTTCAGCCATAACGTAAAAGAGTGCCACACCCGTGATGATGGGCCTGTGGTAGGCACAGGCCCAACACCGCAGCAAGTGGAGCTAACCAGAAAGGAAATGACGGATGCCAGCCGGAATTGTAGTTCTTGCGATCCTGTACATTATCGGTGGGATACTCGCGTTGGTCTGGGGCGTGGTTGCAATCAGTGTGGGCAGTGTGAGTTGGATCACGGGCGTGCTGTTCTCTAGCACCATGCGCGAATTTGGTGGCTCGGCCTTTTGGGGCGGCTTTTGGGGTATCGGCAGTGCGGTCTTGAACTTTGCGGTAGGGTTCGGGCTATTTGCGCGGCAGAAGTGGGCCTACATCCTCGCGTGGATTGCCGCCGCCTTCTCGCTTGTAGGGCCGATTGCAGGCTTGCTAGGGGGCAACTTCTGGGCCCTGTTCGGCTTGATTATTCCGGGCGCGATCTTCTCCTACCTGACCTTCAACGAGAACGTGAAGCAGACCTTTGGGCGTGGCTGATGCGGAGCACAGGAACCACGCAATGATACAGCACATTGGCCGGGCCACCGTGGCCACGCTCGCTGGGGGCAGCGCAATCGCATGTTTTGGCTCGGCGGTGGCTGTCTGGCGAATACGATCCCACGCCGATCAGGTAGGCGCGAGTTTGCTCTCGCTCCTCAACGAATACCTGCCCCTCGCCAGCAGCGGGCTAGCCCAGATCGAGACGGTGCTGATTGAGGTGCAGCCCGAATTGAGCCATGCCACTGTGGAACAGATGGAAGCGCGAGCCACCCGCCTGATCGCCCGCATGCAAGGCGCAATTGGCTTTGGGCGACAACTCTCCACCAGCATCACGGCAATCAATGCCACGCTTGAGCAGGTCAACCGTAGCCTGCCCTTCGGCAGCATTCCTACGATCTCGCACGAGCTAGCCGAGCTTGAGCAGCACTTGCAGACGATCACAACCCAGCTCGGTGAGCTACACAGCCTTGCCGCCCAAGCCGAGCTGACGAACCACAATGGTGAGGCGCAGGTGGCGGCACTGGTTGAATGCATCAATGGGCAGATTACGCTAGCACAGCCGCACGTCGCTGCAACTCAGCTTGCTATCGCTACGGTGATTGCCCAGATCCCCCTGATGGAGGGGAACTTCACGGCATGGACAGGCACGGCGGCAACCGTGTGGACAGGAATGGCCATGCTGCTTGGGGCCGGCCAAGTGAGCCTGCTACGCCAGAGCATGCACTGGCTCACCGGCGCGTGACGGCACGCGCTGCCCCAAGCAGGCGGACAGGGCAGATCTGTAGAAGGGGAGGAACTGATGAACGCACGCAAAATTGGGGCGGGGATCCTTGTTTTTCTCACGGCACTGGGCACGCTGCTCTGTCTGGTAATCCTGATCGGGGCGTGGGCGGCGCGCCCAGCAATTAACGAAACGGGAACCAGCCTTGCGGCTACGATCAGCGAATACCTGACCCTCGCCGATGGTGGATTGACCCAGATTACGGGCATCCTTGATGATACCCAAACTCGGCTTACGGATGACTCGGAGCAGGTAGATCAGCTCGATGCGGCGGCGGAAGAGCTTGCCACTGGCGTGCGCCGCTTGGTCAGCTTTGCCCGCCAACTGCACGAGGGGCTGAATACGATGAACGACACGATAGTCTTGCTCAATCGCACCATCCCCAACAGCAATATCCCCACCATGACGAATGAGCTGGCCCAACTGGATCGCCAACTGGAGACGCTTGCCGATCAGATTCAAGCCTTCCGCACGCGGCTCGCGGCGGCAGGTGTGAGCAAGCCCAGCGATGATGCGATTATCTCCAGCTTGCTCGGTGACATCAGCACCAACATCGGCACGATGAAATCGCAAATAGATACAACCCAAGTAACAGTGCAGCGCACGATTACGCAGCTAGGGGTGGTACAAGCAAACCTTGCGCTGTGGACGGCCCTGCTGGCTACTGGCGTGTCGCTGGTCATGCTCCTGCTGGGCGCGGGGCAGGTCAGCCTGCTGCTGCGGGCGTGGGCGTGGCTGCAAACGGCATAGCTCTGCTGGACGGTAGGACGTGGTATGATACAGATGAGAATGCCAAACTAGCGACAGGAGAACTCCACATGACTCACCCATCGCTTGCGGCTGCGGTTGATCAAGTTACACCAACAATCATTGCGGTTGCCGATCAATTGTGGGATTTCGCCGAGATTGCCTACACGGAAATACGCTCATCCGCCCTGCTAAAGCAGGTGCTTCAGGAACACGGCTTCACGATTACCCACGCAACAGTCGGTGAGCTAGAAACGGCTTTCGTTGCCGAATACGGCACGGGCACGCCGATTATCGGCATCCTTGCTGAGTATGATGCCTTGCCCGGCTTGGGCAATACGGCTGACCCTGTGCCGACCCCGCGCCCCGATGGACAGACCAATGGGCATGGCTGCGGGCACAATCTGATTGGCGCGGGTGCGCTCGGCGCAGCCCTCGCCCTACAAGCGGTGCTGCACGCCGAACAGCTGCCCGGCACCCTGCGCCTGTATGGAACGCCTGCCGAAGAAGGTGGCATGGGCAAGGTGCTGATGGCGCAGACGGGCGTATTCCACGATCTGGATGCGTGTTTGCACTGGCATCCGGCCCACCTTGCTGGGACGTTCACGCTCAAGACAACCGCGAATGCTAAACTGAAGATCGAGTTTCACGGCCGAACGGCCCACGCGGGCATAAGCCCGTGGCTAGGGCGCAGCGCACTGCATGCCGCAGAGCTATTCGCGCATGGTGTAAACCTGATGCGTGAGCATCTTGAGCCGACGGCGCGGGTGCATTACATCTACACCCAAGCTGGGGAAGCAGCTAATATTGTGGCGGAGTATGCCGCGCTGCAACTTGCTGTGCGTGATGCAACGGTAGCGCAGGTGCAGCAGGCGGCGACGTGGATTGAGCAGATTGCAGCGGGAGCCGCGCTTGCCACCCAAACCCGCAGCACCACAACGGTGCAGGCCCGGGTGCATGATCTGCTCTCGAATACGCCGCTTGCCGAGCGAGCTTACACCCACTTGCAGCAGCTGATGCCAATCAGCTATACGGATGCAGAGCTTGCCTTTGCCCATGCAATTCAGCAAGCACTCCATGTGCCGCAACAGGGTATGAATACAGAGGTATTTTTTCCCCAAGAAATACCCATCGGCGGTAGCACCGATGTGGGCGACGTGAGCAAAATCACGCCGACAATGGGCATTGCCGTGCAGAGTCTACCGCTTGGCGTATCGCTGCACACATGGGCTGCAACTGCCTGTCACGGCACAAGCATAGGCCACAAAGCGGCAATCACCGCCGCGCATACACTGGCTCTGCTCGGCTACGATCTGCTCACCGATGCGGGGCTACGCGCTGCCGCCCGTGCCGATTTCGAGCAGCGCATGCACGGCAGCCGCTACGAGATCAGCCCGCCCGCTCCGTTGCCAGTCGCCGCGAGCATCGCCGATGATACCGATGCGCTCGGCAAAACCTTTAGCGAAACCGTTTAGCAACCAGCAATCGTCTGAGGAGCTGATCCGCATGGTGCCAGTTCTCACCCGTCGTCAACTCTTGAAGCTACTCGGCATTGGTGCCGCCAGCAGTGCCGCCAGTGCGTGTGCTGGCGCGGGGCTACCGCTTGCGGCACACAGCCCTGCCGCACCAGAGCCACCCCCCAGCACCACCAACCCGCCCACACCAACGCCAACGCCACCAGCCCCGCCCGCACCAGAGCCAACGCTAGCGCCAGTGCTGCCCGCCGAGC
>JAAUTZ010000117.1 GCA_012031225.1 Chloroflexaceae bacterium
TTTTTGGGGGCGAGGTGGCAGGGGGCTAGCGGGTATCAGGGGCGGGGTGGCAGGGGCGCACGGCGAGCCGATGTTGCCTAACACCTGCCCCCAATCGCTGCCCCTGCCACCCGATACCTTAACCCTAGCCTCTGCCCCTGCCACCCGATACCTGTTGGCTGCCCCTAGCTCACCGGGTTCTGGCGCGGCACAGCGATCCCGTCGCGGGCGAGCAACATCGGCGGCAAGCCCCGCCCGACCCCTGCGTAGATGAAGCCGCGATTGCCCATTTCGTCAGGATCGTAGATGTTGCGCCCATCTACCACTACCGGCTGGTGCATCACCTGCTTGATGCGCTCCCAGTCAATCTGCTTGAACTCGTTCCATTCAGTGATGATGAGCAGTGCATCGGCTTCTTTGGCGGCATCATAGGCAGTGGCACAGAAGGTCACCGTGGGGAGGTAATTGTCGGCGTGTTTCATCGCCACCGGATCATACGCCTTAACGTGTGCGCCCGCCGCTTGCAATGCATCGATAATCTCCACCGAAGGAGCCTCACGCATATCGTCGGTATTAGGCTTGAACGATAGCCCCAACACACCGATCACTTTATGCTCTAGACCACCAAGCAACTTCTCCACTTTGACCACAAAGCGGTTGCGGGCATCGCTGTTGATGTCCATCACGGCGCGGAGCAGCTGCGGGTGGCAGCCCGCCGAAGCAGCCATATGGTGCAGCGCAAGGACATCCTTCGGGAAGCACGAGCCGCCGTAGCCCACGCCCGCATCGAGGAAGTGCGGGCCTATGCGCTTATCCGCGCCCATCCCCCGCGCCACCTCTTTCACATCGGCACCGAGCCGCTCGCAGATCTGGGCGATCTCGTTGATGAACGAGATGCGCGTCGCTAGAAACGCATTCGAGGCGTACTTGATCATCTCGGCGGTGCGGAGATCCGTGATAAAGACGGGAGCCTTGAGCGGCGCATGCAGCTCGGCAACCTGCTCGGCGGCGGCGCGGTTGGTGGCACCTAGCACGATCCGGTCAGGGTTGAAGAAATCGGTAACGGCACTGCCCTCGCGCAGGAACTCAGGATTCGAGATCACATCAATCGTGGTATCGGGGGGGGCATGGGCCGAGACAATCTGCGTCACCACATCGCCAGTCCCGACCGGCACGGTGCTTTTGTCAATGATGATGAGCGAACTGGTCATCGCTTTGCCGATGCCCGCCGCCGCATCTTCGACGTAGCGCAGATCCGCACTGCCGTCGTCGGCCATCGGTGTTCCCACCGTGATGAAGACGAAGCGGGCGCCATCCAAGCCGATGCGGTAATCATCGGTGAAGGTGAGCCGCCCAGCCCGCATATTGCGCTCCATTAGCTCTTCCAAGCCGGGTTCATAGATCGGCGACTTGCCGGAGCGCAGCATCTCTACTTTCTGCACGTCTATATCTACACAGACGACATTATTCCCCAGATCAGCAAAGCAGACCCCTGTTACTAAGCCAACATAGCCGGTTCCAATAACACAGATGTTCTTCACGTCCCCTCCTTACTTCATTTCCATTTGGCAAGCGTGCAACTGCTAGAGCGGTACTTCCACCCCAATCTCATGTTCGCGGGCATAGGCAAGCACTACGCCTGCCACCGCCAGATCCTGAATAGCGATCCCGACTGATTTGAAAAGCGTGATGTCCGTCGGACTGGTGCGCCCTTGCACGTTGCCCAAGACGAGATCGCCGAGCGTGCCGCGAATGTGGCGAATGTCAATTAAGCCCGCCGCCCGCGCACACAGAATGTCGCCCGCTTCGGCAAGGGCGGCATCCCAATCATCCACGAATACCTGCGCCTGCGCGACGGTTGCGGCGGGTACTTCGGCGTGCTGCGGGGTGTGTGTACCAATCGCATTGATATGCGTTCCGGCGGACACCTCAGCCGCAGCGAACAGGGGCGTGGGTGCGCCTGTAGCACAGCAGACCACATCCGCGCCAGCGAGGGCGGTGGCGGCATCAGCGGCAATCTGCACCTGCGCGGCGATCCCGTCGGCCCGCAGCAGCTCAAGCAGCTGCGCGGCGCGTTCCGGCGTGCGATTGACCACCCGCACTTCGGCAATATCCCGCACCGCACAGACTGCCTGTACCTGCGTGCGAGCCTGCACCCCCGCCCCAAACACCGTCAGCACTCGGGCCTCGGGGCGGGCAAGGTAGTGCGTTGCTGCCCCTGAAACCGCACCTGTGCGAAGCGCCGTGAGATGGGTTCCATCGAGGACAGCAAGCGGCTTGCCCGTCTGGGAATCAAACAGGGCGATTAAGGCATAGATAGACGGTTGCTGGTACTGGGTGGGATTATGCGGAAAAACCGATACGACCTTCGTGCCAAGTACCCCCGATTGGGCGAGGTATGCCGGCATAAACAGCGCGACTGCCGCGTGATCGGGTAGCTCAATGCGGCTCCGCAACGGCAAGGCAGCCTGATCTGCGGCAAGCTCACTAAAGGCAGAGATCATCGCCTGAATTGCGGCTTCCATTGTGATAGATCGCCGCACATCATCGCCAGAAAGAATACGCATAGGCTCCCGCTGGGTTCGGTTCCGTGCCCCCGCATGCAGGAGGGGAGACGGGCGGGTGCGAGGCACTCGCAGAATTGCATTCTACCATGATTGGCGCGTGCGTCAACGCGGGATCAGTTGAGAGTTGGTACAGATTGGGTATAGGCTCGGTGACAGGTGCAACACTCACGGCGGCTGTTGGGTAGCTGCCAACCCGCCCGCACCTGCCGTCACCCAATGCTGCCCCCTAGCGCGTCAGCCCACTCACCCTGCGGCCAGCGGTAAATAAGGCCCCGCGCTGCTCATCATCCACATGCCAGAACCACACACTGGTTTGACCTTGTGCCGCCACATTTGCTGGGCCACGCGCCCCAGCCTGCGCCAGATCACTGGTGCTGTAGGCAACCCCTTCACGAAAGACCGCCGTGTCACCGATTGCGCCGAGCGTGATCCCCGCCGCCAGCACCCGATCTGTACCGTTGGCTTGGCGTTGGTGTAGGCTGTACTCATGCGCGAGGGTACTCTCGCACGTCGCGGTGAGGTAGGCAAACGAACCATCGAAGCCCCATCCCGCAAAGCGCGTCCAGAAGTCACCGCCAAGCACATCTTGCTCATTGCCGCTCGCATCGAGGAGAACCAGTTCCGTACCGGTGCGATCAAGGCGCGTCGCCTCAACAGCAATCGTGCGCCCATCGGGGGCAACCTGCGGCGCACCAAACGCCGTGTAGCGGTTATTCGCTAGCACCTCTGCACCTACGTCGCGCTCGCCGGTATCGGTGGTATTCGTGGTTGCCCGAATCAGCAAGGTGCTGCGCCCATCGGGGGCATTCGCAACATAGATCAGGGTCTCGTTGTCGAGCCACTGCGGAGCCGCCCGGCTCCACTCGCTATCGCCCGCCACGCGCTGGAACGGGTTGAAGGCCGGCTCGGAGGTAGGCGTTGGGGCAGTTTCGGCATCCGGCTCGGCTTGCCCTTCGGACTCTGGCTCCGGTGGAGCTTCGCCTTCCGGTACTGGCGTGGCATCCGGCTCGGCATCCGGCTCGGCTTCCGGTGGTGGGGTTGGATTGCCGCCGATCCCCGCATCGGCAATGACAGGCGTAGGCGTAGGCAGATTCAGCTGCACCGTCCAGATGCTCCGTTGGGCCGGCAATACGCCAAACTCATCCACACTAAACGCCACCTGCTCCCCATCGGGGCTAAAGACTGGATCGGCACAGTTGATGCCGACATCGGCCAACAAGCGCGGATTGCTCCCGTCGCTGTTCATCAGCCACAGCTTGCTTGGCACAAGCCGCTCCTGCTCTGCCAGATCGCCGCCGGGATCTTGGTTGCGGCAGAATGCCAACTGGGTTCCATCCGGGCTGACCGTCAGCGATGTTTCCGCTTCGAGCGTATCGGTCAAGCTGATCGCCCCAGTATCATCCAGCCGCCATATATCCCCATTCAGCAGGAAGTAGAGCGGGGCCGGCAGGCTGGGCAGGGTGCTGCCCAAGGTGATCCGCAACGGATCGCTCTCATCGGTGAGCAGCGTGGAGCGGGCAACCTCAATCAGGATGCGCGGCTGATCGGGATCGAGGCTCAGGCGGAAGGGGTGGGCCTCAGTCAAGGCAATCGTCAGCGTTGCCCAGCATCGCTATCGGGCATAAATTGCAGATCAAGGGTTGTGGCAACTGTCGTGTCGGTCAAGGCCAGTGTACTGGTTAGCACCGAGTTACGCGCCGCATCATCTTGCAGCCATGCTGGAAAATTGACCTGCAACACAAATGCGCCGGGCGCAGCCGCCGCCCGCGTGGTCTCCACAAAATCCCGCGCACTGAGACAGTTTGCTGCTGCACTGAGCGGAGCCGACTCCGGCTCTAGCTCGAAATCCAGCACGATCCGCTCAAAGGCGGGGAAGGTCTCGGTCCGCACCTCACTCAACCGCGCCGAGAACCGCCCGCCCTCGCTCCGCCCTGCTACCTGATCGCAGAAGCTAAAGCCGCGCAGCGCGGGATTGGGCGTGGCGGTGGGCGGCACACTCGTAGGGGTGGGGGGGGGCGTGGCGGTGGGCGTGGTAGTCGGCGTGGCGGTGGGCGATGGCGTGGCGGTGGGCGATGGCGTGAGCGCACGGATCGTCTCGACATTGAGGATCGCCTCTTGTTCCACCACCGAGCCTTGCGCGCAGCCCACCACGAGCCACAGCAGGCTGAGCAAGACAAGCCCGCGCACACGCAGCCAACGGGGGCGCATCGGTATGATGATCATGCTGTCATTCCTGTAGTGCCGCATGGAGCGGTTGCCTGTGCGAACCAGCCCACGCGATGCAGTGGTCGTTGTCCTATTCCGCACCCCAATGCCACTCACGCCATGCGCCATATTAGCCCTCGCTGTTGTTCGGCGCAAGGGATACCCCTGAAACATCCCTAATCCAGCCGCGTTGCATGGCATAAATGACCGCCTGCATACGTCCATTCACGGCCAGCTTACGCAGAATCGAAGAGACATGGTTCTTCACCGTTTGATTACTGATCGCTAACGCTTGGGCAATCTCTTTATTGGTGCTGCCGCGGGCAATCAGCTCAAGCACCTGCAACTCACGCCGCGAGAGTGGCGCATACAACACATGCGTCTCGCGGTCAAACTCACTCTGCCGGAACTCATTCAGCACCTGCTCGGCAACATCCGGGTTCGTCAGCACCAGATCATTGATCGGGTACGCACCCTGCTGCACCTCGCGCAGCACCTGCAACATTGCCGACCATGCCACATTGCGCGGCAGATAGGCGGATACGCCGGCGCGGATGGCCTTGATAATATTAGCCGTTCCCATATCCGCACTGAGCAATACAATCCCGACCTGCGGATGATCGCGCTTAATGACCCACGCCACCTCTAGCCCGCTCACACCTGCCAGATCGGTTTCCATCAAAACGAGATCTGGTTGGAGTTGCTCAACATGCTGGATCGCCTGCTGCCCGTGATCGGCTTCGCCCACGATCCGCAGATCGGGCGCAGATTGAACGTGATAGCGAATGCCTTCACGGAACAGTTCATGGCCATGGACTAAAAGAATTGTGGTCTGTTCCAACCGGATCAGCTCCTTCGGTTCAGGTGCGCGTCCTGCGCTGCTGGGCAGGCCAAACAATTGCACAGAGACTGGATCAGCTAGCGAATCGTCATCGGCATAATGATATGCACATAGCTGTCTTGACCAACCGGCTTAAATACACCCGGACTCTGCGGCCCTTGCATCTCCACCGCCACCTGCGCCACCTTGATCGCTGTCAGAGCCTCACTCAGGAAGCGCACATTCATGGCAATCTGGCTGACTTCGCCATGCACAAGGCCGTCCATTTCACCTTGATTATCGCCCACCTCAGTCGCATTGGCACTAATCACCAGCTTGCCGGGGCCAAGGTCATCACCCGGCTCAAACGAGAGCTTCACAATGTTCTGGCTCGACGTTGCGAACAACGCCGCGAGCTTAACCGCCTTGAGGACTTCGGCTGTATCCAGCATGGAGCGCGTTGTATAGACGGTCGGGATGATCCGCTCGAAATCCGGGAACTTGCCATCGAGCAGGCGTAGCACCACATTCACCATCTCGTTGTGGAACATCACCTGCCGCCCGCCAGAGGTGACGGTCACCGCTACGGCCCCGCCGTCATCACTCAGGATGCGGGCGAGATCAGCCAGTGCCCGCGCCGGCACAATAAACTCTGTCAGAGCCGGAGCGGGATTGATTGCCCCGATAGGCAGATTCAAGGTGCGAATGGCTAGCCGGTAGCCATCGGCTGCCGCCATCGTCACTTGATTGTCGCGCAGGCGCATCAGCACACCGGTCAGCACCGGACGCGACTCGTCGCTCGCAGCTGCAAATGCTACCTGCTGGATCGCATGCTGCAACTGATCCGGTGCAACCGTGAAGGTTGGTTCCTCCTCTGTTGCATTCGGGATCGGCGGGAACTCCTCCGCGTCAATCCCTTTGATGTTCGTCTTGTAGCGACCACACTCAACTAGCACCGTTTGGGTGCGGGCATCGAGCGTGAGGGTTACGCGATCATTCGGCAAGTTATTGACAACATCGTTGAACAGTTTGGCGGGAATCGTTACTGCGCCTTCTTCATCCACCTTCGCCCCCACCCAGCAGGTAATCCCACTTTCCAGATCGGTAGCGGCAAGGCGCAGGCGGCCACTATCGGTTGCCAGTAGGACATTCGCCAAGATGGGCAGCGGGCTGCGTGGCGATATGGCGTGGTTGACCATGGCCAAGCCACGTTTCAGATTCTCTTGCAGACAGGAGAGTCGCATGGGCTATTTCCTCAATTCGTGATAATCAGTTTGACCGAAATTATAACACAATGCTCGCGCTGCATCATCGGCTAGCAACCCTAATCAGTTGGGGAGGTGTGGTACAATGTGCTTACGTATCATGCTGAATGATGTGCTGAGTGATGCAAGGAGCAGCCAATGGCTACATCAAAACTGCGCTGGGGCAACTACGCCGAGCTACGCCCGGAGCAGCTTGCCGCAATTCGCAAGCAAACGCCGGTCCTCTACCTGCCGTGTGGCTCGATTGCGTGGCACGGGGCGCACCTGCCGCTTGGCACAGATACGCTCACCGTCGAGGCGATTGGCGAGCAGGTGGTGCGCCGTACAGGGGGCGTGATCTTGCCCACCTTCTGGCTGGCAACGAGCCAAACCCCGCGCAACGATCTCCTCGCAGTGCAACAGGCAACCGGTATGCTCATGTGGAACGACCTATTTGATAGCATTGCACTGGCGGGCTGGCAGGTTGTCGTGGTGCTGAATGGCTTGACCACCACCGATCAGGAGCAAACCTTGATGCAAGCCGCCGAACGAGCCATGCGTGAGCATAAGTTACTGGTGCTTGCTGTGCCGCCGCTGGTGCTGGTAGATACCACCTTGATGGATCAGGCGGCGTTGTGGGAATCCTCGTTGCTGCTGTCGGTGCGCCCATCGCTTGTCCACCTCTACGCACTCGGCGATGATGAGCACGCCCTCGAACGCAACACCGTGCGCGGGCGCGATCCGCGTGGGGCCGCGTCGCCTTCGCTGGGTGATACGGTGATGCGCATGGTGGTTGAGCGGCTGTCCACTGCCGTGCTTGATCTGCTCAAAAATAACGACCCCGCGCCGCTCTTTGCGCTCTATCAGCAACGCCGCGAGTTCCTTGCCGTTACCACCGCCGCCGAACAACAGCCGCAGGGCCTACGCAAAGCACCGCGCACGAGCCGCCTCAGCTAAGGGGATGACTGCCGCTATGTTGCGTTTTGCGATTCCATCCAAAGGCAACGGCTATGAAACGTCCGTTGCCTTACTCGAACGTTGTGGCTTGAAGATTTCGCGCACCTACGAACGCCAATACACCGCCCGCCTGCGGGGGTTGGAGCATACCGAACTGCTGCTGCACCGCCCCAGCGACATTGTTGAGAAGGTTGCCAACGGCGATATTGACATGGGCATCACTGGTATGGATATGGTGCGGGAGCAGCGCGACGATGACGACGATCTGCTCGTCTTGATTGACGATCTCGGCTTCTGGCGGGTTGCGCTCTACCTCGCTGCGCCGCAGACGTGGATTGATGTGAGTACGTGGCGCGATCTCGCCGACCTTGCGGTGGAGTACCACGAGCAGGGCAAGCCGCTCCGGATCGCCACCAAGTACCCCTATCTGGTGCGCCGCTTCTGCTACAGTCAAGGCATCTACGCCTTTCGCATTGTCCCCTCAGAGGGCGCAACCGAAGCGGCTCCTGCGCTGGGCTATGCCGATATTATCGCCGATATTGTCGAGACGGGCACCGCGCTGCGCGACAACCAGCTCAAGGTGGTGGGCGAGCCGTTGTTGCGCTCGAATGCCTGCTTGATTGGTAGCCGCCGCCGCCTGAAGCAACACCCCGAACGCATGCCCATCGTGCGCCAACTGCTGGAGCTGATCGAAGCCCAACGGCGGGGGCGCACCCTGCACTCGTTGATCGCCAATATTGCGGGCGACTCGGTCGAACATGTTGGGCGGCTCGTTACAGCGGCTCCCGAACTGTCCGGCTTGCAAGGGCCTACGATAGCCCCCGTGTGGAACAAACATCACGACGCGGCGCAGAACTGGTTTGCCGTGAATGTGGTTGTGCCACAGGAGTGTCTCCTGCCCGCCGTAGACCATCTGCGCCAGATCGGAGCCAGCACCGTCACCGTCACTGCCGTTGAATATGCCTTCCAGCATACCAGCAGCGCATATCAAAATCTGCTTGCCGTGCTGCACGAGGATGCCTGATGCAGCCCCGCACCGCCCCCAGTTGGCATCCGGCACAGGCGGCAAGCCCGACCCCAATGGACAAACCCCATCTTTTGTAGTAGATCAAGTAGCGGAATGCCAACAGTACCCCCAGCACCACCTGCCGTCACAGCCGCCCCCGAATTGGCGGCACGCATTGATCCGTGGCTGGCACACATGCGCTGGAGGCCTGATTTTGCGCGTTGGCGTGAGCAGCGCATCCACCAAGAGCAGCATCAGGGCGAAGCCTTGCGCCTATTGGCGGCAGCCGTAGCAACTGCCCCCGCCCGCCCTGCGCCGCCTGCCGATCTGCTTGAGCTAGGCTGTGGCATGGGTGGCTTTGCGGTTGCCGCCGCCCAGCGTGGCTTCACGGTGGTTGCCCTCGATTACCACCCTGCCTACTGTGCGATCACAGCGGTGCGGGCCGAACACCACGCCCTGCGCCTACCAGTTGCCGCCGCCGCCGGTGAACACCTGCCCCTGCCGCCCGCCCAATTCGATCTGGTGACATGCCTTGATGTGCTGGAGCATGTGCAGCAGCCCGCCGCACTACTAGCAGAATTGGCCCGGGTGCTACGCCCCGATGGGCGCGTGCTGCTCACGGCGATCAACCGCTACGCCCTGAAAGATCCGCACTACCACCTGTGGGGCCTCAATTGGCTGCCGCGTGCGTGGGCCACCGCACTGATTGACCTGCTTGGGCGGCGCAAGGGCGGGCCGTTCAAGGATCGCCAAACCTTGAGCAGCATGCACTACTTCACATGGGATCAACTCGCTCGCCTTGCCGCCCAGCATGGCTTCCGTGTGGTTGATCTGGATGAAGCCCGCGTGGCCCAAGGGCAACTCAGCCCGCGCCGCGCATGGCTACGCCGCCTGACGCGCTTGCCCGCCGGAACGGCCCTGCTGGGCTGGCTCTACCGCCGCTACCGCAATGGGGTACAGGGGACGTGGCGGCTGGTATTGCTGCGGGGATGCGCCGCCGCAATGAGCGCGAGTCCACCGCCCGCCGCACCCGCCCCC
>JAAUTZ010000118.1 GCA_012031225.1 Chloroflexaceae bacterium
GATCCCCAATCGCACGGTCAATCTCCAACGCCTGCTCATAATAGACAATCGCCAGCGGGATGTCACCCAGCTGCTTATACGCATTGCCCAGATTGCCCAGAATGCTGCCCTCTGCCCGCCTATCGCCAATCTCCTGCATCACCTCCAACGCCTGCTCGTGGTACGTGATCGCCCGCCGCGCATCGCCCAAGGCCGCGTGGGCTAAGCCCAGATTGCCCAGCGCCATCCCTTCTGCATCCTTACGCCCTAACCTGTGCCCAGCAGCAGCGAGTGCCTCAAGCTGCGGGATGCGCTCCATCCGTGCGCTGTAGCGCAACGCGCCCGTATACGCGGTGGCATTGGCCATATCCAGAATGAGCTGGTCGCGCTCGGCATCGGCGGGGGGCGCATCGCCGGCCGCCAGCCCCAGCAGCCACCGCCACACCGCATCCGTCTGTTGCCGCTCCTGATCGAATAGCGCAAGGGCTTGCAGCATATGCTCATTGCCCTCGTGGTACAGGTTTCGCATCTCCCACAGGAGGTCGGCGTAGTAGCGGGCGTGGCGCAGGCGGGCGGCGCGTTCGGCGGAGTCGGGCAGCGCGTGCGCCCGTAGTCGCGCAGCAGGTCGTGCTGGGTGTAGCGGGCGGTGCGTTCGTCAAAATTGAGCAGACTACTCAGGTACAGCTCGTCGAGTAGCTCAGGCACGGTGGCGCTGTCCACCACCGCCGCCGCCGCTTCTGGGGTAAAGCTGCCCACAAACACGCTCACCTGTTGGAACGCTTGCTGCACCGCGTCGGGTAGGGCGGCATAGCTCAGCCCAAACGAGGCTTCGACATTCAGCATTGGGTCTTTCGGGTCGTGCAGGTGCGACAGGCGGGCGCGTTCGTCGCGCAGGTTCTGGAGATAATCGGCAACCGGGCGGTTCGGGCGACGTTTGAGGAAGGTGGCACTCACGCGCAGGGCCAGCGGCAGATACCCGCAGAGCCGCGCCAATTCGGGGGCGGCATCACCAATGCGCGGCGCAATGCTGTGCAAGAGGGCGATAGCATCGTCCGGCTTGAGCGTGTCAAGGTTGTACGTCATCATGCCCTCCAACTCGATATGGGTGCGCGAGGTGACAATCAAGGCGCAGCCGGCGGGCGGCAGGAGCGGGCGGGTCTGGGCTGCATCGGCGGCATCATCGGCGAGGATCAGCACGGGCTGGCCGTGTTGGGCAAGGCAGCCCTGATAGATCGCGGTGAGTGATGGCACGTCGTCGGGCAGTTGGGCGGTAGGCGCGAAGTGCTGGATCAGGCGTTGCAGCGCGGTGGCAGGGGCGAGCGGGGCGGGCGTGCTGCCCAGCAGCGTGACCATCACCTGCGTGGGGTACTGTGCTTTCAAGCGATGGGCGACGGCATACGCCAGTTGCGACTTGCCGATACCGCCCATGCCACGCACGCCCGTAATCGCGGCTCCCGTGCCCGCGCTGAGGGCGGCGGCGAGGTCGGTCAGCTCCTGCTCGCGCCCGGTGAAGTCGCCCACGGGCGCGGGGATGGCGATAGGCGCGGCGGCGGGGGCGGGGGACAGCCCCTGCTCCACTAGACGGCGGAGAATCGCAAGCATCTCATCCTGATTTGCCAACACCTGCTTAAGCTGATCGCTGAACGTCCGAAACAATTCTTCCAACGCATCGCCCGCGAGCGGATGGCGAAACTTGTCGGGCACGCTGCTGAGTTCTGTGAGTAGGTGCGTAACATCGTCTCGAATGCTATTTAGTTGCTGTTGTTGGGCTTGTGCGCTCGCCACGAGCGTGTCCAACGCGGCTTGGGTGCTGCGCGTCGCCTGCATTTGACACGCCCGCCACGCAGCGGTGCCGCGCTCACTCTTGAGATACTCAATGAACCGCTGCTGCCACGCACGGAGCAGTTGCGGACCCACCACCTTCGCGGCCTCCTCATTCAGGTAACGCTTGAGGCTTGCCGTGAAGGTGTCCTCGACCACCTGTTCTGTGCGGTGCGCGAGCTGCTCATCCACCAAGCTCTGTGGCTGCTGAAAGAGCTTTTTCGCATCGCTTGCTAGCTCATCCAGATTGCGCCCCAGTGCGTTGAGCGAGAGTTGCACCGCGATCAACTCATGGGGCGGGAGGCCTTTCCAGTTCTCCCGCACCGCTTTGAGGGCGTGGGGGAAGGTGCTGGCTAAGGCGTGATGAATGTCGTGGTTGAGGTCGTTACAGGCGATATACCAGCCCTCGCGCCACGATTGGAGCCGATGCTGGGCGAGATCGGAGCCGAGATCCGTGCCAAGCGCGGCAATCGTGGTTGCGGCAACGGTGCCGAGGACGGCAGTACCGAGGCCAATACCGATGAACGTTGCGCCTGCGGCAAGGGCGAGTTTGCAAGCGGCGAGTTTGGTATCTGGGTCAAGCAAGAGCGGCTCCTTCGTTGCAGATGGAAGAGACGGGTCAATGCCGTATGGGGGGATTATACCAGAAGAATGGGGCAGGTGTTAGGGGGCAGGTGTCAGGTATCAGGGGAAGGCAGACCACGAAGAACACGAAGGGCACGAAGAACGCGAAGGGGGATCAGGTGTCGGGTGCTAGGTGGTAGGTGGCGGGCGGCAGAGCGGCAACGCCTCATAGACGAGGCACCCCAAGCGCAACAATATTTTCGTGATGATCATCCAGTCTACGGCAATGGTACAGATACGCCCGATACCTATACCATGAAGCGAAACAAAAGTGAGATCTACCGTGTTGAAGCAGTCAATGCCGACGTGCGGCACGATCTCGCCCGCCTCGGCCGAACGTCGCGCTGGTTCTCGCGGTGGATTGCTGCGCTGCGCTGTCAAGCTGTTTGTCTACGCCTACAACCGACCACCATTGCACAAACGACGCTATCCCCCGTATCCCGCGCACCTCCGTGATTTTGTCCCTGTTTGAGATGAGTCACTCCTCACCGCTTGACCCTATTGACAATTTGGCAAACTCCGAGTATGCTCATACCTGTCTGAGAAACAACTGAGAATTAACTGATGCGGTTCTCCATACCTACATCCGGCGGCACACTCTGTTGCTGTGCCGCCCCATCAGGAACCATGACGTTGAGTATGTAAGGAGTTGTTATGCGGATGCACGGAGTACGACTACTTGCCATGTTGCTAGTCATACTATTGGGGACAAGTATTCTGCCCCTCTTTGAGATCACCGCGGTGTCAACCGCTGCGGCACAGGAAGCTGAGCCAGCCCCCGCTGAGGAAGCCCCCGCACCCGCTGAGGACGGGGACGTAACGCCGCCCGAACCGAGCGAGCCAACGGCTGAAGAAGCTGAAGAAGTCGCCCCAGACACACCTGAAAGCAGCGAGCCGACGGCTGAAGAAGCTGAAGAAGTCGCCCCAGAAAGCCAGCCAATCCCGCCCTATGCCGAAACGGAAGGCTTTCAAGAGCCAGTCGGGGTGGTAGATGCCGACCTGCTGAACCTGCGCGAAGGGCCCGGTGTCCACTTCGCATCATTGGGGCAATACCCCAAGAGTGCCAAAGTTACCATTCTTGCTCGCCACAGCGATTGGCTACAGGTACTCGCGGGCGATGGCAAAACGGGCTGGATGATTGCCCAGTACATGCTGTTCGATAATGCCAAAGTTGCCGAGCTGCCTGCCCCCGCCGACGTGCCGAGTGCCACCAATGTGTTGACCGGAACGCTCCTGCTCGATGCGGCGTATGTCTACGCCAACCCCGACGAGGGGTATGCGCAGGTGGGCACACTGGTCGTCAGCGATACGATTGAGCTGATGGTAACGTGGAACGGCTGGTTCCGCGTCCGCAACCAATCGGCAGTCGAAGGCTGGCTGCCTACCTCACAAATCAGTGCCACCGAAACCACCCTCCAACGCGTCCCCGTGAGCCGCCATATCGGCAACAATGCCGTTTCGCTCGCGTGGAACTACGTCGGCTACCCGTATGTGTGGGGCGGCTCAAGCCCATCAGTCGGCTTCGATTGCAGTGGGTTGGTGCGCTATGTCTATGGGCAGATGGGGCTGTGGCTGCCGCACAATGCAGCGGCCCAATTCAGTGCCGCCTATGGCACACCAATCTATGCGATGGATCAGTTGCAGCCGGGCGACATCGTATTCTTCGCAAACACGTATATGTGGGGCATCAGCCACGTCGGGATTTATGCTGGCGACGGGCAGATCATCCAAGCCCTCACCCCCGGCATCGGGGTCGGGGTGTCGAGCATCTACGAAAGCTACTGGTACTGGCGGTTTGCAGGGGCAATTCGCCCGTAGCTGAGATGTACAATAAAAGCGCGACGTACTCTAGTACATCGCGCTTTGGTTATCTCGTTGGTGGAGGTGAGGGGGCTCGAACCCCTGACCTCAACAGTGCGATTGTTGCGCTCTCCCAGCTGAGCTACACCCCCAACAGATTCAGAGTATAGCATGCCCGCCGCCTCTGTGTCAAGCCTGCTTGCCGCCCTCGCCTGAGTATGCTATACTTAGGCGGTGATTACACGGGGATGTGGCGAAATGGCAGACGCGCATGCCTTAGGAGCATGTGCCGCAAGGCGTGTGGGTTCAAGTCCCACCGTCCCCACCAATACAAACATCGCCCCTTCTTTTCATCCATATCGTAAGTTTAGCTATCGTGTGAGTTTGGAGACCGCAGTGTGCGGTCTGTCTGAGTTTGAATACCACGAACGTATGATTGACACGCGCCCAAAACCCGGTACAATTAACACCATTAACTATCGTACACGAACATGAAATGGAACTTGTGCAACTGAGTGGCATTGGGTAACGTATGATTGTAAAATCGTTGGCTAGGCATTGTTAGCAAGCATGGTTGTTCGTTGGAATCGAAGTTGTCTATCTCCACGAGCCGCGTACTAGACAAGCGGCAAGTGTTGGTGGCGATTACATCCGTAGCGACAAGCATTGTTGGTATATATTCAGCTCTGCCAGTGGACGTGATGCAGTGTGGGACCACTGCATCGCACAAATACCACCACTGGCTGTGGGCGAAACATACGAGAAGAGATCATGAAGATACCCGATCAAGATGATCGGAAAGGCGAGGAATATGTATGAATGAGCAAGAACTATCAATAGACGAAGAGTACCCCACCGCCGCACCAGCGCGTGAACTGCCGCTCGTGGTGCTCGGTGAGATGGTCATTATGCCCCATATGACTGTCCCCCTCCAAGTTGGGCAAGGCAAGTCCTACCGCGCAATGGAGCAAGCGTGGGCCGAGGATCGCGACCTTCTCTTGATTTTTGTCTCTGAAGAAGAGATCGAGCAGTATAAAACTGAACAGCAGCAAGACTTGCCCCCAGTGGGCGTAATCGCCCGCTTGATGGAGTTCATCAAGCTGCCCGATGGCACGGTGCGGATTGTGCTAGAAGGTACGCAACGCGCCTTGCCCCACTACGCCGTCCAGAGTGAGCCGTTCTACAGTGTGGTGTGTACGCCGATCCATGATCTTGATACGGAAGGGATCGAGATCGAAGCATTGATGGAGACCGTCAAGCAGCAGGTAGATGAGTTTGTAGATTATCTGGGCGAAGTGCCCCAAGAAGCCGTCGCCTTTGTCCATCGTATTCAGCATCCGGGGCACCTCGCCGATATTGTGACGTGGGGCCCCGCGTTTGAGTTTCAGGATCGGCTGGACATCCTGAATACGTATCACCCCGTCGAGCGGCTGCATCTCGCGCAGCGCGTATTGGCGCGGCGGCTGGAGCTACTCAAGCTACGCCAGAAGATTCATCAGGATACCAAAGAGGTGCTGGATCAGAACCAGCGTGAGTATTTCCTGCGCGAGCAGATGCGGGTGATCCGCCGCGAGTTGGGCGAAGATGAAGACGGCGATGATCCAATTGATGAGCTACGCCGCAAGGTTGCCGAGCTAGACGCGCCCGACTATGTGAAGGAGCAAGCCCTGCACGAAGTCAAGCGGCTCGCCCAGCAAGGCATGAACAGCCCCGAAGCAGGCGTGATCCGCACCTACCTTGATTGGCTGCTGAGCCTGCCGTGGGCAAATGAGACCTTCCCAGAGATCAGCCTGACGGAAGCGCAGCAGGTGCTAGAAGAAGATCACTTCGGCCTCGATAAAGTCAAGGAGCGCATCCTCGAATATCTGGCAGTTCGCAAGCTCGCCGGGAGCCGGATGCGTTCGCCGATCCTCTGCTTCGTTGGCCCCCCGGCGTGGGCAAGACGAGCCTTGGCCGTTCGATAGCACGGGCATTGCAGCGTTCCTTCGTGCGGACGAGCTTGGGCGGTGTGCGCGACGAAGCCGAGATCCGCGGGCATCGGCGCACGTATATCGGCGCAATGCCGGGCCGCGTGATCCAAGCCATGAAAACCGCCAAGTCCAAGAGTCCGGTCTACATCCTTGACGAGATTGACAAGGTGGGCATGGATTTTCGCGGCGACCCGACCTCTGCGCTGCTAGAGGTGCTTGATCCTGAGCAGAACAATGCCTTCAGCGATCACTACCTTGAGATCCCGTATGACTTGAGCCAAGTGATATTTATCGCCACCGCCAATCAGATGGAGCCAATTCCGGCTCCGCTACGGGATCGGATGGAGATCATCGAGATCGGCGGGTATACAGAGGATGAGAAGCTCAGCATTGCACGCGGCTTCTTGATCCCCAAGCAACTGGAGTTTCACGGCTTGCAGGTGGAGCAGTTGACGATCACCGATGCCGCCATCCTGAAGGTTGTTCAGGAGTACACCCGCGAGGCGGGCGTGCGTAATCTGGAGCGGGAGATCGCCAACCTGTGCCGTAAGGTTGCCCGCAAGGTGGCGACAGGCTTCGACCAACCAGTGGTGCTGGATGTGCGGGCCGATGTGCCTGTTGCCCTGCCTGTCGAGCCGAGTGCAAACGGCGTGATTGCACCTATTCCTACCGCACAGGGCGAGACGTTTGTGATTGATGCAGAGCATGTGCCGACCTATCTTGGCCCTGAGCGGTATACCTACGGCATGGTCGAGGAGCTAGACGAGATCGGTGTGGCGACGGGTGTGGCATGGACACCGACCGGCGGCGATATTCTGAGCGTCGAGGTGCTGCCAGTACGGGGCAAAGGCACGCTGCACTTGACCGGACAGCTTGGCGAAGTGATGAAAGAGAGTGCTTACGCGGCCGTATCGTATGCCAAATCACGAGCCGACCAACTTGGCATTGATCCGAACTACTTCGAGGAGCATGCAATCCACATTCACGTCCCCGAAGGAGCCGTGCCCAAGGATGGGCCTTCCGCTGGGATCACGCTCACGACGGCTCTGATCAGTGCGATGACCGGCAAGCCTGTGCGCCGCGATGTGGCGATGACGGGCGAGGTGACGCTACGGGGCAAAGTGCTGGGCATTGGCGGGCTGAAGGAGAAGACCCTAGCAGCGCACCGCGCTGGGATCAAGACCTTCATTCTGCCGCAGAAGAATGTGAAGGACATTAGCGATCTGCCGGAGAAGGTTCGCCGCGATCTGCAACTGATTCCGGTTTCGTCAATGGATGAGGTGCTGAAGATCGCCCTGTCGTAATCGCATCCACAGCATCTGCTGGACAGCAAAGGGCGCGGGATCATATTTATGACATCCCGTGCCTTTTGCTTTGCTCCTTGCGTCTGGCATCAATCCCAAAACGAACGCCACAGATCCTGCATCGTGGTCTGCACATTGGCAATCCCCTGCGACACCGGATCAGGTGCGAGCCGCGCATCGAGACGGGCGTGGCTATCCTTCAGCACCTCGTTGAGGATGGCATGCGCTTCTGCCGCAAACAGGCGCGTCATCTGCTCGGCATAATGATCCACCAGTAAATTATGGTCAGCCGTGCGTGATTCGTACAGCATGCGGTAGAGCATGGCACGGGTTGCTTCCCGAAACGTATCCTGTGACATCGGTTCTGCTCCTTCTTGGCCCGTCCGCGTGGGTGCGGACCCTGCGGCTTAGACGTAAACCGCGCACGTTTTGTTGTGTGGCGCGGGGCATATGCCACCTGATTCTCTTTGACCTTCAGCACCTAGCTGCTCGCCCCATCCTGTGGCGGCAACACCTCCCGCGAGCGGCCTTCGTCGGCGGGGCCTACCACCCCCATCTGCTCCAGCAGATCAATCAATTGCGCGGCTTTGCTGTGGCCAATGCGGAGGCGGCGTTGCAGCAGCGCGGCTGAGGCGCGGCGGTGTTGGCGCACCAGCACCAATGCCTGCGGCAGCAACGTCTCCTGCTCGGCATCAGTCAGGTAGCCGCCCGCCGGCGGGGTGAAGCGCAAATCGCCCCCATCACTATCGTTGCTCGGCGATAGGGGGGTGCTTGGTGTGGCGTGGGGCGCGGGCTGATCCGCTACCGGCGGTTCAGGCAGCGTTGCGGCTGGCTCCGCCCCCGGCGTAGCCGATTTGCCCCCATCCAGCAATGCCGCACGCGCTGAACTCGGGCCAAGCGCGGCGGGGGCGGGGGCTGCATCCTGCAACTCCGGCGGGGTCGCTGCTCGCCAGAAATTGACGAGCTTCTCGACTTCCCGATCCGACACATACGTCCCCTGAATCCGCACGAGGCGCGAGGCTTCTGCCGCCATAAAGAGCATATCGCCGCGCCCCAACAATTGCTCCGCGCCGGGACCATCAAGGATCACGCGGCTATCCACCTGTGAAGAGACCGCAAAGGCAATCCGCGAGGGAAAGTTGGCTTTAATCAAGCCGGTGATGACATCCACCGATGGGCGTTGCGTGGCGATAATCAGGTGAATCCCTGTAGCGCGAGCCATCTGGGCGAGGCGACAGATGTACGTCTCCACTTCATCAGGAGCCATCATCATCAGGTCCGCAAGCTCATCAATCACAATCACGATATAGGGCATCGGTTCCAGATCAGCGCGGCGGCGGGCAAGTTGGCGGTAGCTCTCCAGATTGCGGCAAGCATAGCGGGCAAAAACCTTATAGCGGCGTTCCATCTCACGGGTGGCCCACTTCAGCGTCGGCACAACCCGCTCTAGCTCGGTGACGACCGGCGACAGCAGGTGCGGGATATGGTTGTAGACAATCAGCTCAACCATCTTCGGATCAACCATAATCAGCTTCAGGTCTTCGGGCGTATGCTTCAGCAGCAAGCCACACAGGAACGCATTGATCGCCACCGACTTGCCACTACCAGTGCTGCCCGCCACCAACAGGTGCGGCATACGGGTCATATCGGCAATGATCGGGTTGCCACTAATATCCTTGCCGAGCGGCAGCTTGAGCTTGCCCTTGTGCGTGTCGGACTCCTCGCTATCCATCACCTCACGGAGCGTCACCACCGAGATTGCCGAATTGGGAATCTCGATGCCCACCACCGACTTACCCGGAATGGGAGCCTCAATGCGGATCGAGGGCGCAGCCAGTGCCAATGCCAGATCCCGTTGCAGGGCGGTGATCTTGCTGATCTTCACGCCCACTGCTGGCTGCACCTCAAACTGGGTCACGGCGGGGCCCGTGTTCACCCCCACCACCTGCACCTCCACCTTGAAGCTCTTGAGGGTCTCCTCAATCGTGCGCGAACGGAAGCGGTGCTCCTCGTCGCTCGTGATGCTGATTTCGCCGGGTCGTTCGAGCAACTCCATGCTCGGCAGCGGCCATGCGCGATAGACGGTCGGAGCCTCAAAGCCTTCGAGCGCATCTTGGCGCACCTCCAGCATCACCGGTTGACTTGGCGCAGCAGGCGCAGGCGGAGTGGTAGGTGCGGGGGGTGTGCGCTGGCTCTGGCTCGCTCGCCTGCTTGGGGGGGGACTGGGTTCAGATGTCGCGGGATGTAGGCGGGGCGGCTGGCCCCGTGGCGGCCTGTGCTTCTGGGCGTTGGAACAA
>JAAUTZ010000006.1:0-20433 GCA_012031225.1 Chloroflexaceae bacterium
GGGCTGCGCGAGTGGTACGATGAGCTAGCGGCGGTGCTGCGTCGATGCGCGAGGAGCTGGTTCGGGGCCAGAGTCCCTGCCGCGCATTGTGCGCCGCCTCAGCTTCACGGCTCCGCGCCGCACCGCTAGCACGCCGCCCCCCGTACACGCCACCGTAGATTGGGAGCGGAGCCTGAGCCACCATTGGCAGCACACCCCCGATGCCGATACGCCCCCGCTTGACCTGTATACGCAGCAACGCCAGCGCGACTTTGGCACACCTGAGAATCTGCTCACCGTGCTAACCCTGCTCGAATGGCGCATGCTCGCATACCGCCTGCTTGCCCGCAGCGATCTTGCCTATGCCGACTTGCGCCACACGCTGGCTGATCTCCTCGCCCAATGCCAACAGGCACTTGCCTTCCCGCAGTTTGTCACCATCCTGCCGCTCGCCCAAGCCCGCCTTGAGCGAGGTGAGCAGGCTCCACTCGAAGCACAGGTGGCGGCGCAGGTGCAGGCGGGCAGTGCCTATGCCGAGCTACTCGCGTGGCGCGAACAGTGGCGCGGCGTGCGCCTGCTATCCGCCCCGACCCCGCCGCACGGGGTACACACCGATAGGCTAACCAGCCCCGCCGCCGATCAGGTCTATGCCCTGTGGCTGTGGTATGAGCTACTGGACATGCTCCAACAGCGGGCAGTGCTCATTGCCGACCACCCCAACGACCCCGCCCCCCCCGACCAGCCCGATCAGCAACCGCGCACGTTGCGTTATACGTGGCAGGGCTGTACATATCACATCTGTGCCGTGCGGGACGACAGCTTCACGGTGCAGCGCAGCGATCCGCCCCCGGCTCGCGTGGCGGATCAGCAGCAGGTATATTGGCGCGAGGCGGGGCTGGTGTGGCTTGCCCGGCTTGTTGTCGCCGAGCCACCTACCGCCCCATATGAAGCCTTGTATGGCCGCTTGCTGGCGCAGGGCAGTGCCATCGGGATGCTGCTGACGGCAGTTGTTGCACCGCCGCCTGCCCCCGTTCCGGCGGGCTACCATGTGCAACTGGTTACAGTTGCGCCGCCTGATCAGGCTACGCCTGCCGCCCCTGCCGAGCAAGCCCTCACAGCCCTGCTCGATGCCACCCACGCGGCACTCAGCCCGCCGCCCGCACTTGCCTGTCACGGCATGTTTCTCGATAGCCTGAGTGCCGTCGAACAGCAAGCGTGGCTCGATCTGAACCTACCCGCCGCCACGCCGCCGAGCGAAATCCTGATCTGCCCCAAGCCACACACGACCCCGCCGCGCACCGATCTGGTGAGTCGCATGGCCCATTGCTGCCAAGATGGGCGCATCTGCCAGATTGTCGGGCAGGCTGGCGCACACAAGCCCGTGCGTCCGCCGCGCAATGCAACCGAGCTACTGCACGAACTGGATCACCTCTTTGCCCACCGCCCGCTCCGCGATATGGACGATGCCAGCATCACCCGCATCACCCACCAGATTGAGCAACTGGCCCGTCGCCTCGCACAGCTGATGGGCGCAGAGCAGCGGATCGAGGTTTTCTATCACCGCCTCAACGATCTGGGCTTGGCTCCGATCTTCGCCGATCTCGATGATCCGGCGCGGCGTTCGCTGGCACTGGCGATCTTTCTCGTCGAGCAACTCGATAGCGTCAGTGCCCACGACTACGCGGCTCCCGTGATGCAGATTGCTGGGGTGCTAGAGCGGCTGCTGCAAGAGCGCATCCTCGCCTGCCCCAACCTAACCGGGGCGGCTTTCAAGGGCAAGCCCTCGCTTGGCACATTGCCCTTCATGCGGAGCAAACCCGAACGCACCGAAGGCGACTGGGAACGGTTGCTGGCCCATCTGGAACAGGTCTGGCAGGGGCAACTGCACTATGATCAGCAGCCCTATCAGATCAGCTTCGATGGCTTTGTCACTCTGCTAGCCCACGTCCGCACGATCCGCAACCGCGCCGCCCACACGACCCAGATCAAACGCCACGAGTACACCCACTTCTTTCAGCTGACGTGTCAGGCAGGGGCAACCCAGCTTGGCGCACTGCCGACGCTGCTACTGGCGTGGCGTAGCGGGCCCGCGCCACACGGCTAGCGCGTGCGTTACCTGCCCCAATATTGCCCTATGATGTTACGCTAGATTACTTCAAGCATATTCACATGCGTAACAAGGTACGGTATAATTGAATCTGTGGAAGCCTAACCAAATTCAAACCAAGATCGAATTGCCCTCTGAATAAGAGCTATTCAGTTGCACAAAAAAGCCTAGTGTAGCGTTGGAGGAAGATTATGTCTGAAGAACAGAAGCCAATGTCTGAGGAAGAACGGCGTAGGCAGGAAGTGGCGGCAAAAGCCCAAAGCGAGGAGCGGCGGGTGCGCGAGATGGAGATTGAGATCACGCGCAGCAAGAAAGCCGCAGGAGCCGCCGCAGGAGCCGTCGGTGCTGCCGCCGCCACCGGAGCCGCAGGAGCCGTCGGTGCTGCCGCCGCCACCGGAGCCGCAGGAGCCGCCGCAAGCAAAACGGTAGTGACGGGTGGGCCCGGCAGTGCGGCAAGCGACGACCACGAGCCGCAAGAAGGAATTGCCGCCTACCTCGCTGGGGGCGAACGGATGGACACCGGCTTTGCGCGGGTTGCTGCTATCGGGGGCGGCTTGGTGATTGCCTTGCTAGGGCTGATCGGGATCCTCCTCACAGGCTTCACCGCGACAGGCAGTGCCTCGCAACTACGGCAGGGCATTACGTTCGGGGGGCCTGCCACGCCTACGCCGCGTGCGCTCAGTGCCGCCAATGTAGCCGAGTTGGTGCGGATCAATGCCACGAGCTTAGGCTTACCGCCTACGTTCGTTTCGGCGGCCTCGCTGGGCGGCACGGATGATACCCTCGTGATTGGCTTTGACCGCGCCCTCACCGACGAAGAGCGGCTCAAGATTAGCGGGATTGCCGCTAATGCACTTGCCACCAACGTTACCCCCTTCACGAACTTTGCGATTGCTGAAGCAGGCACAGCCACGCAGGTCAGCAATGATGATCTCCAGCTTTGGAACAGCCGCCGGATCGCACCGGATGAGTTCCTCGCCAAGTTCCAGCCCGCCAATCTGCCGCAGAGCCTGCTTGCCGTGCCTGTGCCGACGGCCGTGCCGGGCGCGGTGGTAGTGCCCACCCCAGAAGCGGAAACCGGCTTGGCGGCGATCCTGCCCGATCTGCCCAATCTGCTCGGCGGTGCAACTGCCGACGGCACGGCTCCTGACGTTAGCCTCGATGGGGCAGACCTCGCCGTTAGCTACGATGAACCACTCACCGGCGACGGCTTGCTCGCAACATTGCGCGGCTTGGGCGCACGCATCGGCGGCTTCGGCGCAGGTGCGCTCGGCGTGGTGCGGGTCTCCACCCCCGATGGCGACTTTGAGTTGACCGATGAGCAGCTTGCCGATTGGGAAGCGGGCAACGTCAGCGATGCCGACCTACTTGGGGGCTTGGGCATTGCTGGGCTTGGGAGTGGGCTTGTCCTGAGTGGCTTGCTCCCCGATCTGCCCAACCTGCTCGGCGGTGCAACTGCCGACGGCACGGCTCCTGACGTTAGCCTCGATGGGGCTGATCTCGCTGTCAGCTACGATGAACCGCTCACCGGCGACGGCTTGCTCGCAACATTGCGCGGCTTGGGCGGGCGCATCGGCGGCTTCGGCGAAGGGCTATTCGGGCGGCTCAAGGTTAGCACCCCCGATGGTGACTTTGAGTTGACCGATGAGCAGCTTGCCGATTGGGAAGCAGGCAACATCAGCGATGCCGACCTACTTGGGGGCTTGGGCATCGCCGGGCTAGCGGGCGGCGGCGCGGCTCTGAGTGGCTTACTGCCCGAACTGCCCAATGTGTTCGGGCGCGGCATCACTGGGCGCAACGTGCCCGAAGTGACCGCCGAAGGCAGTGATCTCGCGGTGACGTATGACGCACCCCTAACAGGGAGCGGGCTACTCACAGTGTTGCGCGGTCTCAAAAATGAAGTGGGGGATTTTGCCGACGCACCATTCGAGACAATCCGCGTCAGTACGCCCGATGGTGATTTCGAGCTGACCCGCGAACAGCTGGCTGCGTGGGACAGTGGGCAACTAAGCGATACCAACCTGCTCGGTGGCTTGGGTGTAGCCAGCCTGACGCTGCCCACGCTCGAAGGGATTGCCCCAGCCTTGCCCGCGATCTTTGATCGCAACGCAGAGGATGGCGCAGAGCCAGCCGTGACGGTAGACGGCGAGAATGTAACCGTTGCGCTAAATGAGCCAACGACTGGACGCGGGCTGTTGACCACGCTCCAGCGACTCGGCACAACCGTCGGCAGCTTTGCCGATGCCCCCTTTGAGAACATCACGATTAGCACGCCCGATGGTGATGTGACCATTCCGCGCGGCAAGCTGGTGACGTGGCAAGCGGGCGGGATCACCGATGCCGAACTGCTGCAAGACACGGGCCCAGCCGCCGAAGCCCTGCTAGCAACGCTAACCGATGCCACCGCCCTCACAAGTGACGAAGCAGCCGAGGCACTGGTAGGCGGCACAACCGCCGCAGGTGAGACGATCAACCTGCTTATGATCGTGGATGCTTCCGGCTCGATGGCGGCTGAACTGGGCAATGAACTCCGTATCGAAGCAGCCCGCCGTGCGCTCGATAATATGATCAATCTCCTTGACGAGGAGCAGCCCGCCCAAGTAAATGTCGGCTTCCGGATCTTCGGCAATGGCGGTAATAACACCGATGCAGGCCGCGCCGAGAGCTGCCAAAGCACCGCGTTGCTCGTGCCCATCGAAGGTGGGCTGGACATTCCCCTGCTCCGCGAACAATCGGCTACGTGGCAGCCTGTAGGTTGGACCCCGCTAGCCCTTGCACTGGAGTCCGCACTGGGCGACTTCCCGCCCGCTAGCGACAATATCCGCAATTTGATTATCGTCGTCTCGGATGGCGAAGAAAGCTGCGACGGCGATCCGTGTGCCGCCGCCCAAGCCCTTGGTGATGCGGGCATCCAAGTCAGTATGATCGGCGTAGGGCTAACCCCTGAGTCGGCGGAAGTGCTGCGCTGCGTGCCCAACAATGGCAACGGCATCTACATTGATGTACAGGATGGACAAACCCTAGAGGATGTGTTTACACAGGCGGTTGTCAAGCTCTCGCAGCCATAAGCGGATGCATGGTCTCAGGTGCGCGCAAAAGCTCGCCTGACACCATGCAAGCCGGCAGAGGGTAACAGGGGCACGGCGTTCCCTGTTACCCAACCCCTAGCCGCCCTGCACCCTTGCCACCTCCCCCGATTCTGGGGTACAATCCTCTTCAGACAAAGATGTTCAAGATAAGCCCCGATTCTACCGATTGGGGCATGCACGGCAGAGAGACCAACCGCGACCCATGCAGAACCGTGAGCAGATCATTGAGCTTGGCCGGCTCCTCGCTGAGGAGCAGCGTGCCGGTTGCCTTGACAATACCACCAATCACGGCTTGGAGCGATTCGTGGCAGACTGGTATGCCCACGCCGGAACCGCCCAACAGTATCCGGCGGTGCAGCATACGCTCACGCTGCTGCACAACTACACCGCGCTGCCGCTTGCCGAACGGGACGTGCGCCTGTCCGCCGCGCTGGAGAGCCTGCGGGATCTCTTTCGCCAGCCGCCCCAGCCCGCACCCCCACCCGATCCGGCAGAGCTAGCGTATGTGCCGCCCCCGCAAGGAAATGGCGCAAGCGACCACGCCATACCACCGCCGGCCCCGCGCCCGGCGCGGCGTAAGCCTGCGGTTGCTGCCCAACCACCTACTGCGCCGGGGCTAGCCACCCCGCTCAAGCTCGTGGAAGGTATTCCGCCGCGGGTTGCCGCCGCATTCAAGCGCATCGGGGTTGAGACGCTCGGCGATTTGTTGTATCACTTCCCGCACCGCTACGACGATTACACCTCGCAGAAGAAGATCATCGAACTTACGCTCGGCGAGGTGCATACCATCGTTGGGCACGTCAGCGATGTGCAGACGAGCACAACCCGCACTGGGCGGGATCTGGTGGAGGTGGATATTCAAGATGAGAGCGGCGTGCTGCGGGCGGTATTCTTCGGGGCCAAGTGGCTGGCGCGGAACTTCGTTGTCGGGCGCAGGTACGTGTTCAGTGGCAAAGTTACCATCAATAGCTATCGCCATGTGCGCCAGATGCAATCGCCGGATTGGGAACCATTCTCGGATGATGAGCTGATCCACACGGGCCGCCTCGTGCCGGTGCATCCGCTCAGCAAAGGGTTGCACGAACGGCAAGCCCGCACGCTGATCAAGCAGGTGGTGGATCAATTCGCCGCCAGTGTCCCCGATCATCTGCCGGAGCGGGTGCGCCAACGCACTGGCTTGCTGCCGCTCGGCCCTGCGCTACGCCAGATCCACTTCCCCGACTCGCCCGACCTACTCGAACAAGCCCGCACGCGGCTTGCCTTCGATGAGTTCCTGCTGATCCAAGTCGGGGTGGTGCAGCGGCGGTTGCGCTGGCAGGGCGAAATGGGCTACCCCCTGCCGCCTAATCTGGAGGTGTTCCGCGCCCTGCAACTGCACCTGCCCTTCAGCTTGACGGGGGCCGTGCGCGAGGAGCAGCCGGGTGAGCCGCCCCGCTGGAATTGGGAACGGCTGGCGCAGGACCTTGCCGCCCAGCGCAAAGATGGCACGCTCGATTGGCCGTGGATCAGGCGCCAGATTGAGGATGGGACCCAGCTCGCCGTCCTGTGCGAGATCTTCCACGACCTGCAAAAGCCCACGCCCATGGCGCGTCTGCTACAGGGCGATGTAGGTAGCGGCAAAACGGCAGTTGCCGCCGCCACGATGCTACAGGCGGTGGCGCACGGCTTACAGGCGGCGATTATGGCTCCCACCGAAATTCTCGCCGAGCAGCACTACAAAGGCTTGCGGGCGTTGCTGCGCCAGATTCGTGTGCCGCGCCCAGCTTCGCCCGCATCCGCCGATGCGCCCGCCGATGGGTGGCAATCCAGCATAAGCGACGAACAGCGCACGCGCCTCGCTGAAATCCGGCGCATTCTCGGCATCACCGAAGAGGACGATCTGGACGGCGCAGGCGTGCGCGTAGCCTTGCTCACCGGCAGCCTCACCACGAAGGAGCGGCGCAAGGTCCTCGAAGGCGTAGCCCGCGGCGAGGTGGATATTGTGATTGGTACGCACGCGCTGATCTCCGACAACGTGCAGTACAACAGTCTCGGCTTGGTCGTGATTGATGAGCAGCACCGCTTTGGTGTGGAGCAGCGCGAACGGCTCAAGCAGAAGGGCTTCAACCCGCACATGCTCGTGATGACCGCAACCCCGATCCCGCGCACGCTGACCCTCACTGTCTATGGTGAGCTAGATGCAGCCATCATCAATAAGCTGCCGCCCGGCCGACAAGAGATCAAGACCCGCTGGATCACCCGGGCCGAGCGCGGGAAAGCCTACCGCCACATCCGCCGCGAGATCGAGCAGGGCCGGCAGGCATTTGTGATCTGCCCGCTCGTCGAAGAAAGCGAGAAGCTCGATCTCCCCTCGGCGGAAGAGATGCAGGAACAGCTGCAACACGAGGTCTTCCCAGAACTCAAGATTGGGCTGATCCACGGGCGCATGCTTGCCCGCGACAAAGACACGGCGATGCGAGCCTTTCGGGATCGGGAGTTTGACATTCTTGTGGCAACGGCAGTGGTTGAAGTAGGGATTGACATTCCCAACGCAACGGTGATCATGATCGAAGGTGCCGAACGTTTTGGGCTAGCCCAACTGCACCAGTTTCGCGGGCGCGTGGGGCGCGGGCAGCATCAGAGCTACTGCATCCTTGTGAGCGATGCCGACAATGAGCAGACCGCGCAACGCTTGCAGGCGATGGAAGAGACCCGCGACGGCTTTGTGCTAGCCGAGATTGACCTGAAGCTGCGCGGGCCCGGCGAGTTTCTCGGTAAGCGGCAGAGTGGCACGCCTGACCTGAAGCTCGCCAACCTTGCCGATATACCCTTGTTGCAAGCCGCCCGCCGCGAAGCCGAAGCGATTCTGGATGAAGACCCCGACCTCGCCACCCCCGATTATCGCCTGCTAGGGCAGAAGGTGGCTCAATTCTGGGAGCAAGCTAGCAGTGCCAGCTAGGCGATTGGGATGCTGTCACCTGATACCCAACACCTAAGCACGGAGAACGGCGTGAGTCACAGTACCTATGAAATCACCGCCAATAGTACGATTAGCGCAACCCCGCCGCAGGTGTGGGCAGTGCTGGATGATTTTGCGGGCTGGCGCAACTGGATGCCCGCAATGGAGCAGATGCAGATCGAGTTGCTCAGCCGGGGTGCGCCCCGCAAGGGCTACCAATTCCGCCTGCGCGGGGGCATTGTTCACGCCGAGCTAGAAGTGACGGGCTACACCGAGCTAGAGCGGGTGACCGACTTCGCCGTGCATATCCCGCTCTTGCCGCCGATCCGCGGGCAGAACACCTGCCGCCTGCACCCGCTCGGCAATAGCACCTACCGCATCGAGCGGGTAGACCGCATCTACCTAAACAATGGCTTGTTGATTAAGTTCCTCGATACCACCCAGCGCAAACGCTTTGAGCAGCTCGCGGTGGATTTCGTGCGGGCATTGAAACAAGCCGTCGCCGCATAGGCATCGGTTTCAGGTTATAGGGGTAAGGTGTCAGGGTCTGACCCCCATAGCGATCTGGTTGACGTGAAACATTGATCTGGATCTGAGTCGGTGACTCTACCTTAATATCGGGTGCGTAGAGCTGAACGTTGGGTGCTGTCCCTGACACCTGACACCTCACCCCTGCAACCTGTTAGTGGAGATAAGCGCGCTATGGCACGGATTGAACTGCATGAATGGTATCAGCAATTTCTCGAACTCAAGGCCCAGCAGCCAGATACGATCCTGCTCTATCGGCTGGGCGATTTCTACGAAGCCTTCGACGATGATGCCAAGCTCCTCGCCGAGTTGCTCAAGGTGACGCTGACGCGCAAAGACTATGCCACGCAGGGCAAGACCAAGCTCTACGCGCCGATGGCCGGCATCCCCTACCACGCCGTAGATAAGTATGTTACCGATATGGTGCAGCTGGGCTACCGCGTGGCCATTGCCGAGCAGATCAGCGAGACCGCTTCCAGCAAAAGCGATGTGCGCCCGCGCTCGGCGTATGCCAGCGGGATCGAGCCGACCAGCCGCAAGCGTGGGATTGTGCAGCGTGAGATCGTGCGGGTGATTACGCCCGGCACCGTCAGCGATCCGAATATGCTGCCCACCGAACGCAACAACTACCTCGCCGCCGTGTTGCTGCACGAAGGGCGGCTAGGGCTAGCCTACGTAGACATGAGTACGGGCGAATTTGCCGCGACCGAGCTGCACGGCGAACGGCTCGAAGCCCGCCTCGAAGGCGAACTGGCTCGCCTCAGCGTCGCGGAAGTGCTGGTCTCGGAGGATGCCACCGCCCGCCCGGCCCAGCTTGCGCCGCATACCGCCCGCCTCACGCACGACCTCGCACCGATGACCAAAGATGAGCGCGAGCTATTGTTGCCGCACGAACGGGTAGCCCGCAAGCTGGAGCAGACGAGCAGCACCACATGGACGCAGGGCAGCATCACTGAGCTACCGGCGTGGTGCTGGCAACTCGACACGGCCCGCGATGCGCTGCTGCGCCAATTGCGGGTGCAATCGCTGACCGGCTACGGCTTGCACGAGTATCCGCTCGCAACGTGTGCCGCCGGCGCAATTGTGCAGTACATCCAGCAGACCCAGCGCAGCAGTGCATCCCAGATCAACAGCATCCGTTTCTACACGCTCGGCAGCTTTATGTTTCTCGATCCGCAGACGCGGCGCAATCTCGAATTGCTGGAGAGCAACAGCACCGGCAAGGTGCGCGGCTCGTTGGTGGGCGTGCTGGATTACACCCGCACCCCGATGGGCGCACGCCTGCTACGGCGGTGGCTCGCGCAGCCCCTGATTGACCTGCCCGCGCTTCAGCAACGCCAAGCGGCAGTGGCGTGCGGCGTGGCGCAAAGTATGGCCCGGGCTGAACTACGCGAACTGCTGGCGGGCGTAGGCGATCTGGAGCGGGCCGTGAACCGCATCATTCAAGGGGCAGGCTTCGCCAATCCGCGTGACCTCGTGCAATTGCGGCAGGCGTTGCGCGTACTGCCCCAGCTGGCCCCGCACCTCACCGCGCAGCCCGACTTGTTGGGGCTGGCGGAGACTGGCGCTGGGCCTACTACCGCATTGGACAGCGCAACCGCAACGGCTCTGCGCGAAACGCCCGCGCCGCGTGGCAAACGCCCGCCGCGTGTGGCCGGCGATGACCTGTTCGCCGATGCGGAACCCGACCCAGAACCCGACCCAGAGCCGGAAGCCACCCCAGAGCCACCCGCCCCCGCTCGCCCCGCGCTCGATGTGTGTAGCGATGTGCTAGAACTGCTGGAGCGTGCGCTCGATGATGACCCACCCGCGCTACTCGGCGCATCGAACTACCTACGCAGCGACGACGGCGTAGACCGCCCGCGCCGCACGATCCGCACCGGCTACGATGCCCGCATGGATCAGGTGGTGCAAGCCAGCCGCGACGCGCAAGCCTTCATTGATGGACTAGAAGTCCGCGAGCGCGAGCGCACCGGCATCAAGTCGCTCAAGGTGGACTACAACAAAGTCTTTGGCTACTTCATCGAAGTCTCGCGGGCCGTGAGTGATCAGGTTCCATCTGACTACGAACGCAAGCAGACGCTAGTGGGCGCGGAACGGTTTATTACCCTCGAACTGAAAGAGTACGAGAACATCGTCCAGAATGCCCAGCAACGCCTGAGCGAACTCGAACGCGAGGTATTTGCGGGGCTGTGTGCAGCGATCCAGCAGCACACTGCGCGGCTCCGCACGGCGGCTCAGCACCTCGCCCAGCTTGATGTCATCCTGTCGCTAGCGGAAGCGGCAGTGCGTGGGCGATATGTGCGCCCCACGCTGAACAGCAGCACCGCGCTCCGGATTACGGGCGGGCGGCATCCGGTAGTCGAGCGCACGCTCGATGTGCCCTTTGTGCCCAACGATGTCTACCTTGACACCGATACCCAACAACTGCTGCTGATTACGGGGCCCAATATGGCCGGCAAATCTACCATGCTCCGCCAGATCGCCTTGATTGTGCTGATGGCCCAGCTTGGCTCGTTTGTGCCCGCCGAAGCAGCCGAGATTGGCGTGGTGGATCGGATCTTCACCCGCATCGGCGCACAAGATGATATTGCCACCGGACGTAGCACCTTTATGGTGGAGATGACTGAAACCGCCGCGTTGCTAGCCCAGAGTAGCCGCCAGAGCCTGATTATCCTTGATGAGGTAGGGCGTGGCACAAGCACCTACGATGGCATGGCGATTGCCCGCGCTATCGTGGAATACATCCACAACAACCCGCGCCTGCAATGTCGCACGCTATTTGCCACGCACTACCACGAACTGACGGCCCTTGAAGGGGTCTTGCCACGCATCAAGAACTACCACATGGCAGCGATTGAGCAGGCGGGCGGGGTGGTTTTTCTGTATGAATTGCGGGCGGGCGGAGCAGATCGCAGCTACGGCATCCACGTAGCCGAGTTAGCGGGCATGCCGCGCCCCGTCATCAAACGGGCCAGCGAACTGCTTACCGAGTTGGAACAGCGGGCGAGCGCGAGCCAAGCCCTGCCTGTCGCACCTACTGCCCCTGATCCGGCCGCGCCCGCGCAGCCCTCGTTATTTGATATTGCCCCCAATCCGGTGGTAGAGTATATCAAGCGCTTACGGATCGAGGAACTGACCCCGCTCGAAGCCTTGACGCGCCTGTATGAATTGCAGCAGCTTGCGCTGAAGCCATTTGAGCGGGAGTAAGCCGCACGAGTAGGAAGGATCATCACTAGTGCAGATTATCACTGCGCTTGACACGCGGATCACGGAACAGCCGGTGGTGCTGACGATTGGCAAATTCGATGGCGTGCATCGCGGGCATCAAGCCTTGATCGGAGCCGCCGTGCAGCGGGCCCGTGAACGCGGAGCCGTGTGCGCGGTACTCACTTTGATCCGCACCCGCGTACCGTGCTAGCACCAGAGGTGCCGCTCGAACTGCTCTCGAATATCAGCGAACGGGCAACGCTGATTGCCGAACAGGGCGCGGATGTGTTGCTGGTATTGCCCTTCAATCGGGACGTGATGGCCACCCCCGCCGAGCAGTATCTGCGCCAGCTCTGTATGGCTCTGCCGCTGCGTGAGCTGTGGGTGGGTGAGGATTTTGCGCTAGGGCGCAAGCGCGAAGGTACGCCTGCCCGCCTGCGCGAGATTGGGCAGGAACTCGGCTTCAGCGTAGATACCGTCGCGCCGATTGAGGTAGACGGCGTAGTGGTAAGTGCCTCACGCATCCGCGATCTGCTCCACGCCGGTGATCTGGGAGAAGCCCGCCGCCAGCTTGGGCGCGATTACTGGCTGCGCGGCGGGGTCGTTCACGGCGATCAGCGCGGGCGCACCATCGGCTTCCCAACGGCGAATCTGGAGGTTGCGCCAAACCATCTCGTACCAGCCTACGGGGTGTATGCCTGCTGGGTGCAGATCGAGACGGGGGCCCACGCGGGGCCCGCATTGCTGCCCGCGGTGACGAACGTCGGTGTGCGCCCCACCGTAGATGGCAGCCACCGCCGCGTCGAGGCCCACCTGCTCGATTGGAACGGCGATCTGTATGGCTCCACCCTACGCCTGATCTTTGTGCGGCGGCTGCGCGGCGAGCAACGCTTCGCTAGCCTTGCCGATCTGGTAGCCCAGATTGAACACGATGTTGCCCACACCCGCGAACAGCTAGGGGCGCAGGCGGTGACACGCCGCTCCTCTATCGCCCCCACACCTGCCACCTAACACCCGCGAGCAAGCTAGCGTGTGCGTAGCTCAATGGAGACCTGCGCGACGGCAGGCAGGATCGGCTGATCGAGGACCACATACTGGCTCGTCCCGATCTGCTCAAGCTGATAGCTCACGGCCTGCCCATTCACGGTTGCGCCGCGCACACTGAGCGTAGTCGGCGGTAGCATCAGGCGCACCCGCACCTGCTCACCACTGCCCGTCGCTTCGAGCCGCAGGAAGGTGCGCCCGCGTTCTTTCGTCAGCCGCCAATGGTAGGCGATATAGCCATCGGATGCGGCATAGCGGGCCACGATGTAGGCCTGCTGCACCTCGCGCTTGACACTCCAGCGCGGGCTGAGCAGCACGTCGCTGTAGCGCACCCCCAGATCCTCAATGCCGGCTGCGCCTTCCATCAAGCCGCCCATCATGGCACTTGCGCCCCAGCCATCGGTAGGGATCGTATCATCACTGTGGATGCCGGGTCCACCGGTGGGGTAATACCACAGGAAGGTCTGCCGATCTCGATCAATCAGGGTGAAGTAGCGTTCGAGAATATCAAAGCCGTAATCCTCGAAGCCGAAGCGAAACGCACCGCGGGCCAATTCGCCGCCTACCAGTGGCATGATGCCGCCATTGACGTACTCGCCGGGCCGCTCGCCGAGCCGCCCCGCCAAGCCAAAGCTGCCCGCCGGAAAAGGCGGATCAATGCTAAACCACTCGGCGAAAGCCACGCGATCACGCTGGTTCAGGCGGCTGCGATACTCGCTCACAATCGCCCGCCCCTGTTCCAGCGAGAGTACCCCGCGATTCAGGGCTTTGGCATTCGAGAGGCTAAGTTGGCGGGCTTCATCCACGCCCGGCACGGCATACGGCAGCAGCTTGACGTGATGGGTGTAGAAGTCGCCATTCCACGCCCACGCATTCAGGCGGATCATAATATCCTGCGCTAGGGCCCGCCGCGCCGCCGCCGATTCAGTCTGCCCGACATATTCCTCAATCGTGGCAAGGGCACGCAAGGCTTGGGCCAAGCCGGTGTTGTCGCCGTGAAAAATCCCCCATTTGGTATCGGCATCAATCCAGTGACGCGGGGCCGGCTTGCCACTGTTCGGATCAGTAGTAGTAGGCCCATACTCAAAATCCCACGTATCAATCGTGAAGGGGCGCATCACCAAGCCAACCTGCGGCTGCCACCGCCACGGATCGGTGAGGCTGTAGGCAATCGCCCGTTGCATTGGCTCAAGGTGCGAAAGGAGCCACGCATCGTCGCCGTTCATTTGCCACGCCTCGAACACCGCTAGCACATAGAGATACTCAACATCGGCTTCAACCGGCGTGCGGTAAGCATCAATGTAATATTCGGGGCGGGCCACAAAATCGGGCAGGCTGCCGTCGGGGTATTGCACGGCGCGGAAGGCATCGAGCAGGCTGGTCACATCCGGATCGAAATACTTAAACGCCCGCCCTTGATAGTAGTGATCACGCAGCCACAGGAGCGGGCTATCCGGCGAGCGATAGCCATGCACCCACTGCCCATCAATGGGATAGGCTAGCTGTGCGCCGAGCATAAAATCCTGAATACGGGTATACAGTTCATCATATTGCAGGATGCCAGTCTGCACGGTGCTGGTGGCATCAAGGATGTAGAGCGGCGCACGCACCACCTCTGCGCCACTGGCATACAGCACGCCGGTGTGCGTGCCGAGTGCGCCGCGGGGCACAACACCCACCGCCGCCCCGCCGCCCTGCACCGTAAATTCCCAATTCCCAACGGCCCGCCCCGCCGCATCAAACACAACCAGCGTGGCGGGGCCGGTGTAGTTCGGCACGGAAATAAACACCTCAACGGGCACGAGCGGCTGCACAAAGGGCTGGCTACTGCTGAAGCCTGCGCCCGTTGTTTGGGCTTGGGCCGGTTGCGCCGCGAGGCTCGTGAGCAGGAGCATGAGGAGTAGGAATAAGGGATGCAGTGATATACGCATGATAAATCCTTTATATCTTGCCTGAGTGATACAATGATTAATGAAGCCGGACTTGTTGAACAGGGTTACGCATTAGACGAAAGTAGTATATCATAGAGTAGAACGGAAGCCGCCGATTGAATCCGGTGGTTTCAACCTGAGGACAATCTGAATACCATCTGAGGAGTACGTGAACGATGCGTGTTGGCATGATGAACGATCCGCGCCGCGATGCGTGCGATGAGGCCCGCTGGGCGGCGGAACATGGCTTTGACTTTCTAGACTTGACCATCGAAGGCCCGGCGGCTGATCTCGATCAGCTGGATGTGCCGCAACTGAAGGCGATCTTGACGGAGCATGGGCTAGGCCTTGTGGGACATACGGCGTGGTATCTGCCCTTTGCATCACCGCATGCGCGGGTGCGTGCGGCAGCTGTGGCGTGTGCCTGTGATACATTCGCAACCTTTGCCGAGATGGGCGCAACGTGGGTCAATGTGCATATCCAGCCCATCCCGCGCCTGTTCCCCAGCGAGCAGATGATCGCGTGGAATATCGAGAGCTTTGCGGCCATTGTCGAACGGGCCCGCCCTTACGGGTTGCGCGTGATGGCCGAAAATACGCCGTTGCCAGCCATCTATATCAGCGATATGGAGCAGATTTTCGCCGCCGTGCCGGAACTCGGCTTCCACTTCGATATTGGCCATGCCAGCATTGGTGGGGATCGGGTGGAGGGCATGCTCAAGGCCTTCGCAGATCGCCTTGCCCACGTCCACGTCAGCGACAATCGCGGGCGCAGCGATGACCACACCGCGCTTGGCGCAGGCACGATAGACTACCCGAAGGCGATGCGCCTGCTGCGCGAATATGGCTACGATGGCACGATCACGCTGGAGGTATTCACGCCGGATCGGGATTACCTGCTGCTCAGCACGCGCAAGCTCCGCGAATGGTGGGATGCAGCGCGAGCGTAACGATTGGGGCGGTAGCCCAACCCATCCGGCAGGGGCTGAGCCATGCGTCGCTATGTTGTGTTCGGTGTGTGACGGTGTGAGGGAGCGAATGTGCATGAATTGCTGCTGATCCTGATCCCACTAGCGATTGCCGCCGCGCTGCAACCAACCCAGACCATGGTGGTGATTGCGCTGCTGCAAACCCCTGAAGGACTGCTGCGGAGTGCGAGCTTTGTGTTTGGGATGACAATCTTTCACGTTGCGGTAGGCACACTGGTGGCGTTGTTTGTGTCGGGCGTAGAGTGGGTGATCGAGGCCGAAGGCGGGCAGTTTGAGCATGTGGTTGGGCTAGGCTTGGTGCTCGGCGGGTTGCTCCTGCTCGGCTTTGCGCTGTACCTGTTGCTTGCCCAGCAAGAGCCGGACACGAGCGAGCCACGCGGAGTCCAACTGCTGCAAGCCGTCGCCCCGTGGAAAGCTGTGATCGCGGGCTTCCTGTGGCTCGCGTTCGATCCGAAGGATTGGCTGTTTATGATCACCGCGATTGACCTGATTAGTGAGGCTGATCTGCCTGCATTCACCAGCTTCGTTACCTACTTGTTGTATGTGGGGGTGGTGCAATCGTTGTTGTTCAGCTTGCTCGTGTTGCAGCTCACTGTGCCCCACATCACTGATGTTGTCTTTGGGCAGGTATGGCGGTGGCTTATGCGCCACGTTCGCACAATCAAGATACTGGTACTTAGCTTGGTGGGGGCGTATATGGTTGTTGTCGGCTTCACCAACTATCTGCTCCGCTAACGCGCAGGTCAGGTCTGGTTGGAATATTGAGATCATCCCCACTCTCGCCCGCGCATAGTGCTAACGCAGGGGCAGGTTCGGGCGCACATCAAGGCTCCAGTCCGGCTGCCGTCCGGCATCGAAGCGGTAGTAGGCGGCGGCGGCGATCATTGCGGCGTTGTCGGTGCAGAGCCAGATCGGGGGGAAGCGCACGGGCAATTGGGCGCGGCGTTCTAGCTCACTGCGGAGGCGCGTATTGGCGGCAACTCCACCCGCCAAAAGGATCTCGACGGCACCGAAGTGTTGCGCCGCGTCTACTGTTTTTGCTACCAGTACATCTACCACTGATTCCTGAAAGGCGTGCGCCATTTGCGCCACATACTGCGCCGCAAGCGGTTCCGGTGCGGTAGCGGGTGGCTCTGCTTCGGTAGGCGGCAGGGGGAGCGGTTCACTGGCGGCGGTGCGTCGCCCGCGCCGCGAACGGCTGTCAATGCGCTGGTGTTGCTTCTGCACCTCTTGCACTTTATGCAGCACGGCGGTTTTCAGCCCGCTAAACGAGAAGTCATACGTATCGCGCAGCCACGCCCGTGGCAGCGGTGCGCTCTGCTGCACATCGGCGGCGATCTGCTGGATCGCAGGCCCGCCCGGATAGCCCAAGCCGAGAATGCGGGCCACCTTATCAAATGCCTCCCCAACAGCATCGTCGCGGGTTTGCCCGAGCAATTGGTACTCACCGTGCCCGCGCATCAGCACGAGCAGCGTGTGCCCACCACTAACAACCAGTGCCACCGCCGGAAACTGCGGCGCAGGCAAAAGCGGCTGATCGGCAGAGGGATTGAGCCAGTTGGCGTAGATATGCCCTTCGAGATGGTTGACCCCGATGAAGGGCACCCCCCGCTGCCACGCCATCGCTTTGGCTGCATTCAGCCCCGTGAGCAGTGCGCCGCTCAAGCCGGGCCCATAGGTCGCGGCAACAGCATGCACATCATCCCAGCCGCCGGGCAGGGCCGCGAGGGCTTCCTCTAGCACGGGGGTCAGGCTGAGGATGTGCTGACGCGAGGCGACTTCGGGCACGATGCCCCCGTAGCGGCGGTGGGCATCCATTTGCGAAGCCACCACATTGGCGACAATCACACGCCCATCGCGTACCAATGCGGCGGCAGTTTCGTCGCACGAGGTCTCCAGCGCAAGGATCGTATAGCCTGCCGGGAGCGGCGGCTGTTCGGGGGGCGGAGCGGTGGCCGATGGGGTTTGGGGAGGGGGGGCAGTGAGCATGGGTATGAACCTTTATCCTTGCTGAGCCATTGCTTCAGCCACATCAATTGCTTTGAGCAGGGCCGCAGCTTTGTTGCCACTCTCCTGATACTCAGCAAGCGGATCGCTGTCAGCAACCACGCCCCCGCCCGCTTGCACATAGGCTACGCCATCTTGCACCACCATCGTGCGGAGACAGATGCACGTATCCAGATCGCCATTGAAGCCGACGTAGCCCGCACAGCCAGCATAGATCCCACGTCGCGTCTGTTCTAGCTCACTGATGATCTCCATCGCCCGAATCTTGGGCGCACCGCTCACCGTACCTGCCGGGAAGCACGCCCGGAGCGCATCAAGGGCGTGCAGCTCGCTGCGGAGTTTGCCCGTCACATGGGAGACGATGTGCATCACATGGCTGTACTTCTCGACCGTCATAAAGACGGGCACTTGCACGGTACCGGCTGCACTCACGCGGCCTACGTCATTGCGCCCCAGATCTACGAGCATCAGGTGTTCGGCGATCTCTTTCTCATCGCCGACGAGTTCTTGGGCAAGGGCTTCATCTTCGGCGGCAGAGCTACCGCGTCGGCGGGTTCCTGCAATCGGGTGGTTGGTGATTTCGCCATCCAGTACCCGCACGAGCAGTTCGGGCGATGCCCCTACGAGATCGCCATCAGGGGTGTGAATGTAGAACATGTACGGCGATGGGTTGATCGTTCGCAGCGCACGGTAGATGCTGAACGGCGTGGCATTCGTGGGGCGGCGGAAGCGTTGCGAGGGCACCACCTGAAAAATATCGCCCGCCATGATGTACTCTTTTGCCTGTGCCACAAAGTCAGCATAGCGTGCTTGGTCTACATTTGAGCTGACCGCATCACGCGGATACTCGGATGTGGCGGGGGGCAAGGTCAAGGGTTGGCGAAGTTGGTGGATGATGGCTTCGATCCGCTCGGTGGCACGGTGGTACTCGGTCGCTAGATCGGGTGTATCCAGATGCACATGCGCGACAACTTGGATGCGGTGGCGCAGATGATCGAAGACCAGCAACGTATCTACAAACATCCAGTAGGCCTCGGGCATCTGATAGTCACACGCGGCTAGGCGGGGCAGACGTGGCTCAAAGTAGGTGACATTCTCGTAAGCAAGGTAGCCCACCGCGCCGCCCAGAAAACGCGGCAGATCAGGCAGGCGCACGGGGCGGTATTCGCTCAGGTAGCTGTGCAGCACAATCAGCGGATCAGTGTAGGGCAAGCTCTGCTTGTAGCCAGCTTGGGTGGCGTGAGCCATACCGTGATCCATCCGCAAGGTGAGGTAGGGGTTACAACCGAGAAACGAGTAGCGGGCGATATGCTGTGCGCCTTCCACGCTTTCGAGCAGGAAGCTGTGGCTGGCATTGCCGGCAATCTTCAGGAAAGCCGATACGGGCGTTTCGAGGTCAGCCATAATCTCACGATAGATTGGACACAAGTTGCCCTGTGTTTTCAGGGCGTGCATTTCGTCAAGGCTAGGGTAATACATCTGCGCTCCGTCTTTTACACTTCACGAGCAAACAGCCGCCGCACGGCACAGGCGAAGCCGGGCAGCAGCGGCGAGGTGATTTCGTCAGCGGCAAACAGCGTCGCATGCACCACTAGCGCGGCCTGCTCGCGGCGATACACCGTCACTTGTTGGCGTTGCCAATCCACCAGCCAATACTCCTGCACGCCCCGCCGCGAGTAGAGCTTGCGCTTGATTTCGGCATCGCGCTCGGTGTTGGCAAGGCCGGGCGAGAGCACTTCGACGACGAGTTCGGGGGCGACAGTCAGGTGACCGGCCGCATCCAGCCCGGTGGCAAGGCGGGCGTGGCTGATCCAGACCACATCGGGAACCACATTGTCATCATCATCGAAGACCACGCCGGGCACCACCAGAGCGACCCCTAAACCAGTTGCCTCACTCCAATCAGCTAAGAAGCCGCCCAGTCGGGTGCAGGCAAACTGATGATGCCATGACGGTTGGCGCGACATATACAGCTCCCCCTCAATGATCTCGTAGCGGTTGCCGTTATCGGGTAGGGCGGCGAGGTCAGCCGTTGTCCAGCGTAGGGTATCGCTCATGGGGTCTCCTCTCCGGCGCGGCGCACGGGACCCGCAAACAGCCGCCGCACGGCACAAGCGAAGCCGGGCAGCAGGGGCGAGGTGATTTCGTCAGCGGCAAACAGCGTCGCCTGCACCACCAGCGCGGCTTGCTCGCGGCGATACACCGTCACTTGTTGGCGTTGCCAATCCACCAGCCAATACTCCTGCACGCCCCGCCGCGAGTAGAGCTTGCGCTTGATTTCGGCATCGCGCTCGGTGTTGGCAAGGCCGGGCGAGAGCACTTCGACGACGAGTTCGGGGGCGACAGTCAGGTGACCGGCCGCATCCAGCCCGGTGGCAAGGCGGGCGTGGCTGATCCAGACCACATCGGGAACCACATTGTCATCATCATCGAAGACCACGCCGGGCACCACCAGAGCGACCCCTAAACCAGTTGCCTCACTCCAATCAGCTAAGAAGCCGCCCAGTCGGGTGCAGGCAAACTGATGATGCCATGACGGTTGGCGCGACATATACAGCTCCCCCTCAATGATCTCGTAGCGGTTGCCGTTATCGGGTAGGGCGGCGAGGTC
>JAAUTZ010000006.1:20533-85511 GCA_012031225.1 Chloroflexaceae bacterium
TGCACCACCAGCGCGGCCTGCTCGCGGCGATACACCGTCACTTGTTGGCGTTGCCAATCCACCAGCCAATACTCCTGCACCCCCCGCCGCGAGTAGAGCTTGCGCTTCACTTCCGCATCCCGCTCGGCATTCGCCAGACCGGGCGACAAAACCTCGATCACTAGCTCCGGCGCAACGGTCAGGTGACCGGCCGCATCCAGCCCGGTGGCAAGGCGGGCGTGGCTGATCCAGACCACATCGGGAACCACATTGTCATCATCATCGAAGACCACGCCGGGCGTACCCAATGTTAATCCCAAATCAGTTGCCTCACTCCACTCATCTAGCACACGACCGAGTCGGGTGCAGGCAAACTGATGGTGGTAGCTCGGTTGGCGCGACATATACAGTTCTCCGTCAATGATCTCGTAGCGGTTGCCGTTATCGGGTAGGGCGGCGAGGTCAGCCGTTGTCCAGCGTAGGGTATCGCTCATGGGGGCGTGGCTCCTTTCGGGGTAGGCACGGCAAGATCAGCGGCTAGGTGATGCCCCACGTCAGCCCCATCGCATGGCGTATGCGGTAGAGCGTCTCGGCGGCTTCGGTGCGGGCCCGTTCGCTACCCGCCGCGAGCACATCCTCGACCAGTCGCGGTTGTGTGGCTAGCTCAGCGCGGCGCGTTCGGATTGGCTCAAGGAACCGATTGATTGCGGCGGCGAGTTTGCGCTTCACCTCAACATCGCCGACCTTGCCGTGCTGGTAGCGTTCTTTCAAATCGTTGACTTCCGCCACATCATCGTTGAAGGCATCGTGGTAGATAAATACGGGATTGCCCTCAACCCGGCCCGGAATATCGGCGCGGATACGGTTGGGGTCGGTATACATCCCGCGCACCTTCTCCTCAACCGTTTTGGGATCATCGGCAAGGAAGATTGCATTGCCCAAGCTCTTACTCGCTTTGGCTTGGCCATCCAGCCCAACCAGCGTCGGCACATCGCCAATCAACGCCTCCGGTTCGGGCAATACGGGGTTGTCCTCATCCGCATACAGGTTATTGAAGCGGCGGGCAATCTCGCGGGTGACTTCGATATGCGACTCCTGATCCTTGCCAACGGGCACAAGGTTCGCACGTACATGCAGAATATCGGCGGCTTGCAGGACGGGGTAGCTCAGCAAGCCCATCGAAGGCTGCTCAATCTCCAGATCGCGCATGACATCTTTGAGGTTCGGTACACGCTGAAGGCGCGGCACTGTGACCAGATTGGAGAAGATGACCGTCAGTTCGCTGATCTGGGGCACCAGTGATTGCAGAATGTAGTGGCTGCGCTGCGGGTCAATCCCGACGCTCAGGTTATCCAACACCACATCGCGGATATTCTGGGTCGTCTCGCCGAGCTTATCCCGTTCAAGGCGGGTGGTGAGCGTGTGCAGATCAGCCACAAAGAAGAAGCATTCATACTCATCTTGCAGGCGCACGCGGTTCTTGAGCGTGCCGACATAGTGCCCCAAGTGCATCTTCCCAGTGGGGCGATCTCCAGTCAAAATACGTGGGCGGGCAGTTGTCATTGCAGCAATTCTCCTCATGTGCGGTGCGCTCGGCACACCATGCAGACCTAGCTAGCCCTTCCAGTATAGCATATCCCTTTGCGAGCGATGTGATTCGGGCGATGGGAGCAGACACAGCACGCTACCCACGCTCACGCTAGCACGTTTCCAGCGATAGGGCGGCGCAGGACTGGGACATCCCCCTACGCCTGCCCGCGCCCGTAGCGCACTTCGGGCGGGATGCTGCTTGCCCCGACGTGCTGATCCAGCCACGCATTGAGCGGGGCGGCAGTGTGCCACACCCACGCCACATGCTCACGGGCGGCACGGCTCGCCAATGCTGCACTCGGCGGCATGTGTTTGCCCATAATCAGGTCCTTCTGGCGCAGCAGCGCAACACGCGCATGATCATGGGGGTAGCCGCGGGGCACCGTCTTTAAGGGAGCCAGCATCAGCAGCGGCTCCAATCCGGCCGCCGTCAAGCTGGCGAGCAGGTCTGCCAGTGCCGCGCCGCTTGCTTCATCCAGCACAGCCGCCCGAAAACGTTCCAGTTGGTCGCGGGCAAGCTCGTGATAGCCAGTGCCCGCATATAGCCCGAGTTTCGAGATTTCGGCATACAGCCCAGCCACAGCATCACTCCGTTCCAGTGTGCCATACGTGGTGAGCTTGTAGGGCGATTTATCGGGGGAGAAACGCACGTCGCGGTTTTGCCGGAACACGCGCACCGTGCCCCCAAATTCGAGGCTCAAGTCGTGCAGCAGCGCAGTGAGCGGATCGCGGATCTGGGTCTCCCACTGATTGCGGGTGGCCGTGAAGTATTCCTTTGAATTGTCCTGCTCTAGCCCTTCAAACCAACTGACGGCATCATGCCCAAAGCCAACAAATTCGGTATTGCCCATCATGCTGTGCCTTTCGTCTCATGTAAATATCTTAGCACAAGTGTAGGATATTTTCATGCATTCGTCAAGCACCCCCGCCCGCCCGCCGTACTTTATTCTATCCACCGCCACACCTGCATCGCACCATAGGCTCCCGCTGGCAGCGTGGCGAAATTCGCATCACCCAAGCCGCGCCCCAGCAGATGCAGCCACCCTCGCGGTTGCAGGGCTTTGCCACTCAAGATCAGGTAATCGCTAGCGCGGGTGAGAGCCACGTAGAATAGCCGCTCCTGCTCGGCGTGCTGCATCTGCTGCTCGCGGGCAAGGGCCCGTTGCCAGATCTGCGGCTTTTGCAGCTCACCGGCGGCATCGTGCAGACACACGGCCAAGCCGTAGCTCGCATGGGCAAGCCACACACTCCGCAAGGGCGGGTTGGTGCGGCTCAGGTCGGGCAGCACGACCATCGGGAACTCTAGCCCTTTGCTGGCATGCACCGTCATCAGGCGCACACTGCCTTCGGCTTCAAGCGGAGCCGCACCCTCACGCGGGGCTGCTTCGAGCAACTGGCGCAGATACTCGGTGTAGGCCCGCAGATCAGCCGTATCGGTGCGGCGGATCGCCTCGATCAGCTTCTCCACATTCACGCAGCGTTGCGCTCCATCGGGCAGGGCACTCAGCACGGCAAGGTAGCCCGTCCGCATCAGGGCAGTACGCAATAACTCGACGACAGTTAGCCGCCCACGCAGGGCATACAGTTCACGCAAGGTGGTGCGGGCATGTTCCAGCGTAGCTGGCGCATCCGGCAGGTCGGCGTGCAGCAGGGCATCCCAGATGCTCTGCGGATGGCTCAGGCGCAGCCGCACGATGGTGTTATCATCCAGTGCAAAAAGCGGCGAACGTAACACCCCAACCAGTGCCAACTCATCGGCGGGATTGTTGAGCACGCGCAAGAGATGGAGCAGATCTTGCACCTCTTGGCGATCATAGTAGCCCCGTCCGGCGGTAGTCAGGAAGGGGATGCCTGCCGCCCGCAACGCCTGTTCATACACGGTGAAGTAGGTTGAGGCTTGCAACAGAATCGCCACATCGCCGTAAGTCGGCAGCCGCCACGCGCCGCGTTCGTGGATGATTGGGCCCTGCTCGCCTGCCACCAGTGCCGTCAGCCGTTCAGCGAGCAGGGCTGCTTCAGTCGCCCGCAGATCGCCGCTTGCGCCGGGCATGTCGAGCAGGTGCAGCTCGACGCAGTGCGGATGGGCGGGGCTAGGGCGATGCGCGATAAGCGGTTCAAACGGGATTTCAAAATCAAACAACGGGCGCGGGCGGTCCAGAACCTGCGCCATCACCCCGTTGATCCACGCCAGCAGGGGCGGGTGCGTGCGGAAGGAGGTGTTCAGGCTGACCGGCTGCCCGCCGATGTGCTGCACCTGCTGCTGCACCTGCTGAAACACACTCACATCTGCACCACGAAAGCGATAGATGGACTGTTTGCCATCGCCAACTACGAACAGCATCGGCAGATCGGATTGGCTCTGGCTATTGTGGGGCTGATCGCTGGTGCCGGGCCGGGCTTCATCCAAGCCGGTCAGGGCATAGACAATCGCCCGTTGGGCATCATTCGTATCTTGGAACTCATCCACTAGCACTGCCCGCAGGCTCCGCCGCCACCGTCGTTGCACATCAGGGTGGGTCAAGGCGGCGCGGGCCCGCCACTCCAGATCATCGAAATCAAGCGCGTTCTGCTCAATTTTGTGCTGGCGATAGGTGTCTAGCACCCGTAGGTAGACTTGCACCAGCGCAACCGTGAGCTGCGCGGCGCGTTGTTCTAGCTCGGCATCTAGCTCAGCCATCAAGATTGGTTCCGCTTTGAGCAGTTCGCGTAGAGCTTTCAGGTGGGCTTTGGAAAGATCGAGGGGGGCTTTACTGGGCCACTGCTTGGCACTCCCCCCGCGCAGATCAATATCGGTGAGCGCAGCCCAATCATCCGGCACAGCCTGCGGGGTAAGCGTAGCGAGCCACGCCGCCAATGCCTGCACCTGTGCGCCAATCCGATCTGTGGCGGGGGCAGCGGGCGCAAGCACGGCAATCTGCGCGGTGCTGTCCTGCCATGTTGGGTCAGCCTGTACCGTTTGCCACACTTCCGCCCGCAACGTCGCATGGGCAGCTTGCCACTCCGCCCGCAACGCCTCTGGTGCGGTGGGGAGGGTGGCGACAACCGCCCGCAACGCATCCCCGCGCAGGAGCATCTCGCGCAGGATCGTGCGGAGATCGCTCAGGCTCAGTTCGGCTTGCAGCGTGGCAAACTGAGCCTGTACCTGTGGATCAGCAACAGGCTCGGCGGCGGCTTGGGCCAGCCACGCTTGCAGGGCGGTATCCATACTTGCCTCGCGCAGCAAGCTGGCCTCAACTTCATCCAGCACCGCAAACTGTGGATCAAGCCCGGTCTCGACGGGCTGGGCCCGCAGCAACGCCGTGCAGAAGCTGTGGATCGTGCTAATCCGGGCGGCTTCGACGGCATCGCGCAGATACTCCCACAAGGCGCGTTCGGTCGGCGGCGCAGACCGCAAGCGTTGCTCTACCGCCGTGCGGACCCGTTCGCGCATCTCGCGGGCGGCTTTCTCAGTGAAGGTAATTGCCAAGAGCGGCGGCGGCTCACTGGCTTGGTCGGGGTCGGCATAGGTCACTAGCAAGCGCAGGTAACGTTCGACAAGGACGCGGGTTTTGCCACTGCCCGCGCCCGCCGTCACCACGATATGCCCATCCAGATCAATTGCCTGCTGCTGTGCGGGCGTGAACTGCATCGCGTGTGCCTTTGCTGCTCGGTGTCAGGGTTCGGGTAACAGGTAGCACCGAGCGATTACTCGACGGTGCGGATGTACTGCATCAGCCCGTCCGTGCCTAGCTGCGCCTCAAGCTGCAACACTATCTCCAGCATCGGGCGATAGGGGTGATTGCCTTGCAGCATGCGGGCGACGGCGCGGTGTGCGCCGAGCTGCACCAAATGGCGATACGCAACCCACTCGGCAAAGCCCTCGCGCAGCACCAGATCGGTGAGCAAGGGGCAATGCTCACCCTGCCATGCGTGCGCGTATTCGTGGGCAACAGTCGTGCGGAAGATCAGGCGCGGCAAGCCATGCAGTAGGAAGATCGCCCGCACCCGCCCCTGCCGCAGATACAGTCCAAGCGTGCGCTCATAGCGGGTGGGCGTGGGTGCGGTGCCGGATTCGTCTATCTCGTGCTGACGTAGCTCGCGCATAGTGGGCGCATCTACCAAGCGGAAATCCACCCCCACCCGCAACACCAAGCCCTGCCGTTCGCGCAACGTCTGGACGGTTTCCAGAAACAGCTGGCGTGCTAGTGTCAGATCATAGATTGCCACCTGATGGCACTGGTTGCACTGCTGGCGGCCATCGTGCAGCTGCCACGCCTGATTGGTAAGCGGTGCGCCGCACGTATCGCAGCGCGGGCGAGTGTGGATGCAGGTGGGGCAGTAGCGTTCGGGGCGATCAATCAAGACATAGTATGTGCCGCTAAGTACCTGCCCACACGCGGCACAGGTGGTTGGCGCAGGCGTGGGGAAGTGGTACAGTGCAGCGGGCATAGGGGTATCCATAGGGTGCAGGGAGGGCGTGCCCGTATCACACAGAGGCACGCCCGCTCCAGTAGGCTACAACTTAAACCGCTCCATGTTTTCAGGGGTCAGGTACGCAATATCGAAGCTCGACTCAACACCGAGTTGGTGGTTGTGGGCTTTGAGCCATGCTTCAGCCGCTGCACGCCCCAGATCGCGCAGATAGGTCAGGAAGCTCCACTCGGCAATCAGCTTGCTCGATGTATCGAGCTTCTTCATCTCTTCAGCAACCTCGATCATATGCAGGCGCAGACGATCCCGCACATTCATAATCCCCATATCCTCTTGATCGAGCAGCACTCTGGCGGTAGATATAAACCGTAGCTCCTTGATCAGGCTGGAGTTGAACGTAATCTCATTCAGGCGATCCAGAATATCGCGGGCGGTGCGCGGAATATCTTCGCGGTAGAAGGGGTTGATCTGCACAATCATCAGGTCATTCACATCAGTTTCGATGACCAAGGGGTAGAGGACTGGATTGCCCATGTAGCCCCCGTCCCAGAAGGCTTCGCCCTCGATCTCAACAGCTTGGAACAAGAATGGGAGACACGCCGAAGCCAAGATCATCTCCACCGTCATCTCTGGGTTGCGAAAGACGCGCACTTGCCCGGTATGCACGTTTGTTGCAGCAATGAACAGCTTCGGGCTTTCACTGTTCTGCACCACCTCGAAATCTATCGAATCGAGCAATACGGAGCGCAGGGGGTTGATGTCAAACGGATTCAGGGTGTAGGGTGAGAACGTGCGTCCGAGTTGATCGAAGAAGTGATAGGTCGGCGACCATTCGAGCGACCATCGCCCCATCATCATATCGAGCGGGGTGCGCTGAAAGGGGCTAAACATTGCCGCGTTGCTGTTCGCCCGCCAGAAATCGTGCAGAACCGCTTGGGCATTTTTACGTCCTTTTTGCAAGCCATACGCCAAGAGCACCGCATTCATTGCGCCCGCACTTGTTCCGCTGACACCGGCAATCTCGATGCTTTCTTCTTCGAGCAGGCGATCCAATACGCCCCACGTAAATGCGCCGTGCGATCCCCCGCCCTGCAACGCAAGTTCAACTTGGCGGACTTTGGGTGGTTCCGTAGGTGCGGCTACATCCGGCGTAGTATCTCCAATTGGTGCTTCGTCTGTCATTGCTACAAGCCCTCCCTAAGTGTTCGGAGCTAATCCCCACCGCCCAACAGAGGCACTGGGTACCTATTAAGCAATCTGTCCAATCCCTACTTGACACCTACGATTATACCACGTTGCGCTACACCCATTTCCGGTGCTACTTCTTGCCGCTATCGGCAATCAGGCGGGCTTGCTCCTGCTGCGCGATCTGCGGCAGCACCTGCGCCAGCAACAACGTTGAGAGCGCAGAGGTGTTACTATCATTGGCATCCGTCCGCACGAGCAAGGGGCGGGGGGCATGCGCCGCCAGCATCGCCGCGACTTCCAGCTCACGCAGGGCCAGCTCATAGCGCAACACGGCGCGGTTATCTTGATAGGCTTTGCCAAGATGCTGCAACGCCCGCGCCTCGTTTTCGGCGGCTTTCAGCTCAGCTCGCCCGCGGGTCTCAATCTCCCAACGCACCCGCTGCGCGTCGGTTTCGTTCTCTTGCAACATTTGGGCCACATCCTCGCGGGCTTTGTTGATCGCGGTGCGGACATCAACCAGCTTGGCATCCCGCTCTTTGCGGGACCGTTCGGTCTCCATCAGCAGCGTATCGGTGCGCTGCTTGCGAACCAACTCCCACTCACGCTCATACGCTGCCAGCTCTTTCGAGATGCGCTCGCGGGTAGCAAGATGCTCTTGGTACTGCTCAGGCAGTTGCACATCGGGGATGTTTGCCCCCGTGATCCGCACCCCGTAGCGTTGCAGCAGGCGGTTGAGCATCTCCTGCATATCGCCCACATCGCTGCCGCGCAGATCGTAGGCGCGTTCCGTGTAAACAAGGCGGCTGCGCTGGCGGATAGCATCCTGCACGGCACTGCTCAGTACCAGATCAAAGTTGCTTGCGCCGATATTCCGCACAAACGCCACTGGATCAACGATGCGAAACTTGAGGAAGAACTCGATAGATTTGAGCGGCACATTCTCGCGGGTGGGCGAGGCGAACACCGGCGCAGTGTAGGGAATCTCCGTCGAGGTATCTACAATGTACTCCACCTTATCCCACGGCATCAGCAGGAAGTGCCGCCCCGGATCGAGCGTCCCCGTAATCTTGCCGAAGGTGGAGCGAATGCCCGTTGTGCCCTGCTCAATCTCAATGATCGAGCCAAGCACCCAGCGGGTTACGGCAAACCCGATCAAGGGCACGGCAAGGCAGAAGGTGAGGACGGCGACGGGGCCTACCCCAGAGATCACGCCCACGCCAATCAGATAGAGTGCAAACGCAACAGCCACCCACCAGCCGAAGCCGCGCCGATCCTTGGGGATGACCACGGGCACAAGTGCGCCGCCATCGCCAGAGCGCAACATCTGGCGAATGTTGTTCCACGCCGTAACAATCTCTTTAATCTTCGAGAAGTCGTGCGGTGTCTGATTCGCTGCGGTTGTCATTGATCCTCTCCTCTATCACAGGGGTTGGCTTTTCAGCTTCACGGATAACTTTCTCAATCTGCCCCGAACGCTCGCGGATGCGCTTGGCAATCTCGGCGGTACGTTGGCGAATATCTTGCAGCTCTTCGGGCGTGTAGAGCGTGGGATCGCCCACACCGACCATCTCCCGCGCCACTGCGAGGAAGTCTACCGACTGGTCGCCACGCGCACCAATATGGATGATCTGCGGCAGCTGCTCGGCAATCTGCTCGACACTGTTGAGGATCTCCTGCTGGAAGCGATACTCCAAGATTTCGGGGTAGTGGGCACTGCTCACAGCCCGAATATCGAGGGCTTGCGCTTCGAGCAAAGCCGCATTCGCCCGGGCTTCACTCTCGGCTTCAATCTTGCGCTGGCTTGCAAGCGCGTTCGCTCGATTGACCTCTTTCTCGCGGGCGGTGTTGATCTGGGCTTGATAGGCAGCAATCTCGGCGCGGATCACCGAGAGCTGCTCGTGCAAGCCCGCTAACTCTTTGTTGAAATCGCCCTCATCCTGCTCCTTGCGGAGCTTGAGTTCATACTCGTAGGTGTAGGCTTCTTTGGCCACACGCACCATCTCCGGTGCAGCCAAGTCCATCCGATACTGCTGGCTCGCTGGCTCGGCGTGGGTGATGTTGGCATTCACAAAGCGCACCGCGGGCAAGAATTGGCGATTGAGCGTATCCAATACCGATTGGGTACTCTCGCCCACCAGATCGTAAATTGCCTCAGCTTTCTGCTCATAGATCAAGGCACGGGTGACTTCACTCACCGCGTTCTGGAGCTTCTCGCTGAAGCCTTGCGTGCCACCAAGTGTAAAGATGAACTCGGATGGTTCCTCAACGCGGAACTGCAAAAACATATCCACTGACGCATTCATTCGCCCGGCAGTGGGGGCTTCGCGGATCGGTGCATTGTAGGGGTACTCTTTCGTCGTATTGACGATATAGTTCACGCGCCGCCAGAAGTTGAACAAACCCAGATCGGCGCGTCCAGCTGGCACCACCTTCACGAGCTTCCCATACTCGGTAATCAAGGCTTGGCAGCCATCGGGAACCATCACGTAGCTACTACGCCACGCACTATAGCCCGCATACAGCAGCAACAGCATCCAATAGTGGGGCCCAAACAAGGCGAGCGCAAAGCGGCCTTCGGCGAAGAAGCCCACTGCCCCATCAATCAATGCGGTAAACAGGAAGCCCATCACGCCGATAAAAGCCCACACCACCGTCCAGATCATCCAGCCATACGAACGCCCATCTTTGGGGATCACCACCGGCGAAATGACATTGATCATCTCCCCGTCGCGTTCGCGCTGAAAGCTCCGATTCAGCACTTCGGCGGCATCATCCAGAGCCACCGTCATCTGCACAATTTCGGTGCTGCCAGAGCTGGCACGTTCGCGGGCCGAGACGAAATCGCCGGCACTGGCGCGGAACTGCTGAAACTCCTCCGTCTGCATCAGTTCGGTTGCCGTCTGCATCATCTGTTGTAAACGGTTCACCTCGCTACACTCCTTTCGCTATCTGGCGCGAGCAGTAAGGTCAGGCTACCCATAATACCCCTATGATACCATTTTCTGGGCGACTGTGCGGCGCAAGGTGACGGCACAGCGATCAAGCCTACCCCAGCGTATTTCGAGCGAGCGGTGCGCTAGTGCTTCCTGAATATATACAATCAAGGTACATCTAGCAGGTATTTTCATCTGGCTCTCATTGACAAAACGGAAAATACTCGCTACTATGCTAATGCCTATACAGCAAGTTTCAGATAAAGTTCATACCTAAAAGCAATTCTTGTATAAGGGCTGCGACTGTCAATCGCCTGTTTTGAGCACAAAAGGGATACGCATGTCCACGTCTGTAAAGACTGCTGCTGCAAGCCCAACTGAAGCCACCCGTGCTTCGTGGCTCCCAATGATCATCATCGGCTTAGCCCAAATCCAAATGGTGTTAAATGTCAATGCGCTGCCTGTTTCGATAGGCCCCATTGTCGAAGAGTTTGAAACCTCGCCGACCACGATCAGCACCGCGCTTGTCGTCTATTCGCTCGCCGTGGCCGCCTTCGTGATGCTGGGCGCAAAGCTCGGCAAGATTATTGGCGCACGCCTGATCTTCCAAATCGGAGTGCTGCTGCATGGTTTGGCAATGCTCGGCATTGCCCTCAGCCCATCCGCCTACATCATGGTGTTTGTGCAACTGCTCGCAGGCTTAGCCGCCGCGATCCTTGTGCCCTCGCTCGTCGTCTTGATTGCCGTGCATTACAAAGGCCCCCAACAGGCGCAGGCTCTCGGCTATCTCGGTGCAGCACAGGCATCGGCGGGTGTAGCCGCATTTATCGTCGTCGGCACCATCGGCACCGTACTCAGTTGGCGCATTCCCTTCGGCATGATCGCAATAGTTGCAGTGGCAGTGCTGTTCTTGAGCTTCCGCCTGAAGTCCGTCCCCAAGCAGAGCGGGGTGAGCATAGACTGGATCGGGGTGTTCCTTGCGGCCCTCAGCATCATCTTGATTAGTCTCGGCTTCAACTTCTTGAATGCGTGGGGGCTGTTCATTGCCACACCCAATGCCCCTTTCGCCATTCTGGGGGCATCACCCGCCCCGATCATGATTGTCGTGGGCGTTATGCTAGGGCAAGCCTTCTTCGCATGGTCGCTCAAACGCGAAGCCCTCAACCGTTCAACGCTGCTTGCGCTGGAGGTGCTGGACACCCGCGTCGAGCGGGCCACCACCTTTGCGCTGTTCATCATCAGTGGGCTGGGGCCCGCCGTCAATTTCCTGATCCCGCTCTACATCCAGATTGTGCAGGGGCGCACTGGCTTGCAGACAGCCGTCTCAGTGATCCCCTACTCACTCGCCATTTTCACCGGCACAGCGTTTATTGTGCGGGCTTTCGGGCGGCTCACCCCCCGCCAGATCGGGTGGATCGGCTTTGTCGTGGTCTCCATCGGCTTAACGATGCTAGCTTTCACGATCCAGAATGAGTGGGGTACGCCACTCGTCATCCTCAGCCTGATCGTGCTTGGGCTAGGCGAAGGCTCGCTCTTGACCCTCGTGTTTAATGTATTGGTCTCAGCCTCACCAAAAGAACTCGCAGGCGACGTAGGCGCACTGCGGGGCACCACCAATAACCTCTCGACGGCAGTTGGGACGGCAATCGCAGGGCGTTGTCGGTGGGCTTACTCACCGCCATCATTGGCAGCTATGTGGCCAGCAGCCCAATTCTTACCCCCCAGTTTACGCAACAACTGAATCTCGATAGTGCCGACTTCGTAAGTAACGATCAGCTGCTGGAGGTGCTGAGTACAACTACCGCCACGCCTGCCGAGATCGAAGAAGCGGTCCAGATCAACACCGAAGCGCGGCTGCGTGCGCTCAAGCTATCATTCCTGTTTTTAGCCGTCGTTGCGCTGGTGGCGATTGTACCGGCCACTTTTCTACCCGATTATATCCCAGAAGAGATCCCTAGTTCGTAGGATCATCGTGACTTGTGTAGGACTATCAACGAACTGAGCACAATGGAGGAATCAATGACGACGACTCTTGACGCAGCATATGCGTATGCAGAGACCCACGCGGACCGTTTTGTGCAAGAACTGGATGCGCTACTCCGCATCCCTAGCCTCAGTGGTGATCCGGCGCATGCGGGCGATGTGCGCCGCACCGCCGAATGGCTTGCCACGCACATGCAGCAGATCGGGCTGAACAACGCACAGGTGATGGAGACTGCCGGACATCCGGTGGTGTATGGCGAGTGGCTGGAAGCTGGTGCAGATCGCCCGACGGTGCTGGTCTATGGCCACTACGACGTTGTGCCCGCAGCAATGGAAGATGGCTGGGATACCCCGCCCTTCGAGCCAGTCATCAAGGATGGTCGCATCTACGCACGCGGCACAACCGACAACAAGGGGCAACTCTTCATCCACCTGAAAGCCTTTGAAGCCTGCTTGCAAGGTATGGGCACCCTGCCCGTGAACATCAAGTTCCTGCTGGAAGGCGAAGAAGAAGTCTCCTCGCCCAATCTGCGCCCATTTATTGAAGCCCATCTTGACCTGCTCCGGGCCGATGTGTGTGTGATTAGCGACACCTCGATGCGGGCCATAGATGAGCCAGCGATCCTGCACAGCCTGCGCGGGATGACCTACATCGAGGTGGAAGTGCGCGGCCCCGCCACCGATCTGCATAGCGGCTTCTACGGCAGTGCCGTGCATAATCCGGCACTGGCACTGGTCGAGATCCTCGCCCAGCTGCACAACGCCGATCACAGCATTGCCGTGCCCGGCTTCTATGATGATGTCGTGCCGCTCACCGACGCGGATCGGGCGATGATTGCCCACAACCCACTGAGCGAAGCGGAGCTGATCCGCCAGACGGGTGCGCCCGCTAGTTGGGGCGAAGCCGCCTACACCCTACGCGAACGGGTGACAGCCCGCCCCACACTGGAGATCAACGGGCTAGTCAGCGGCTGGGGTGGCGCAGGGCCCAAGACGATCATCCCCCAAAAGGCTCTGGCCAAGATTAGCTGCCGCTTGGTGGGCAACCAAAACCCGCACCGTATCTACGAACTGCTCAAGCAGCACATCGAGTCACTTGCCCCACCCACCGTGCAGGTTGAGGTACGCCTGCTCACCACTGGCGAACCCGCCCTGATCGCCACCGACCAGCCCGCGATGCACGCCGCCGTGCGAGCCTATGAGCGGGGCTGGGGCGCAACCCCGATCTTTACGCGGGGCGGTGGCAGCATCCCTATCGTGGCCGATATGTACACCTTGATGCGGATCCCGGTTGTGATGATGGGCTACGGTCTTGATGACGATGGGCTGCACGCCCCCAACGAATCCTACAGCCTTGAAATGTTTCAGCGCGGGATTAACACAGCGATTGTCTACCTTGACGAACTCGCCAACCTTCCGCACTGATCTTGGACAAGCAATAACAACCGTATAACAGCAACAGAGGAGTCAGTACACATGGATGTCACCCTGAAACAAGGACGTATTCTGGATGAGGCGGCTGATCTCGCAATCCTTGCCACATATGCCGAAGAAGCCTTGCCGGAAGCCATTGCCGGATTGATCGAAGCCGATGATTACAAAGGCACCCCCAAGCAAACCGCACTGATCTACCCGCGTGGCGCAGTTGTCCCGCGCCGTGTGCTGCTGGTTGGCTTGGGCAAGCGCGATGAGCTGAAAGCCAACACGCTGCGTCAAGCGGCGGCTATCGGGGTACAGCAGGCCCAGAAGCTGCAAGCTGCCAGTGTCACCATCGGGGTGCATGGCCCAATGCCACTGGATGAGACCCGCGCCGGGCAAGCGATTGCCGAAGGGCTAGCACTCGGTGCGTATCGCTTCCTGCGCTACCGCACCAACCTCAAGCCCGAAGAGAGCTTTGCCGTCAGCAGCGTAGCCCTGCTCACGGACGAAGCCAACGCTGCCACCCAAGCCGGCGTAACACAGGGGCTAGCGATTGCACGCGGCGTTACCCTCGCCCGTGATCTCGTCAATACACCCGGCGGCGACCTGACCCCGCCGGATCTGGCGGATGCGGCAGTGGCACTAGGCCAGCGCGTGAAGGTCACGGTAACCGTGCTCGACAAAACCCAATTAGAGGAAGGTGGCTTTGGTGGTATCCTCGCCGTAGGGCGGGCATCCAAGAGCGAACCGCGTTTCATCATTATGGAATACGGCACACCGAGCGCAGATACGCCCACGATCTGCTTGGTGGGCAAAGGCTTGACTTTCGACTCCGGCGGACTGTCCATCAAGCCCGCCGATGCCATGACCACCATGAAGAGCGACATGGGCGGCTCGGCTACCGTGTTTGGCACCGTGCAGGCTGTAGCCGAGCTAGGCCTGCCGATCCACCTTGTTGGGCTTGTCCCTTCCGCCGAGAATATGATTGACGGCGATGCCTACCGCGTCGGTGATATTATCAAGACGCTGAGTGGCAAGACGATTGAGGTGCTGAACACCGATGCCGAAGGGCGCATCATTCTCGCCGATGCACTCCATTACGCGCAACAGTATCAGCCCAAAGCGATCATCGAGTTCTCGACCCTCACCGGCGCAGTTATCATTGCGCTCGGTGCCTATGCCACCGGCATGATGGGAACCGATCAGGCGTTGATGGATGCCCTCCGCCAAGCCGGTGAAGCGACCAGCGAGCGCGTCTGGCAGCTGCCCCTGTGGGATGAGTACAAAGAAATGATCAAGAGCGAGATTGCCGACATCAAGAATATCGGCGGACGACCCGCTGGCTCGATCACAGCGGGCGCATTTCTCGCCAACTTTGTCGGCGAGTACCCCTTCGTCCACTTCGATATTGCCGCGACGGGCTTTGAAGAGAAGCCCACCCAAGCCTACCATATGGCCGGCGGCACGGGGGTCGGCGTGCGCTTAATGGTGGAGTATTTGCAGCACTACGCCAAGTAACAGACTCCTCGCAGGCGGGCATAGGCCTGATGACCTGTGCCCGCGCCAATCCTTTCATTAATACCAAAGTAAGGAGATCCCTATGACCGCAGAAACCAGTGTCGCTGGTGGTGGTGGTGGTGGCGGCGGCAGTCGCTCGCTCACCGACAGATTATTGGATGGGATTGAGATCGTTGGCAACAAAGTCCCCCATCCGGTGCTGATGTTCCTCTACTTGATTGCAGGTGTAATCGTCCTCTCGGCAATCCTTGCACTCGTTGGGGTAAGTGCTACCGAAGAGATCGCCGTGCCGGTTGACGCAGCCCGCGAGGTGCTGTTCTACGCCGACTCAGCCGAGCCATCGGGAGTGATCACAATCCGCCCCTTCGATACCCAGTATGAGATCCGCGAAGAGACGGTAGCCATCCAGAGTCTCCTCTCAGTTGATGGTATTCGATTCATCTTCACCTCGTTTGTTGCCAACTTCGCGGGCTTCGGGGTGGTCGCGGTAACGCTCGTGGCCATGGCCGGCGTAGGCGTGGCCGAGAAGGCCGGCATGATGGCCGCCCTGATCCGCAAGCTGGTAGAGGTAGCCCCACGCCAATTGCTCAGCTTCTTCATGATCTTCGTTGGCGTGCTTTCAAGTGTCGCCTCCGATGCAGGCTACCTGATCCTGATCCCGCTCGCGGCAGCCGCCTTTATGACAGTGGGACGGCATCCGCTGGCCGGCATGGCCGCCGCCTTTGCCGGTGTGGGCGCGATCTTCGGCGTAAACCTGCTGCTCACCCCCACCGATGCGATGCTGACCGAGATCACCAACGAGGCGATTCTGGTGGCGGGCGGGCAGCCGATCATCATCACTGCCAACTACTACTTCTCGGCGGTTTCGTCTATCGTACTGGCTATCGTCGCCGTGTTTATCACCGAGCGCATTGTTGAGCCACGCTTGGGCAAATTCGATCCGAGCCAAGCGAGTGCCGCCCCTGAAGCACCAGATGTAGATGAAGCTGGCGAAGCAAAGGGCTTGCGCTATGCGCTGTATGCCACACTCGGCATCATTGCCTTTGTGTTGCTGATTACGCTGCCGCCGGGCGCACCCCTGCGCGATCCAGAGACCGGCGCGATTATTGGCAATACGCCCTTTATGGATAGCCTGATCTTCATCATCTCGCTGATCTTCCTGATCGCTGGGATTGGCTACGGCATCGGTGCCAATACGATCAAGCACAGCAACGACGTGATCAACGCCGTCACCCAAACCTTTGCGAGCCTCTCTGGGCTAATCTTTATGCTCCTCATGATCAGCCAGTTCATTGCGATCTTCAACTTCAGCAACATTCCCACCGTCGCTGCAATCACGCTTGCGGGCTTCCTAGAGCAAGCCAACATCGGCGCAATCCCCTTGCTGATTGGCTTCATCTTTGCGATTGTGGTGCTAGACTTCATCCTGCCCGGCTTGATCCCCAAGTGGGCCATCTTTGCGCCAGTGTTCGTGCCGATCTTCCTACGCTTGGATGTCCCCCCCCAAACCCTGCTGGCCGCCTACCGCGTCGGCGACTCGCCGGTGAATACGATCACGCCGCTGATGGTCTATCTGCCCTTCATCGTCACGATTGCCCAACGCTACCAGAAAGATGCAGGCTTGGGCACGGTGATCGCCCTGATGCTGCCCTACGTGCTGATCATCCTGATCGCGTGGATCATCCTCTTCGTGGCATGGTTTGCGCTTGGCATCCCCCTCGGTCCCGGCTACCCCGTGCGCCTGTAGCCGATGTATGTACTCGCGTGGGCGTGAGGCATTGTCCCTCACGCCCTTTGGATTGCCTTCTCGCCCCACTGCCCCACCGCCTCACATCGCCTCATTCCCCTGATACCGCACCGCCGCACGCCCGCGCTCGATTTGTGCTACCATGAAAGAAGCACGCAAACGACCCGCCCCGCACCGATAGATGCCAGATGAACACTAGAGGGAGTGATCACCATGACTGTTGTTGAACCGCCTGTTGCGCCCCCGCCCGCACTCGATGAGCGTGAGCTTGCCCGCCGTGCCGTCGAGCTAGCGGCAGACCTGCTGCACCGCGCCAACGATCTGCAAACCCCGCAAGAGTATCGCCAAGCCCGCAAAATTGCCCGCATGATGGAAGACCCCAATGGCAAAGCCCTCACCATCGCCCTCTCCGATCAAGTCTTTCGTAGCCACCGCCACGCCCGCATCGCCGATCAGCTGGAACACCTGCTGCGCGGCTATGGCGTGCCCACCTACATGGCGCAGTGGGAGCAGGGCGCACTATGGACTGGCGGCGCACTTGGCAAATACCTGCCCGACATGGTTGTGCCGCCCTTTGCCAGCCGCCTGCGCCAAGAAACGCGCTCGGTGATCCTGCCCGGCGAAGAGCGCGAGCTGCGGGCCTATCTCAAGCAACGCCGCGCCACAGGCACCCGCCTGAACCTCAACCAGCTCGGCGAGGCGATCCTCGGTGAAGGCGAAGCCCGCCGCCGCCTCGATGCCTACCTCACCCTGCTGGCCCGCGAGGATGTCGAATACATCTCGGTCAAGCTCTCCTCCGTCTTCAGCCAGATCAACTTGATCGCCTACGACCATACCCTCACGCTCGTCAAGGAACGCCTGCGCGAACTCTACCGCACCGCCTTGCAGCACACCTTTCGCCAGCCGGACGGCAGCCGCACCCCCAAATTCATCAACCTCGATATGGAAGAGTACCGCGACCTGCACTTCACCGTGCAGGCCTTCCGCGAGGTGCTGGACGAGCCGGAGTTTACGCGCCTACGGGCCGGCTTGGTGCTGCAAGCCTACCTGCCCGACTCCTTCCATGTGCAGCAAGAGCTGACCGCGTGGGCCCAAGAGCGTGTCGCACGCGGCGGCGCACCGATCAAGATCCGCATTGTCAAGGGCGCGAATCTAGCGATGGAGCAGGTCGAAGCGGCGATGCACGATTGGCCCCAAGCCCCCTACACCAGCAAGCTCGAAGTGGATGCCAACTTCAAGCGCATGGTCGTGTATGGCTGCAATCCGGCGTGGGTGGCTGCCGTCAACTTAGGCGTTGCCAGCCACAACCTGTTCGACATTGGCTATGCAATCCTTGTGCGTGAACACTATGGCGTAGAAGCATACGTCGAATTTGAGATGCTCGAAGGCATGGCCAATCACCAATCGCGGGCGGTGCAAGAGCGGGCCGGTGGCTTGCTGCTGTATGCCCCCGTCGTCAAGGAAGAAGATTTCCACAGTGCGATTGCCTACCTCGTGCGGCGGCTCGATGAGAACACGGCTGAGGAGAACTTCCTGCACGACCTGTTCGGCTTGCAGCCCGGCACGGACACATGGGAAAAGCAGCGCAAACGCTTTCTGGTGGCGTGCGAGCTACGCGACAAAGTCCGCACCACGCCGCGCCGCACCCAAGATCGGCGGCTGGAAGAGGATGCCGGCGAGCCGGACATGCCCGCCCTGCGCGAAGCTCCCTTCCGCAATGTGGCCGACACCGATTGGGCCTTGCCCGCCAACCAAGCGTGGGTGCGCGACATCCTCAGCCGGTGGCGCACCCGTGCCCCCGAACTGATCCCGCTCCAGATCGGCGGCGACCTGATAAGCACCAGCTACCCCGGCGAAGGGATAGACCCCTCGCGCCCGAATGTGGTTGCTTATCGCTACGCCCTCGCCGACCACGCCCAGATCAACCGGGCCCTCGATGCTGCTGTGCAAGCCCTCGCCGATTGGTCTGCCCGCCCGCTTGCCGAACGCCGGGACCTGCTGATCCGCGCCGGCTACGAGCTACAACGCAATCGCGGCGACCTGCTCGGAGCCATGATCCTCGATGGCGGCAAAGCCATTCCCGAAGCCGATGCGGAAGTCTCCGAAGCGATAGACTTTGCCAACTACTACGCCCGCACCTTCGATACGCTCGCCGAAGAACTGCACGATTGTCGTTCGCAGCCGCTCGGTGTCATCGTCATTACCCCCCCATGGAACTTCCCGCTGGCCATCCCGTGCGGGGGCGTGCTAGCCGCCCTCATCGCTGGCAACACCGTAATCCTCAAGCCCGCCCCCGAAGCAACGCTGGTTGGCTGGCATCTCGCGCAGACGCTGTGGGCCGCCGGCATTCCGCGTGCGGTGCTGCAATTTGTGCCCGCCCCCGACAATGAGATCGGGCAAGCCCTCGTCACCGATGATCGCGTCGGCGGGGTAATCTTGACCGGCTCGCGGGCAACCGCGTTGATGTTTCAAGGCTGGAAGCCGGACTTGCGCCTCTTTGCCGAGACGAGCGGCAAGAACAGCCTCATTATCACGGGGCTTGCCGATCACGATCAAGCGATCAAAGACCTCGTGCGTTCGGCGTTCGGGCACAACGGGCAGAAGTGTTCCGCCGCCAGCCTTGCCGTGTTGGAAGCCGAAGTCTACGATAGCCCCGCCTTTCGCCGCCAACTTGCCGATGCCGCCGCTAGCCTCACCGTCGGGAGCGCGTGGGATCCCGCCAGCAAAGTTACGCCCCTGACGCAAGTGCCCAGCGACAACTTGCGCCGCGCCTTAACCAGCCTCGACACCGGCGAGACGTGGCTCCTAGAACCGCACCAGATCGGTGACAACCCGCGCCTGTGGTCGCCGGGCATCAAAATCGGGGTGCAGCGCGGTTCGTTCTTCCACCAGACCGAATGCTTTGGGCCCGTGCTTGGGCTGATGCGGGCGGATGATCTGGCAGAAGCGGTAGAGCTTGCCAACGATACCCACTTCGGCTTGACGGGCGGCATTCATAGCCTTGATGACCGCGAGATTGCCTACTGGCAAGAGCGGGTCGAGCTTGGCAATGCCTACATCAATCGCCACATTACGGGGGCAATTGTGCAACGCCAACCCTTTGGCGGCTGGAAAGGCTCGGTGTTTGGCCCCGGCGCAAAAGCCGGTGGACCCAACTACGTGCTGCAACTGCTACACTGGGATCAGGAAGGCGTGCCCGCCCAACAAGCCGTGCCCGCGCCCACCGTCCAATCGCTGCTGGTACGCTATCAGGCCCTGCTGCCCACCGCCCAACAGACGTTGCTACAGGCCAGTGCGGGCAGCTATGCCCACGCATGGGCCACCCATTTCAGCCAAGCCCATGACGTAACCGGGCTGTATTGCGAGGCGAACATCTTCCGCTACCGCCCGTGTCGCGGGGTGCTACTCCGTGCAACCACCCACACCGAACTGGTCAATATCTGTCAGGTAGCCCTTGCCGCCCGCACCGGCGGCGTGCCCCTCACGATCAGCTTGCCGCCCACCGCTCCGGCGGCGTGGCAACACCTCGCCGAAGCAGGCGCAGTTGAGGTCATCATTGAGGATGAAATGCTCCTTGTGACCCGCCTGCAAGAGGGCGGCAGCAGGGCCTATGAGCGGCTCCGCACGCCCGGCAGCCCATCGGCAGTGCTGCGCCGCGCCGCCCAATTCGCCAACCTTGCCGTGCTGGAGGGACCCGTGCTCGCAAATGGGCGGCTCGAACTCCGCACCTTCTTGCGCGAGCAGGCCATCTCGCAGACTTTGCACCGCTACGGCAACATCCTGCCCACCCCGCAAGCGTAAGCACGCGGCGAGGGGATGAATGCCTTGTCAATAGTCGTGTTTAATTGGTTTAAGCCTGTACCAGAAAGAGGTGTACCCACCCATGACCCAAAAACTCACCGCGAGCGTTGCCCTGATCACGGGGGCATCATCCGGGATCGGAGCGGCCACTGCGCTTGCCCTCGCCGCAGAAGGAGCCGCCGTTGCGCTGCTGGCCCGCCGTGCCGAGCGGCTAGACACCCTCGCCGAACAGATCAGCGCAGCAGGCGGCACCGCACTCGCAATCCCCACCGATGTCACCGACGAACGCCAAGCCCGTGCCGCCGTTCAGCAAACGTTCGAGACGTGGGGGTGCGTGGATATTCTCGTCAACAATGCGGGCGTAATGTACAACAGCCCGATTGATGGCGCAGATACTAACGAGTGGCGGCGCATGGTAGACCTGAATATTATGGGCGTGCTGTATATGACCCACGCCACCCTACCGATTATGAAGCAGCAGCAGCGCGGGCACATCGTCAATGTATCTTCGGTGGCCGGGCGACTCGCCTTTGCCAATGCGGCCGTGTACAATGCCACCAAGTGGGGCGTGGTTGGCTTCTCCGAAGCGTTGCGGCAGGAATCGTTTGGGCACGGCATCCGCACCACCATCATTGAACCGGGCCTCACTGAAACCGAGCTGTTCGATCACATCACCCACACCGCCACCCGCGAGGCCTTCCTGAAGCGCGTGCAGGCCATGCAATCCTTGCGCGGCGAAGATATTGCCAATGCGATCCTGTATGCCGTGACGCAGCCCGCGCACGTCAACGTGAATGAGATCCTGATCCGCCCGACGGGGCAGGATCGCTAGGGCTTGCCCCTGACTCCCTGCCACCCGAAATACGGTATACTACGCATAGGCGCGGCTGCCATCTGCTGGGGCGCTCCCCCAATTCAGAATGGGTGGCCGTTTGTTGTGTATCAAGAGGAGCGCATGAACCAGACAACCACATCCGCAACATCCCCCAAGCAAGCGCGTGCGCTGCACGAGTTTTTCCAATTTGAGTGTTCGCACCGCTACGCCCTTGCTGCACTCGGCGCGGCCACGCTCAGTGCGCTAGCCATTCGGGTAGGCGGGCTGCCTGCGGCGGCAGCCATTGCCGCAACGGGTGCAGCCGGTGTCGCCTACACCATCCTGATCGAACCGGCCATGCCCGTACTCGAACGCATCACGCTGCGGGTGCCCGATCTGCCGCCCGCCCTCGATGGGCTACGCATCGGGCAGCTCAGCGATCTGCATCTCGGCGTGCTGCACACCACTGCCAATACGCGCTGGGGCGTGCGCCAGATGCTCCGTGAACAGCCAGACCTGATCGTGATTACGGGTGATTTTGTGACCCTGCCGCAAGCCATCCCCACGATTGGCCCGCTGCTCCAGCCCTTGCACGCACCGCTCGGCATCTACGCCATCACGGGCAACCATGATTACTGGGAAGGGGTGGCCGAGATTACCGCCGCAGTGACCCAGCTCGGCATCACCATGCTGTTCAACGAGAACCGCCGCCTGACGTGGCGGGGAGCCGACTTCTGGCTGGCTGGCACGGATGATATGTGGTATGGCGCACCCGATCTGGAGGCGACCCTCGCGGGCATTCCAGCCGGCGCACCGACGATCCTGCTGGCCCACGAACCGGACTTCGCGGGCGAGGCGGCGCGGCGCGGCGTAACCGTGCAGCTATCGGGGCACACGCACGGCGGGCAGATCCGCCTGCCGCTGCTGGGCACGCTCTGCCTGCCGCGCATGGGGCTATACTTTGCGGGGGGCTACTTTGCGGTAGCAGGCATGCACCTGTACGTCTCACGCGGGCTAGGCGGCATACCGGTGCGCTTCAACTGTCGCCCCGAATCGGCCATCATCACCCTGCGGCAGGGCTAGAGGAACTTTGTGCCGCGCACCACATCTACCAGCGTGCGGTAGACAATCACCGCAAAGTGCTCGAAGTAGGTATCTGAAAGCCGCTCCACAATGCGCTCGGCAACATCCGGTGCAACCAGCGTCTCAATCTTAACATTGTTGCCCTGCCACGTACTGGCCCGGATGCCGCGGGTGCCCTCGCCGTAGACTTCCGTCAAGGTGAAGCCATTTGCGCCCGCCTTGCGAATATCATCAAGGATCCGTTCGCGCAGCACATGCTCCGTAATGATCGTCACCAGCATCAGCTGTTGCATTGGCATGCCCTCCTCATTGGCTCACAGCGGTGGGCGTACCCCCGCCTAATATCATTCTACCATGCTACCACGCTTGACGTTTTCCTCTGAGAATGCTACAATCCCGAATTGGAACATAATATTACGTGTTATGTACGATTGTACGTGAGCGATATACACATGATACCTACTCGCCTCAAGCAGAGCAAAAAACATTACCAAGCAGTGGATCCTGCTGGTCGGTAACCTGTGCCCTTGCGCGAGTTGATTTGGCTGACACGGCTCCACCAGACCTTGATCGGTGGAGCTTTGCTGTGTGTGCGCGTTAGGATGCACACTATCACAAACGCTACAAAGCAGAGAGAAGGAGCGTGTTCATGCCGCAGACCCTTGCAGAACAGATCCTGAGCCACGCCGCCGGGCGCACCGTGCAAGCCGGTGAGGTTGTAACCGTGCGCGTAGATCTGGCGATGATCCACGATAGCCTCGCGCCCGGCATCATCCGCCTGCTGCACGAAGATTTAGGAGCCGAGCGGGTGTGGGATGTAGATAAGGTCGCCGTCGTGATAGACCATGTCGCCCCCGCCGCAACCGTGCAGACGGCCACCCACCAAGCCAATACGCGCAAGTGGGTGCGCGAGCAGAATATTACCCACCTGTTCGATGTGGGGCGCGGTATCTCGCATCAGGTATTGGTTGAAGAACGCCTCGCCCGGCCCGGCATGATCGTCGCTGGCAGCGATAGCCACAGCACCGGCTACGGCGCAGTTGGCGCATTTGGCACGGGCATGGGATCTACCGATATGGCCCTGATCCTCGCCACGGGACGCACATGGATGCGTGTGCCAGAGACGGTGCGCGTGCTGGCGCGTGGGCAGTTTCGGCCCGGCGTGAGTGCCAAAGACTTGGGCCTGTATGCCGCCCGCGTCCTCCGGGCCGATGGCGCAACCTATGCCTCGGTCGAGTGGCACGGCGTAGACTTCCTGAGTGTCGGGGATCGGATGACCCTCGCTACCCTCTCGATTGAAGTAGGCGGCAAGGCCGGCATCGTGCCGCCCACGGGCGCACCCGCCGCCGATTTGGACGTGCCCGCGTGGCTGCGCGTGGAAGACGGCCCAACCTACCTCCGCACCGTTGAGGTGGATCTGGATACGCTTGAGCCACAGATCAGCATGCCACCCTTTGTAGATAACGTCGCCGACCTGCGCGATGTCGGCAAGGTCGCCGTAGATGTCGTCTATCTTGGGACGTGTACCAATGGTCGCTACGAAGATATGGCTGCCGCCGCGCAGATCCTACGGGGGCGCACCATCGCCAAAGGCACGCGCATGATCGTGGTTCCCGCCAGTAGCGAATCGCTCCAACGCGCAACCAGCGATGGCACACTCACAACCCTGCTGGCTGCTGGCGCAACGATTGGCACGCCCGGCTGTGGCGCATGCATCGGGCGGCATATGGGCGTACTCGCGCCGGGCGAGGTGTGTGTCTTCACCGGCAATCGCAATTTTCGCGGGCGCATGGGCAGCCCCGATGCCCAGATTTACCTGACCTCACCCGAAGTTGCCGCCGCCACCGCGCTGACTGGCTACATCACCCATCCGCAAGACGTGATGGCCGAAGGAGAATGATTATATGGCTCGCATCTGGAAATTTGGCAGCGATGTGAATACCGATCAGATTGTACCCGGACGGTATGCCCCCTACATGCTCAAGAACGAAGACGACCTGCGTAAGTACCCCTTTGTCGAAGCCCGCCCCGACTTCGCCCCGAATGTACAGCCCGGCGATATTCTGGTGGGCGGCAACAACTTCGGCTGCGGCAGTTCCCGCGAGTACGCCCCACTTGCGCTCAAGATGGTAGGCGTGGGGGCAATCATTGCGCCCCTGTTTGCGCGGATTTTCTTTCGCAATGCGCTGAACTTGGGCATTCCCCTGTTCACCGTTGACCTGACCGAGCAGCTACAAGATGGACAACAGGTGCAGCTTGATCTTGCAACAGGCTTGCTCACCACCGATCCGGGCGAGCAGATCCAGCTCCCGGAGCCATCCCTGTTTATGCGCGAGGTGTGGCAAGCAGGCGGGATCGTGCCCTTCTATCGCCAGTATGGCCGCTTTCCGGGCGAAGCCGCGTAGGGCAAGGGTATAGGCAGTTACGCCGTGGGTACGCACGCTCCTCAGAGCGGTAACGGAACAGGGAGGCGATAGCGGTGCAGATTTGCATCATTGCAGGAGACGGGATCGGCGGCGAAGTGCTGGATGCCGCCGCACAGGTGTTGCGCCAGCTTGGGCCAGAGCTGACGCTGGTGTATGCCGAAGCGGGCTGGCAGACCTTTCAGGAGCATGGCGAGGCCCTGCCCGATGTCACTTTGCGCCTCGCCCAACAATCGGATGCAGTGCTGTTCGGTGCATCCGGCTCGCCTAGCTTCCCCGTGCCCGGCTACCGTAGCCCCATCGTTGCGCTACGGAAGGCGTTGGATGTCTACGCCAATATCCGCCCTACCCGCAGCCCCGCCGGTACTGTGCCTGCCGTTGATCTGGTGGTGGTGCGCGAGAATACCGAAGATGTCTACGCCGGCCGCGAGCGCATCGAAGATGATGGCGACACCGTGATTACTGAGCGCGTCGTGACCCGCCGCGCCAGCACCCGCATCGCACGGGCGGCGGCTGAGCTGGCCCGCCAGCGGGCCGCAACCCGCCCCACCCGCCGGGCGCGGGTGACGGTGGTGCATAAAGCCAACGTGATCCGCGAGGGCGATGGACTGTTCCGGCGCACCGCACTGGAAGTGCTTGCCGCCTACCCCGAACTGGACGCAGACGAGCTGCTCGCCGATGTTGCGGCCATGCGGATCGCCCAGTCGCCCGCCCGCTTCGATGTGCTGGTGACAACCAACCTCTTCGGCGATATTCTCTCAGACATTGCCTGCATTCACGGCGGCGGCTTGGGCTTGGCCAGCAGTGCCAGCATCGGTGATCGGTATGCCCTCTTCGAGCCGGTACACGGCTCTGCGCCGGATATTGCCGGCAAAGGCATCGCCAATCCTATCGCCGCACTTGATTGTGTGGCCATGTTGTATGATTGGCTGGATGGGCGCGGCTATCCACAGGCAAGCCAGCACGCGCACAAGCTGCGGGCGGCCCTTACCACGATCCTGCGCGAGGGTCCGCACACGCCCGATTTAGGCGGCACCGCCACCACGCAGGCTGTGACGGCCCGAGTGCTGGCGTTGGTGACAGGTGACAGGTGACAGGGTAGATCGGAACGTAGGCACGGCGTTGAGTGATCGAGGACCGGAGCGTTTGTCCATCCGAATAATGAGGGGCGGCTGCCCCATGTGCAAGCATATACCAGAAGGAGATCAATAGCATGCAAGCCGAATGTCCCGAATGCGGTGCAATGATCGAACTGCCGGAAGGCACAGTCGAGGGTGAGATTATCGTCTGTGGCGATTGTGGAGCCGAGCTAGAAGTTGTCTCGCTCGATCCGCCGACGTTGGTCCTTGCGCCCGAAGTGGGCGAAGATTGGGGAGAATAAACCATGCGGATCGGTGTCTTGCTATCGCGGGTGCGCGTCGAGGAAAAGCTGCTGCTGGCCGAACTAGAGCGGCACGGCGCAGGCTATACGCTCCTCGATGATCGGGAGTTGGTCTTTGACCTAAACGCGGGCACGTATGCCTTCGATGTCATTCTGGAGCGTTCGATCCACCACTCGCGGGCCCTCTACGCGCTCAAAGCCTTCAATGACCGCGACGTGCCCACCGTCAATACCTACCACGTCGCCCGCATCTGTGGCGACAAGGTGCTGACTACCCAAGCCCTGATCAAGCACGACGTACCGACCCCGCGCACCCGCATGGCCTTCACCGCCGAGTCGGCATTGGCGGCAATTGAGGAGCTAGGCTACCCAGCCGTCCTCAAGCCCGCGATTGGCTCGTGGGGGCGGCTGATCGCCAAAGTCAATGACCGCGAAGCCGCCGAAGCCTTGCTCGAACACAAGGAGATTCTCGGCTCGTATCACCACTCGATCTTCTACATTCAGGAGTATGTCAAGAAGCCCAACGGGCGCGACATTCGTTCGTTTGTCGTGGGCGATACCTGCATCTGTGCGATCTATCGCACCAGCGGACACTGGATCACCAACACCGCCCGCGGCGGCGCAGCGAGCAACTGCCCGGTCACCCCGGAACTAGCCCAGATTTCGGTGGCGGCGGCGCAGGCAGTCGGTGGCGGGGTACTCGCGGTAGATGTGTTTGAGACTGACGACGGGCAGCTGCTCGTCAACGAAGTCAACTATACGATGGAGTTTCGCAATAGCATTGACACAACGGGCGTAAACATTCCGGCGTTGGTGATTGAGTATGTGCTCGCGGTAGGACATGGCGCGATTGTGCCGCACAACGGGCGGTGGACGATGAGTGACGACTAGCACGAGGGGAGCAAGATGAGCATGCGTGTGGCGATAGTCGGGGGGAGTGGCTATGTAGGCGGCGAACTTGCCCGCCTGCTGCTGGCTCATCCGCACGTCGAGTTGGTGCAGATCACATCGGAGCGGCTGGTGGGCAAGCCGATTGGCAGCACTCACCCCAACCTGCGCGGGCACACCAGCTTGCAGTATGTATCAGCGCGGGGGGTGGAGCCGTGCGATCTGCTCTTTCTGGCGATGGCGCACGGCGAAGCCGCCAAACAGATTGACCACTATGCCAACCTTGCGCCCAAGATCATTGATTGCTCGGCCGATTTCCGCCTGTCCGATCCCGCTACCTATGAGCAGTGGTATGGCGAAGCCCACCCCGCCCCGCACTGGCTCGATAGGTTTGTGTATGGCTTGCCCGAAGTCAACCGCGAGGCGATCCGCAGCGCACGCTACGTCAGTGGGGTAGGCTGCAATGCCACCGCCACCAACTTTGCGCTGTTGCCCCTAGTGCGAGCGGGTATGCTCGATCCACAGGCTGACGTGATTGTCGAGGTCAAGGTTGGCTCATCGGAGGGCGGCGCACAGTCCAGCGACTCCTCGCACCACCCAGAGCGGAGCGGCGTAGTGCGGGCATTCGCCCCGACGGGCCACCGCCACACCGCAGAGGTGATGCAGATCACCGGGCTGCAACGGGTCCACCTCTCGATCACGAGCGTGGAACTCGTGCGGGGCGCAGTGGCTACCGCGCATGTGTTCCCGCGTGAGCCGCTCGATGAGAAAGCCCTGTGGCAGCTGTTCCGGGCCGTCTACAGCAGCGAGCCGTTTGTCCGCATCGTGCGTGAGCGCACGGGGATGCACCGCCTGCCAGAGCCGAAGCTGCTCTCTGGCACGAACTTCGTAGACGTGGGCTTTGCCACCGATCCGCAGACGGGGCGCGTCGTGACGATTGCCGCGCTCGACAACTTGATGAAGGGTGCAGCAGGCACGGCGGTGCAGTGTATGAACCTGATGTGGGGCTTCGATGAGCAGGATGGGCTAGCCTTCGTGGGCTTGCATCCGCTGTAAATGATCGGGGTGAAGAGTGAGGGATAAGGGGGTCACTGACCCACCTAGCGTGGAGCTAGGCGAAGCACGGGTGAGAGGAAGGAACCGCGATGCAAGCACACGCCGCTGAGATGCCCGCCTTTCTGGTGGATGAGAACCCAGCGCACAAACAGTTTTTCCAAGCCCGCGATCTGTTCAACCTGATCGGCTACCTCCAGCAGCATGGCTTCGGCGTGTTCAGCATCCGCGAATCGTTGCAAGCCGTGAGCCGCTGCCGCGACGGGACGCTACAGGGCTTCTTTCTGAGCCAAGCGCAGGCGTGGGAGGCAATCCGCATGATGAATGCCCTCGGCGTGGGGGTCGTCGAGTTGCCGGCCTACCCGATGAACCAGCCCGGCCAAGAGCAGAACCAGTGGCTGATTGCCCAAGCCCAGCAGCACGATCTCCAGATCGAGTTTGCCGCGCACGCCCGCTGTGTCGAGCTAGACATCTACGCCGCGTATCAGGCCGGCTTCCGGCGCGTGCATCTCTACATCGGCACGAGCAAGATCAAGCAGGCCACAGCGGGCGCAAGCATCACCCGCATGGCCGAGAAAGCCTTCGAGAGCATTGCCCTTGCGCGGAGCTTGGGCTACACGAGCGTCCGCATCAGCACCGAAGATGCCTTCCGTACCACGCTCGATGACTACGCTGAGTTCTTCACCCAGCTCCAACACCTGCTCGCCCAGCACGATCTGCGCGTGAATGGGATTGGCATTCCTGATACGGTGGGGGTTTCGACCCAAGAGGAGCTTGGCGAGCGGATCAGCATTCTGCAACAGGTGGGCATCCCGTTTGATTTCCTCGAATGCCACATCCATAACGATGTGGGCAATGCCGATCAGATTTATGTCAACACGCTGATGGTCTGTATGCGCTTGGGCATCACCATGCTGCCCGACTTCTCGATCTTGGGGATTGGTGAGCGCAACGGCACGATTGGCTTAAGCTCGCTGCTAGAGAGCATCTACCGCCGCCTGATCCAGCTTTACCCCCGCAAGATGCCCCAGATCCGGGCGGCAGTGCGCGATCAGCTTGGTATGCTCCCCACCGGCGAACTCTTCGTGAATGCCTACAATACCGCCGATAGCTACTTCTACAACCTGCTCTCGCGCAACGGGTTTGTGTTTGACCGTAGCCCGTTCTCATCCAACACCGAGTATGACGGCAGTGGCGTACACGCCGATACCACGATGCGGGCCTATCAGCTTGCCCTCGCCGAAGGACGGCACGGGCAAGCCGCCATAGACATCGGCAATAGTGCCTACTGCGGCGCACTGCCCCTGTACGACATGAGCCTACGCACGCCTGTGCTGGCGTGTTTTGGCTGCGGCAAAAGCAACGTGCGCTTTTGGCGCGAACAGGCCCAGCTGGTGCGCCGCCCGACGCAGGCTGTCCTCGCCAGTGTCGAACGGCTACAGGCCCAGCTCGGCCCAGATGGAGCCTTCGCGCCGGAGCAGGCGCAGGACGACAACGCCCTCGATGAGTACATCGCCCGTGCAATCCGCTTCCTAAGTGTGCAGCATAGCGGGATGACCCATCAAGAGGCGATGGAACTGGTTGAGCTGTTCTATCAGCCGCAGTCCCCCAAGAGCGGGGGTTAGCCAACGAAAGGAGCAAGCCCAATGCTCGTGGTCAAAGTCGGCGGAAGCAAAGGCATCAATTACGACATGCTGTGCCGCGATCTGGCGATGCTGGCGCAGGGCGGCAAACGGATTGTGCTGGTGCATGGCGGCTCCGATGAAACCAACCAGCTCTCGGAGGCATTGGGCCATCCGCCGCGTTTTGTCACTTCCGTATCGGGGCATACCAGCCGCTACACGGATCGGCGCACGCTGGAACTGTTTATGATGGCCACCGGCAAAATCAATGCAGTTCTCGTGGAGCAACTGCAACGGCAAGGCGCAAACGCACTCGGCTTGCGCGGCTTGGATGGCCGCCTGCTGAGTGGCAAGCGCAAAGCGATGATCCGCATTATCGAGGATGGCAAGCAAAAGATCGTGCGCGACGACTGGACCGGCACGGTTGAGCAGGTTAACACGGGCTTGCTCTCGCTGCTGCTCAAAGAGGGCTACCTGCCCGTGATTGCCCCGATTGCAGGCAGCTTTGATGGTGAAGCGATCAACGTAGACGGCGACCGCGCCGCGGCAGCAATTGCCGCTGCACTCGGCGCAGAGACGCTGCTGCTGTTGACGAACGTGCCCGGCTTGCTGCGCCACTTCCCCGACGAAAGCAGCCTGATCAGCCACATCCCCCGCGCCGAGATAGACGACTACCTGCCGCTGGCTGAGGGGCGCATGAAGAAGAAAGTGCTGGGCGCATCGGAAGCCCTGATGGGCGGCGTGGGGCGGGTCATCTTGGGCGATGCCCGCCGCCCGACCCCCGTGAGCGATGCCCTTGCGGGGGCCGGCACGGTGATTGGCTAGCGTGCAGAGCAGCGCACCTACGCCTGCCGTCTGCCGGATTGCGGTGCTGTATGATGGCGCGTACCTTGCCGCCGTGCAGGCATACTACACCCAATGCGGGCACGGGCAGCTTGCCTTGCAGCCGTTGCACCACTTGTTGGAACAGGCGGTGCAGCACGCCGAAAAGGGGTACAATAGTTATCGGATCATCTTTGCAGGCTGGTATGCTGGTAGCAACGATGGCGATCCGAGCCTGCTGCCGCCGCAGCACGAGCTACTGCTCGCCGGAATTACAGCGCGGTGGGTGCTGCTCGATCCTGCCGCACCTACCGATCAGCGCGGCGTAGCCGTAACGCTGGCCAGCGATGCACTGGAACTAGCCTTGAGCGGGCGCGTAGATGTGGTGGTGCTGGTTGCAACGGGAGCCTATCTCGCTGAGCTAGCCCGCACGCTCACGCGGCAGGGCGTGCGCGTATTGCTGGCCCATGCTACGCCGCGTGAGCAACTCGCCACCACGCTGCTGGATCGCCGCCTGCGCGATGCGTGTAGCTACGTGGTCAATGTTGCCCAATTTGAACACGCCGCCGAACGCCACTGGCAGGCACTTTTTCAGGGGCTATTCCGCCCCCCGCACGAGATGCAGGAGCAAGCCGAATGACGTTAACGTTGCCTGAATTGACAACCCAACCCCGCACCAATGCGGACATTATCGCCACCGAGCAGGCCCACACCAGCGGCGTGTATCCCAAACGCGACGTTGCGCTTGTGCGTGGGCTAGGGGCGCAGGTGTGGGATGCTGACGGCGTGGAGTATCTCGACTGCACCAGCGCACAGGGCGCAGCCAATCTGGGGCACTGCCACCCAGCAGTGGTGGCGGCTCTCCATGAGCAGGCGCAGATCCTCATCAGCTGCCCCGAAATCTTCCCCAACGACCAACGCGCCGCCTATCAGCAGGCTCTTGTGGCTGCCCTACCGAGTGGCATGGCGCGGGTGTTTCTGTGCAATTCAGGCGCAGAAGCCATCGAGGGCGCATTGAAATTTGCGCGCCTGCTCACTGGGCGCACCGGCACTGTGGCCACCAAACGCGGCTTTCACGGGCGCACGATGGGCGCACTCTCGACGACGTGGGAGCCAAAGTACCGCGAGCCATTCGCGCCCCTGATCGCCGATGTAACCCACGTTGCCTACAACAATCTGGATGAGCTAGACCGCGCCGTGCACGCAACCACCGCTGCCGTGCTGATCGAACTCGTGCAGGGCGAAGGCGGCGTGCGGCCTGCCGATCCCGCCTATGTGCAGGGCGTGGCTGCGCTGTGCCGTGAGCGCGGCGCACTGCTGATCGTGGATGAGGTGCAGACCGGCTTCGGGCGCACTGGGCGGCTGTGGGCATGCGATCACTACGGCATCACGCCCGACCTGATCACCCTCGCCAAATCTATTGCGGGCGGCGTGCCAATGGGGGCTATCGGCATACACGCCCGCTTCGGCACGCTGCAACCTGCTATGCACGGCACCACCTTCGGCGGCAATCCGCTCGGCTGTGCTGTGGCGCGGGCAGTGCTGCACGAACTGACCACGACTGATCTGTTATGTCAAGCGACACTGAAGGGCGAGTACCTGCTTGGCAAGCTACGCGCACTCACATCACCGAAGATCCGCGAGGTGCGCGGCATGGGCTTGATCGTCGGGCTAGAGCTGAAGGAGCGCGTGCAGCCCTACCTGATCCGCCTGCTCGAAGAACAGCGCGTGCTAGCCCTGCCCGCCGGGCCAACTGTGCTCCGCCTGCTGCCGCCGCTCGTGATCGAGTACGCCCAGCTTGACCGTGCCGTCGCTGCGGTTGCCGCCGTGCTTGAATAGTCGAGCCACGCGCACCGCAACACGCCGGGAATGCAAACCACGAAGAACACGAAGGGCACGAAGAACACGAAGAACGATAGCACAAACATAAACTATCCCATGCCACTCTTCACGCATAGCTCAGAAATTTCGTGTGACCTAACGGATATTGATACACACTGATGATTCCCTTCGTGTCCTTCGTGTCCTTCGTGCCCTTCGTGGTTTGTCTTTGTGTCCAGTTGCTTGGTTGTCGCTAGGACTAAGGAGCTGCTATGTCGAATCCCGCTGACTTCGATCCGGTTGCGTTTCTGGAGCAATTTGTCCGCATCGAGAGCTACTCTGGCGAGGAGCAAGCCGTCGCCCGCTTTCTCGTCGCCACGCTGCACCAACTGGGCTTTGCCGCCGATATTGACGGTGCGGGCAATGTGGTTGCTACCGCCTGCGCCCGCGCCGCCGATGACCCAACCGCGCCAATCATCCTGCTAGGGCACATAGATACCGTCGCGGGGATAGTACCCGTGCGCCGCGAACAGGGGCGGCTGTATGGGCGCGGCACGGTGGATGCCAAAGGCGCGTTTGCCACCTTTGTCGCCGCCGCCGCCAAACGGCGCGCCAGTGGCAACTTCCGTGCGCCATTGATCCTCGTGGGGGCGGTTGAAGAAGAGGCGGCCTCATCCAAAGGGGCGCACTTCATCCTTGACCGTTACGCGCCTGCCGCCTGCATCATCGGCGAGCCGAGCGGCTGGGAGCGGCTGACACTCGGCTATAAGGGGCGGCTCCTGCTCGATGGGCACTGGCACACCGCTAGCGCACACAGCGCAGGGCAAGCCACGCCCGCCGCCGAGCAAGCCGTAGCCTACTGGCAAGCCGTGCAGGCCTACTGCGCCAGCTTCAATGCCGACAAGCCGCGCCTGTTTGACCAGCTGCTGCCCTCGCTGCGGGCGATCAATACCACCAGCGACGGCTTGCACGATGAAGCCACCCTCACCATTGGGCTACGCCTGCCGCCCAAGCTCGACCCGACTCACCTGATCGAGACGCTGTGCGGCTTGCTCCCCGATGATGCCCCCGCCACGCTTGCCTTTCGCGGCGGCTGCTTTGCCTATCAAGGCGACAAAAACAACCCGCTCGTGCGGGCTATGCTCAAAGGTATTCGGGCCCACGGCGGCACGCCCGGCTTCCTGCTCAAAACCGGCACCTCCGATATGAATGTCGTTGGGCCGGTGTGGCAATGCCCGATCCTTGCCTACGGGCCCGGCGACTCCGCGCTTGACCATACGCCCGATGAGCATATCCCGATCAGCGAGTACCTGCGAGCGATTGAGGTGCTGAGTACCGCCCTGCACGAGCTGTGCTAGGTGGCGGGTAAACCTTCATACCTACCACCTAAAACCTGTTACCTCACACCTACCACCTGCTTCATCCTTCGTGTTCTTCGTGCCCTTCGTGTTCTTCGTGGTATGTGTTCCCTAGCACCTGAAACCTCACACCTAGCACCTGACCCCTGACCCCTGACCCCTCGCACCCTACCCCAGCCGTTGCAGTTGATTGTCTATGCTACGCGCAAACACCGCCGTGCCCTGCGGCCCAACCACCGCCGCCGGAGCCGACGCGATAATCATGTTCTGGCGGATCCAGCCACTCCAGCGCGAGCCATCCCAATAGATCTGGTACACCGCGCCGTCCGAGCCACGCCCGAACACATCGAGCAGCCCATTGCCGCGTGACACCACCGACGGGGCTTCGGTAATCAACCCGCCGAGATCTTCCCAGCCATTCCAGCGGGTACCATCCCACCAGCTATGGATCAAGTGCCCATCGCCCATACGGGTAGCGAAGATGTCAATCCGATTGGGGCCACGAGACCGCCGCCGGATTGAAGTTGATTGGCTGAAAGCCGCCCGGAAACGTATTCGTCATATCTTCCCACTGGCTCCAGCCACCGCTCGCATCCCACCAGCAATGGATCAGATTGTTGCTGCCGCCACGGGCGAAAATATCCAGCCGCGCTTGGCTCCACGAGCAGACCGTCGGGCTAGATTGCAAGCCACCGCCGTGATTCTCCCAGCCATACCAACCTGTGCCGCCCCAATAGATGTGGTACAAGTTGTTGTCGTTGCCACGCACAAACACGTCAATGTTGTTAATATCGCGCACCACTGCTGCGGGCGAATTGCTGAACCCAACCGGCGGCTTGCCGAGATCCTGCCACTGCGTCCCGAAATGCTGAAACAAGCTCCCGCCCGTACTGCGGCAATAGACGTGGAACTGCTGCGTCATCGGGAAGTAGACCCCATCCGGCGAATCGGTGATCGTGCCGCCGAGCAGCTGCGGATCGCCGCCGGGTTGGTTGGGCGCGGTTTCAAGCGTGGGGATGGTCAAGTTCAAGCCTGCGGGCAGTTGCCGTGGATCGCTGCCGATGCTGCCCTTGTTCGCTTCATAGATCAGATACCACTTGGTCCCATCTTGGTAGAAACGTTCGGCAAGCTCCCACAGCGTATCATTGGGCTTGGTGGTGTAGGTGGTGGGCAAGCCGGGCGGCGCAGGCGGGGCGGGCGGTGGGCTGTTCAAGTCGGGGATCGTCAGCGTCTTCCCAGCGAATACGTTGCCGGGGTTATCGCCAAACACAGTGCGGTTAGCCTCGTAAATGATATGCCACAAGCTACCATTCTTGTAGAACTTCTCGGCAATATCCCACAGGGTATCGCCACGCTGCGTTACATACGTCTGCGCCATACGGTGCTACTCCTTCGTATTGGCATTGGTGATGTGACAATGCCCCACCAAAAACAGGGCTATATCGTGTATTATACGCTATGATAGCGATGAAGCTCGCGGTATACTAATTGAGGTGCTTATGCTTCAGATTCCAAACATGGTCTTGATCGTCGTGCTGCTGGGTGCGCTCTGGCCACCGAGCATCCCCGACTACCCGCGCCCGAACCCGCACGCCCAGACGGTGGCGGTTGCCGAAGGGCTACGCGGCTTGGTGATCCGCGATCCGTGGTACGATTTCGGAACCACGCCCAATCAGCCCGATCAGCCCAACTTCGCTGCCCAAGATGAGATGGGGCGCATGCTGGCTCTGCTAGGGGTAACGTGGGTGCGCTTTGAGTTTCATATTGAGGCTGGCACCGCCCGCGAAGTGGAAGCCCAGATCGCCCGCAACGATTACTTCATCAACGAGGTAGCCCCCCGCCACGATCTCAAGGTGTTGGGCTTGCTGGGCTTCAACCTGCAACGCGGGCGCGATGAGTACGATCTGCTCGCCACCGACTTTATCACCGATACGGTGTATGGCGGCGGCGTGAACGACTATATGCAGATCTGGCTGGACCGGGCCCGCCTGATTGCAGACCGCTACCAAGACCGGATCCTCGCCTACGAAGTGCTGAATGAGCAAAACCGCCTGCCCCCCGATGGTCGCCCGATTCCGGCTGAGGTAACAGCCCGCCTGCACACCAAATTCTACCGCTTCTTTCGCAACGTGGATCGCAACCGCCCCGGCGACCAACGCTGGCGCGACAACGTGAAGATCATTGTGGGCGGCTTGCATCCCGCAGGCAGCTTCGATGTTGATGATCCCAAGTACGTTTCAGATCGCGATTACGTCCGCCAACTGTATCGTAGCGACGGGTTTCGCAGCTACCGCGAGAGTTTCCTCAGCTGGCCCCTCGATGGGCTAGGCTACCACCCCTACCCCGAAGAGATCCGGATCTCGCCGCAAAGCGATATGAATTTGATTACCACGCGCATGAATGCGGTGCGGGACGTGCTGCGTGAAGTCGGCGATCCGTTCGTGCCATTCTGGATTACCGAGCTTGGCTACAATGCTGGCTTCCGCAACCAGACAACCGCCGAGCAAGCCGAGTTCCTGCGCCAATCCATCTTGACGATGGCGAGCCGCGATGATGTCGAGACCTTCTTCTGGTTTAAGTATGAGGACTTCCCGCCCGCCACAGGGCCTAACGCGCAACTGTGGGGCGTGGTGCGGATCCCCTTTACCGAAGATAATCGCTGTGACGGGGGGGCCTGCTATGATGTCATTGGGCGACCTGACCTGCTGCGTCCCGCCTTCTGGACAATGCGCGAACTCACGGGGGTGCAGGGCCGCTTGCCCGATCCGCCCGCCGAGATTGTGCTGAACCAGCGCGGCACAGTGCTGATCTCGCCCACGTTGGCGCTATCGCCCACGACCCTGCTCACGCTCACCGCAACGATCAACCGCCCTAGCGTGCAACTCCCCGTAACAGTGACGTGGGCCATCGAGCAGCCCCCGAACGTGCCCTTCACCTATGAGCAGGTGCTGACTGATACCAATCGCCTCACTGCAACGCTCGTGCTGTCGCGCACCCTGCCTGCCAGCTTCAACCTCAGCCTCACCGCGAGCAACACCGCCGCCACGATCCAGCAGCAGGGGCAGGTGACATTCCGTGAGCTACGCGGGCGGGCATTCCTGCCATTCATCATTCGCCAACCGACACGCTGAGCCGAGGAGCTAGAGCCGATGCCAAAACGCCCCCCCGATCTTTTTGATAGCCAGCGCGAAGCCCTGTTGCAAGCGCAAGCCCCGCTTGCGACGCGCATGCGTCCGCGCACGCTGGATGAGTTTGTTGGACAGGAGCATATACTCGGCGAGGGGCGGCTGTTGCGGCGAGCGATCCGCGAGGATACGCTCTTCTCGCTGATCCTGTGGGGCCCGCCCGGCAGCGGCAAAACCACGCTGGCCCAGATTATTGCCAATGCCACCAAAGCCCACTTCGAGCCGCTCAGTGCGGTGTCTGCTAGCGTCAGCGATCTGCGCCGCGTGATCAAAGAGGCACAGGATCGGCTGGGCATGTTCCAGCATCGCACGATCCTGTTTATTGATGAGATCCACCGCTTTAACAAAGGGCAGCAAGATGCGGTGCTACCCTACGTCGAGGATGGCACCGTGATCTTGATTGGCGCAACGACTGAGAACCCCTCGTTTGAGGTCAACCCCGCGCTGCTCTCACGGGCGCGGGTGTTCACGCTCGAAGCCCTCGCTGATGAGCAGATCGGTGTGCTCGTTGAGCGGGCTTTGAGCGACTCTGAGCGTGGGCTGGGGCCGCTACAGGTGGTGCTGGCCAACGATGCCCGCGATCTCCTGCTGAACATGGTCAATGGTGATGCCCGCACCGCCCTGAATACGCTAGAGATCGCCGCGCTGGCCAAGCCGCCTTCGCTGGGCGACAAACGCCTGCTCACGGTGGATGACATCCGCGATGCCTTGCAGAGCCGCGCCACACGCTACGACAAGCGCGGCGAGCTGCACTACAATGCGATCTCTGCGCTGCACAAGAGTGTGCGCGACAGTGATCCCGATGGTGCGCTCTATTGGCTTGGGCGGATGCTGGAGGGCGGCGAAGACCCGCTCTACATTGCCCGCCGCTTGATCCGGGTGGCGATTGAGGATATTGGCATCGCCGATCCGCATGCCTTGCCCCAGATGATTGCGGTGCAGCAGGCGGTGCATTTCTTGGGGCAGCCCGAAGGCGACCTCGCCCTCGCACAGGCGGTGGTCTACCTAAGCCAAGCCCCCAAGAGCAACGCCGTGTATGCCGCCTACAAAGCCGTCCTGAAGGATGTGCAGCAGACCCGCAACGAGCCAGTGCCACTCCACCTCCGCAATGCCCCTACCGGACTGATGCGGGATCTCGGCTATGGCAAGGATTACGAGTATGCCCACGATCTCGAAGCGGGGCGATCCGATCAAGCCCATCTGCCCCCCAATCTGGCGGGGCGGATCTATTACGAGCCGACCAATCGTGGCTTTGAGCGTAGCGTGCGCGAACGGCTCGCGTGGCGCGAGGAGCGAGCGACCCCGCCTAGCCCCACTGCGGACGCAGCCCGCGGCGCACGGCCCAAAGGCAGCCCGCCCCCGCCCGCCACGCTTGATCCGCAGGCATTGGCGGGGGAGGAATCACAGGATGCACCGGAGTAGCACGGGTCGCCGCTAGTACGCACGCGGCTAGTTGCCAAAATGACCGGATGCGAGTATAGTTGAGAGGCGGTGAACAGCAAGCCCTCACCGTTCACACCACGTCAAGGATAGGGGTAATCAGAAGGGAGAACCCATGACGCTTGAGGAAGCGATTGCAGATCTGAAACAACGCATTCAGGCAGTTAGCCCAGATGCCGTGATTCGGGTGTTGCGTGCATCAGCTGAGGAAGCCAGCATCCGTGCTTATGCCAAAGCCGACGATGAAACGGCGATTAAAGATGCTACCCGCGAAACCACGTTCGAGATGCTCACGTCCGATGGGTTGGATGTGCAAGTAATCTTTTACGATATTGCCACCTCACTCCCACCCGAAGAATAGGCCCGCACATACGAGCCAGCACGCGGGGCACGTCTGCTCCGCGTACTGGCTATCGGTATGTTTGGCTACGCTGCGCCTAGAAGTTGACGCTTACGCCCGCCTCCTGCCATTCCCCCGTGACATCGCCCACGGTGTACGTGCCCACACCGAAGAGCCGCACTGTACCCGTACCGTTTGCCTGTAGCTCAATCGCCTCGCCAACCACCCGCACCTGAATGTCGCTGCCGCTAACCGTCACTGTGCCGGGCCAACCCGTGATGCGGACTGTGCCATCTGGCAGCGTGGTACGCCGCCCGCGTCCATCCATCTGAATATCGGCATCACCGCGCACCCAGATAATGCCCGCACCGGGGCCAACCTGCACCGTGCCGCTGCCGTTGATCTGGGCTGTGCCGCTCCCGCTTGCCGTCACCGTGCCTGTGCCGGATACCTCTGCTGCCTGTGCATAGCTCACCAGCTGCCCCCCAAACATTGCCATCAGTCCGATTGTCAGTACCAGTAGGGTCGTCATCACGCGCTGCATTATCGTGTCTCCTTGTTATCCTGCTTGTTATTTGTTGCAGACCGGTTTGTCTGTCTGATTACAGGATAGCGAGGAGCTATGAAATTAGTGTGAAGGCAGGGTGCAGAGTGTGTGCGGCAAGATAGGACGAATGGGGGATACCATCGGCGGGGGCACTGGCGCATGCAGTGCCCCACCAAAGGGAGTTACGCCTGCTCTAGGCGGGCGAGTTCCTCAGCTACGACGCTCTCATCCAGCTTCTTAAAGAGTGGTGCGGGTGGTAGCAACGCCTGTCCGACGGGCAAATCGGTTGGCTCCCACCGCCCCTCCCACGTTGCATACGCACCCGTCAATGCCCGGTGCGTGCTGCCGTCGCTTTCGGTATACTCACGGAACTCCAGCGGGCCTGCGATGAAGCCACGGTAGCCGAGCATGGCGTGCAACTGCTGGCTGGTAAACGGCAGGAACGGCGTAAACAGGAGCTTCAGGTGATCCACGCAGCGCAACGCCACATACAGGATCGTCGCGGCCCGTTCGCGGTCCGTCTTAATCACCCGCCACGGCTCCTGCTCACTCAGGTAGTTATTCACCAAGCTGGCAAGGCGCATCGTCTCCTTGATCCCCGCCTGAAAGCGCGCCGCATCTATGAGATCGCCCACCGTTGTGAAGCCTTGCGTGATCTCCCCTAGCACGCCCTGATCCGTATCGCTCAATGGGCCCGGCTGGGGCACACTGCCAAAGTTGCGGTAGACATTCGTCAGGGTGCGGTTGACAAGATTACCCCACGTCGCCACCAACTCCTCATTGTTGCGGCGCACAAACTCGGCCCACGTAAAGTCGGTATCCTGATTCTCAGGGCCTGCAATGGTCAAGAAGTAACGCAACGGATCGGGATCGTAGCGGCTCAGGAAATCGCGCACATAGATCACAATCCCGCGACTACTGCTAAACTTCTTGCCCTCCATCGTAAGGAACTCGCTACTCACAATATTCGTCGGCAGGTGCAACGCCTCACCCTGCCCACCGCCAAACGTGCCGCCATTGCCATAGCCGAGCAGCATACTGGGCCAGATGATGCTGTGAAACACGATGTTGTCTTTGCCCATAAAGTAGACGTGCCGCGCCTGCGGATTCTGCCACCACTCGCGCCACGCATCCGGTGTCCCTTGATTGTGGGCCCACTCGATGCTGGCTGAGAGGTAGCCGATCACCGCATCAAACCAGACGTAGATCTTCTTATCGTTGCGATCCGCATACTCAGGCAGCGGAATCGGCACGCCCCACTCTAGGTCGCGGGTGATCGCCCGCGCCTTCAAATCTTCCAGTATATTCAGCGAGAAGCTCCGCACATTGGGCCGCCAATGCTCCTGCTGCACCAGCCACGCCTGCAACTGTGCGGCAAACGCAGGCAGATCGAGAAAGTAGTGTTCGCTATCGCGGAACACCGGCGGCTGCCCGTCCACCTTCGAGCGTGGGTTGATCAAGTCGGTGGGATCAAGCTGGCTACCGCAGTTGTCGCACTGATCGCCGCGCGCCTCGCTATAGCCGCAGATCGGGCACGTCCCCTCGATATACCGATCTGGCAAGGCTTGCCCAGTGCTAGCCGAGAATGCCCCTAGCGTCGTCTGCACAATGATATAACCGCGCTCATACAGGGTCTTAAAGAGATCCTGCGTCACGGCGTAGTGGTTGCGGGTAGTAGTGCGCGTGAACAGATCGTAGCTCAAGCCGAGCTGGTACAGATCATTGCCAATCACTTCGTTATAGCGATCCACCAACTGCTTGGGGCTGATCCCCTCTTTATCGGCAGCTAGCGTCACCGGTGTGCCGTGTTCATCCGTGCCAGAGATCATCAGCACGCGGTTGCCCTTCATGCGCTGGTAGCGGGCGAAAATATCGGCGGGCACACCAAAGCCGGCAACGTGCCCCAAATGGCGCGGCCCACTCGCATAGGGCCATGCCACCGCAATTACAATATATTCTGACATCGCTTGGTTCCTCCTCTTTACGCTTACCTATCGCTCTCACGTATGCACGCCAGTCTATGCCAGAGCATGCCTATCCACACTCAGCAACGCATACTGGGGCGGGGATGACCTATGCACGGGGAAACACGGAATTGGGATCAACAGATGGACGAAAGGGTCAGAGGAGCTACCCGCACATGAACCCAGCTACCGTCACCATCAAGCCAGCCCAGAACCAAGCGGGGCGACAAGCCTGACGCACATGCGAAGGGAATGCCCAAAATGGTGGTATAATCTGGCGCAGTTGTGTATAATAGTGTTTCACAGTCATAAGACAGCGTGTTTCCTTTCGGTACAGAACCATGTGCTGTTAGTATACCACAGCCGGATATGTCTCGACCAAAAGCTAGTTCTGGAGCAGCTACCCGCCGCATCGGGAGTTGAAAGGGTGTACCCCCGTGAATGCAATACAGTTGATTGTTATTGGATTGGTGATGGCCCTAGCCGTAGGCTATTTGCTCTACCGCCGCAGTCGCAGCAAAGCCAGCGATAGCCTCGATCTGCCGCCGCCGAATATCGGCGATCTAGTGGATTACACATCCGGCGAACCCATCGAGCCGACTTCGCTTGCGGATCGCTTCAAAGCCCTCTCGCTACCGGGCAGGATCCTCGTCGGCGTGCTGCCATTGCTCCTGCTCGGCTTGGGCGCATTATTGGTGTTCAACGTCTTTCTCCGCACCCCGCCGCCACCGCCCGCCCCACCCCCGATCTTGACGCTTACGAAAGCTGATCTGGTGAATCCGACGACGATTAGCGTTGCCGCCCAGACTGAGAATATCCCGGATGGCACGGAGCTAGGCCTCGAACTGCTGGCCAACGATCAGCCTGTTGAATGGTTTGATGATACGACTATCACTGGTCAAGTCATTAGCAGTACCCTAGATATGCGCGTGAGCCGCAGCGATGATGCACCGCCCGTAGATTGTTCACAGAGCTTTGATATACGCCTGAGCGGAAGTGTCAACGGGGTTCCCGTCACAGCTGTGCGTGAGTTCTTCGTGCCGCCCCTGTTCCGCGATGAGTTCTGTGCGCCCGCAGTTGCCGAAGTGCCGACGCGCACCCCCCGCCCCACCGCAATCCCGATCACACCTACCGCTACGCCCGCTACCGACCCAGAGCCAGACATTCCGGTGCTTGTGCCAGCTGATCCAGAGCCGGGCGTGAGTGTGGCCGTGGGTAATGGCGGCAACGTGCGGGCAACCCCCAGTGGCGAAGGCGAACTTGTGACGCAGATTGCGCTAGGCGACCCGGTAGAAGTGCTGGGGCGGCTGGCAGACAGTTCGTGGTTCCGCATCCGCACCGCCGATGGCAGCGAAGGTTGGACGTTCAGCGCAGCCCTGAACCCACCAGCGGACGTGATCGAGCAGGTTCCGGTGCTGGATGCGAGTGGTGTTGCCCAAGCCCCACCTGCCGCGCCCGCTGATCCAACCGCTACGGCTACGCCCGAAGCGGCTGCCCCAGATAACAACAGCAGCGACCCAGCCACAACCCCAACTGAGGCCCCCAACGATGATGGGATTGTGCAGGTGCAGGTCGGCAATGGCGGCAACGTGCGGTCAGCACCGAGCGGCACGGGCGAATTGTTGACCCAGATTGTGCTGGGGCAGACGGTGGAGGTGCTAGGGCGGCTCGCTGATAATTCGTGGTTCCGTATCCGCACCCCCGATGGCACCGAAGGCTGGACCTCCAATGGCGCCCTAAATCCGCCTGCCGATGTGCTTGAGCGCATTCCGATCCTCACTGCCACCGGCGAGCAGGAGTCGCCCCCTGTCGCAGCGGCTCCTGAACCGACGGCAACCCCCGCGATCACCGCCGCCGATCTACCGGATGCCGCCGAGCGCACTGTCGTCGTGTTTAATAGCGGGCAGCTCCACCAAGAGCCGAGCTTTGATGCGCCCCCAGCCGGCGATGATCTAACGACGGGCGAGACGGTTGAGTTGCTAGCGAAAACAGGCGATGAGGAGTGGTTCAAAGTCCGCACCACACGCAGCGAAGTCGGCTGGGCGCATAACACCGTCATCACTGTGCCGCCCGAATTGGCGCTGCTGATGCCAATTGAAAACCCGCTCTAGGCGCGGCTGTGGCACCGCTGATCCACGCTGCCGCCCAGATTGCCCAAGCGCACCCGACTAACCTTGCAGCGTGGCGACGCTTGCCGCTTGCTGAAGTGCCGCTTGTTTTTCTGGATGTGGAGACAACCGGCTTGAATGCCGCAGGCGGGCATCGGATCTGCGAGTTGGCCATGCTGCGCGAGTGGCACGGCACGCTCCACGCCGCATTCGAGACGCTACTCAACCCCGAACGCGACAGCGAGGCGGCGGCATTGGCGGTGCATGGGCTAGCCCCCGACCAACTGGCGTATGCCCCCCTGTTTGCGGATGTTGCCGCGCAGGTGCTCGATCTGCTCACGGATGCCGTCCTCGTGGCCCACAATGCGCCGTTTGATGTGAGCTTCCTCAATCACGAACTGCTACGGATTGGGCACACCCCACCAATCCTACCCGTGCTTGATACGCTGGTGCTGTCGCGCCGCCTGTTGCGCCTACCCGCCTACAACCTCACCGCGCTCGCCGCTACACTTGGCTTACACCGCCCTTCGCACCGGGCTATGGCGGATGCCTTGACGCTACGCGGGCTGTTCGCGCACCTTGTCGAGCGGCTCGCCGAAGATGAACAGATCACCTGCATCGGCGATATTCTGCGCTTTCAGCGCGGCTTGCGCCCCGCCGAGCCTGAGCCATCCGCGCCGCCTTTGATTGCCCAAGCATTGCAGGAGCAACGCCGCCTCCGCATCATCTACCGTTCGCGCAGCGCACCCGAAGCAATAGAGCGCGAGATTCTGCCGCTTGAGCTGATCCACGAGGGCTACGGGCAAAACCTACGCGCCTATTGCTTCTATCGGGGCGACATTCGCGTCTTTGCGATCAAGAAGATTGAGGATATGTGGCTCGTGCCGGATGAGGAACAGATCTCCTCGTAGGGGGTGCCGGGCGCGTTGTCTGCCGCTAGGTTAGCTCGCGTGCGCCTACATCGGGGCGGAAGCTGCGCCCGCTAAAGCTGATCCGCTCGGCATTGAGCAGGGCCCGCCCGCGTGCGCCCGGCAGCGTTACCCCAGATGCCACCACCGTCAGGACGTGCCCGCCGCTCGTGGTCAAGTCGGCATTCGCGTGGTTGTTTTTCGCCACGAAGTTGGCGATCATCACCGAGACGACATCTGGGTTGGCACTCTCATCGGTGCGTTGGCGCAAACCGTGCGGCGTGCGCGTCTGATCGTGGAACACGAGCACATCCTCATCGAGCCGATCAAAGCCGGTAATCGGACTCCCGATAGCGGCGTGGTGCGGGTAGCCATCGCTCACCAACGCCAGCCCGACGGTTGCCTCATCACGCCACGTCAAGGCCGGCTGCCAAGCTAGCTCGTGGCGGGTTGCTGCCCACAGCAGCTCCAGCAGCGAACTGTTGAGGCGCGGCAACACCACCTGCGCCTCCATATCACGCAGGGTGCAGCGCAGCCCAATAATCAAAGGCCCCTGTTTGGTAATCAAACAATCCAAGCCGAGTATGCCCCACACAGGTCGTTGCTCGCGCTGCAAGGCGGACAGCGTCGGCAGCAGCAGATGCTGGTGCAGATACGTGCCGAGCTTGCGATAATAGGCTGAGGTTCCAGTATGTGCGCCCATTGCCGGTGCATAGGCCGCCTGTGGCGTATCATCCCGCTGATCGTAGATGCGGGCGGGCAGGAGTGGCAGAGCCGTCTCGCCATCGGTGATGGCTGAGAATGCCACCACCGTGCCGTTGTGGTAGGCTTCGATCACCACCCCCCGATGGGTGGCATCGAGCGGATCGGCGGCAAACAGCTCGCGCAAGCCGCGTAGGGCTTCGTAGCGATCCGTGTAGCTCTGGGCAGCTACGTCAGGATGATCGGCCCGCAACTGAAGCGGCAGGGGCTGGGCGGCAAGGTAGCGTTCGGCTAGCTCCAGTTCACGGAAGGCTCGCCCGGCGGCAGTCGGGAGCTTGTGGCGCAGGAAGAACTCTTTCGCATCACACGCGCTATAAGCCAGCCGCGCTGTTGCCGCAGGCGCACCCACCACGCGCACCCCCACCTCGCGGGCTTCACTCGCAAGGTTGGCATACAGCAGGGCAGGCTCAGCCGGCACAATCACGTCCATCCCCGACAGCATCGCCCAGTGGCTCAACCGCTCGGCGTGGTCGAGGGGCAGATCGAGCAGGCACGGCACAATCTGCTGGGTGCCGCCATTGCCGGGCGTGCAATAGATGCGTTGCACTGCCGGATCGTTGAAGAGCTTCCAGAGCAGGGCATGAGTTCGGCCATCACTGCCCAGCACGAGCACATCCATGCCTTGCGCTCCTCACCGCCCCGCCTATTGGAACGGCGGGCGAATCTGCCACTCAGTCGCCTTGAGCACATTCTCTAGCAGGATCACGTTGGTCATTGGACCCGTGCCGCCGGGCACTGGCGTGATCGCACTGGCAACTCGGCTAGCACTGGCAAAATCCACATCACCGACGATGCTGTCATCGGGCTGCACATTGATCCCAAAATCAAGCACCACCGTACCGGGCCGCAGCATCTCGCCCGTAATCAAGTTGCTGTGTCCGACTGCCACCGCCACAATCTCGCACGTCTTGAGAATATCTATCAAGCCGACGGTGTGCGCGTGGCAAACGGTGACGGTGGCATTCGCCCGCAGCAGCATGCCCGTCAGGGGTCGCCCCACCGCCATGCCCCAGCCCACCATCGCCACATGCTTGCCTTCAATTGGAATATCGTAGTAGTGGAGCAAGGCCATGCCGCCCGCCGACGCACAGGCCGCCATGGCTGGCTGGCCCTGCGCGAGCAAGCCCGCATTGGTTGGGTGGATGCCGTCTACATCTTTATGGAAATCAAGGTGCAACAGGGCGTGGTGCAGATCGAGGTGATCGGGCAGGGGCAGTTGCAGCAGAATACCCTGTACCATCGGATCGGCACTGAGCTGCGCCAGCGTTTGGTTCAGCGTCGCTTGGCTCGTATCAGCCGGCAGATGCTTTAGGAGAAAGACCATACTGGCATTTTCGCATTGCTTGCGAATACTCCGCACATAGGCATCGGCGGCGGGATCGCCTGCAACTTGCACGACGGCAAGGCACGGCACAATACCATGTTCAGCATGCAGGCGAATGATCTGTTCGCGCAGGGCAACGCGCCGTGTACGGGCAACACTGCGCCCATCAAGCAGGATTGCAGTCATGCGTCCTCTCATTGCTAAGTGGCACACGTCCCCAGCATTGTGCCCCGTGTGCTGCTTTCGCGTCGCTGATTACTGGTTGATCCGGGCCCGCACAATGTCGAGGATGCCTTGCGTCTCCTCAACCATACCCACCGAAAGGTCTTCCATTTGGGCTTGCACCTGCCGCACATAGTTCTTATCATCCAGCGTGGCGAGATTGATCTCGACACTAAGCAGGGCACTCTGCGCGGTGGCGCGAGCCAGTGCCGCTGCCACACCAATATCGCTGACGAGCATGCGGCTACAGCGATTGGCCATGCTAGTGCAGAGCGGCAACACATGCACCGCCGCCCGTGCAGTCCGTAGCGGCACTTCGGCGGCTTGGCGCGTCACCTTCTGGATCGCCGCCCGCCGACTCGCGGCATCCGCGTCGGTCGTGCGCGGGAGCTTGTAGGCTGCTGCGAGGCGGTTGAAGATCTCGATGTCGTCTTCGGCAAGCTGCTGAAACTCGCCGCGCAGCTCATCCGCCTGCGCCAATACCGAGCGGATCGCATCGGCTTCATCCGGGGCGCCGTTGGTGCGGTTCAAGCTGATGTTGCAGACCATGCTGATCAGGCTCGCCGCAAGTGCGCCGCTCAATGCCGCCGCACTCCCGCCGCCGGGCGTGGGGCTGCCCGATGCAAGCGCATCGAAGAAGCTAGCAAGGGGTTGATTCCGCAGTGGTTCACTCATGATGTGTGCGACCTCCTTATAGCGCGTAGTTGCATCACCGGTCAAGTGGTGCTATGCTACCAATCAGAATAGCCAATGACGTATTCAGATCGCCTTCCTATTATAGCAGAGTTCAGCCGTGAGAGCGTAACGATGCCAACCCACTGCACCCCACCACCCCCCGCCGCCTTTTTCATCGGCTGTGCCGTGTGGGGCTACAAAGGCTGGCTCGGCACCCTATTTCCGGCGGGCAGCAAGCAGCCCGATCTGCTGCGCCTGTATAGCCGCCGCCTCACGACGGTAGAGGGCAACACCACCTTCTACGCCACACCCACCCGCGAGACGGTACGCCGCTGGGAGCAGGAGACTCCGCCTGACTTTCGCTTTTGCTGGAAGCTGCCGCGCAGTGTGAGCCACAGCGGGAGCCTGAGCCGCCAATTCGGGCTGACACTGGCATTCGTCGAGCGGATGGCAATGGCCGATCAGCGCACGGCTCCTTTCTTCTTGCAGCTGCACCGAGTTACAGCCCACAGCAGCTCCCCGATTTGGCGGGCTGGCTGGCGGCGTGGGCAGCGCAGTTACAGCCCTATCAGATTGCGGTGGAGGTGCGCCACCCGGCGTGGTATGCTGCGCCCGCCGAAGCAGCCCTGATGGAGCTACTGGAGCAGCACGGAGCCGGGCGCGTTTTGATGGATGTGCGCCCGATCCGCCAGCTTGAGCCGCAGCCGAGTGCCGCACTGGAGGATGCCCGCGAACGCAAGCCGGATGTTCCCCTGCACTTGCTGCACAGTGGCGGCTTTACGCTGTTGCGCTACATTGGACACCCCGACCCAGAACAGAATACGGTATGGCTGGAGGAGTGGGCCGGACGGCTAGCAACATGGCTACAGGCAGGCATCACGGTGTATGCCTTTATGCACTGCCCCGACGAGAGCCGCTCGCCTGCGCTGTGCCGGATGCTCTACGCCCGCCTCGCCGAGCGGATCAGCCTGTCGCCGCTGGCGTGGGCCAGCCACCCGCCAGAGCTACCGCAGCAGCAGACCCTATTTTGAGCGAGGCTACCCGCTCGCCAGTTCCATTGTTCTATACTCCTCGCCGTATCAGCCGATTCGCCCGCCCCCTAGCTCCCAACACCTTGACGCATCTCGTACAATATTCAGAGAGAGAATCTACAGACTTTTGGCAACTGTGAGAGGAGCAACACGATGTCCCGCATTCAGATCGGTATACTCGGCGCAACCGGCATGGTTGGGCAACGGTTTATTCAACTGCTACACACCCACCCGCTGTTTGAGATTGGCGCACTGACGGGCAGCGAACGCACTGCCGGGCGCACCTACGGCGAGGCTGGCGGCTGGCGGCTAGATACGCCTATGCCCGCCAGCGTGCGCGACATGCCGATCTTGCCCAGCGATGCCAGCCTCGATACGCCGTTGGTGTTCTCGGCCCTGCCGAGCAACGCCGCCGAAGCCGCCGAGCTACGCCTTGCCCAAGCCGGGCACATCGTCTGCTCGAATGCGTCTACCTTCCGCATGACGGAGGACGTGCCCCTGCTCATCCCGGAAGTCAACCCCGATCACCTTGAGCTGATCCACACCCAGCGCAAACGGCGCGGCTGGAGCGGCGCGATCATCACCAACCCCAACTGCACCTCGACCCCCGCCACGATGGTCTTTCGGGCCTTGCTGGATGCGTTTGGCTTGCGGCGCACGATGATTATCAGCATGCAGGCATTGTCTGGGGCGGGCTACCCCGGCGTGCCCTCCTACGATATGGTAGACAATGTGATCCCCTACATTGGTGGCGAGGAGCCAAAAGTTGAGCGCGAGCCGCAGAAGATGCTCGGCACATTGCACGATGGGCAGATTACCCCTGCCGCATTTGTCACCTCAGCCATGTGCAATCGTGTGCCAGTGCTAGAGGGGCATTTGGAGTGCATCTCGGTGGAATTGGAACGCCGCCCCCCACTGGAAGACGTGATCGCCGTGCTGCGCGAGTTCCGCGCCCTGCCACAGGAATTGCGCTTGCCTACCGCCCCATCGCAACCCATCGTGGTGCTGGATGGGCCAGATCGCCCGCAGATCCGCCGCGACCGCGACACCGGCAATGGTATGTCCACTGTCGTAGGGCGGGTGCGCGAGTGCCCTATTCTCGGCTACAAGCTGGTTGTGCTAGGACACAATACCCTGCGCGGCGCAGCAGGCGGCTCGGTGCTGAATGCCGAACTGCTCGTCGCCCAAGGGTATCTGGGCTAGGGGGCGCAGAGCGCGGTATCACGGTTCAGGTGTCAGGGGCAGCGAGCAACCGGGTTGTTTTCTTGCGTGTTCTTCGTGGTTGGTCCGGCGTGCCTTCCCTGACCCCTGACCCCTAACACCTGACACCTAACACCTAACACCTGACACCTAACACCTGACACCTGACACCTAACACCTGACACCTGCTATAATACTCCCTATGAATACAGAAGCATCACAACCATTCGACGTGTACAATGCCACCCTCACCGAGCTAGAGCAGCTGCTGCACAACTGGCAACAGCCGCCCTTTCGGGCCCGCCAACTCTACCGCCAACTGTATGTCAACTGGATTGACGATCTGGCACAGGCCACTGACCTGCCCGCCGCCCTGCGCGAACGGCTTGCCCAAGAAACCCGGCTCGGTAGCCTTGAACTCGTACACACCCAACACGCCGATGCCGGTATGACCCGCAAAGCCCTGTTTAAACTCGATAACGGAGCCGTCGTTGAGACGGTGCTGATGGTCTACCCCGAACGGGCCACCGTCTGCATCTCGACCCAAGCCGGCTGTGCGATGGGCTGTGTCTTCTGTGCGACGGGCACGCTCGGCCTGCTCAAGAACCTGACCAGTGGCGAGATCGTCGCGCAGATGCTGTGGGCCAGCCGCGAGCTGCGCCAGATCAACCCGCAGATCAGCATCACCAATCTGGTCTTTATGGGCATGGGCGAACCCTTCGCCAACTATGATCGCTGGTGGGCCGCCGTCGAACGCCTGCACGACCCGCAGGGCTTCAACTTCGGCGCACGCCGGATGACCGTCTCCACCGTCGGGCTAGTGCCGGGCATCCGCCGCCTCGCCGACGCACCGTTGCCAATCAACTTAGCGATCTCGCTGCACGCCCCCAACGATGCCCTCCGCAGTGAACTGATGCCAATCAATACGCGCTACCCCATCGCCGAACTGCTCGCCGCCACCCGCGCCTACATCAGCCGCACGCGGCGGCGCGTCTCCTTCGAGTATGTACTGCTCAATGAGCGCAACGATACGCCCGAACTGGCTGCCGAATTAGCGACGCTGCTGCGCGGCAGCCGCACCCAACCACCGCTCCTGTGCCATGTCAACCTGATCCCTTGGAACCCGTTTCCGGGCACGCCGCTCAACCGCTCGATCCGCAAGCGCGTGTTGGCCTTCCAGCAAGTCCTTATTGATGCAGGTATCGCCTGCACGGTGCGGGTCGAGCGCGGAGTCGAGATTGCCGCCGCGTGCGGACAGCTTGCCGGGCACACCCAGCTGAAGCCAACCGCCGCCCCAGCCTCACTGGAGATTGTATGAACTGCCCCCCCGCCGCGTGATCGGCAGCCTGCTGGTGCTGCTGGCTCTGCTCGCTGGCTGCACCTTTGCACCGCAACCTGTCGCGCCTGTTACACCGACGCTTGCGCCCCCGCCTAGCATTCCTAGCCCTGCGCCAAACACACCGGACACGCCCCCCGCCAGCGAGCCAGAACGCCCTAACCCACCGAACGCTGCCGCACCTGAAGCGACCCCCTTCCCGCCACCGCAGCCCGCCGCACCGCCGAGTGGCGCGGGTGGCACGCTGATTATGGCGTTGAGTGGCCAAGACCCAACCACGCTTGACCCCGCCCTTGTGGGCGACGTGCTGAGTGCCTTCGTGGTGCGCCAGCTATTCACGGGCTTGGTGCGCCTCGATGACCAACTCGATGTGCAGCCAGATCTGGCGCAGGCGTGGACGATCAGCCCCGATGGGCGCACCTACACCTTTACGCTGCGTGACGATGCCCGCTTTGCCGATGGCACGCCGATCACTTCTGCCGATGTGCAGGCGAGCCTCGAACGGGCCACCGACCCGCGCCTCGCGGCGAACCTGCCCGCCGCCACCTACCTCGCTGATATTGTTGGGGTGCGTGAGAAGCTGAATGGCACAGCCGCTAGCATCAGTGGCCTTGCCGTGCCCGATGAGCGCACCATCGCCTTGACGATTGACGCGCCGAAAAGCTACTTCCTTGCCAAGCTAGCGCACCCTGTTTCGTTCGTCGTAGATCGGCGGGTAGCCGAGCGCGGCGGCGAGTGGTTCACCCAACCCAACGGCAGTGGCGCATTTACGATTGAGCAATGGCAGCGCAATGAACTCCTCGTGTTGCGCCGCAACGAGAACTTCTACCGCGACCTTGCCGAGCTAGAACAGATCCGCTTCCTGCTTGGCGCAAATGCTAGCAACGCCCTTGTGCAGTACGAAGAAGGGCGCGTAGACCTCGTGTCGGTACCGTCGTTTGCGCTGGAACGGGTGCGCGACACAAGCAATCCACTCTCCCGTGAACTGGTCAGCGTGCCGCAACTCTCGCTCACCTACATCGGCATGAATGTCAATCTGCCGCCTTTCGATGACATCAAGGTGCGGGAGGCATTCAGCCTGTTGTTAGACCGCAACAAGGTCGCCGAAGTGACTCTCCGCAACAGCGTTGCGCCGGCACGCGGGATCTTGCCGCCCGGCATACCCGGCTACAACGATGCCCTCCCCGCGCACGTTGCCGCCCCCGACCAATTCGTAGACTTGATCGCCCAATCCAAATATGGGAGCATCGCCAACTTGCCGCCCATCGTAGCCTATGGCGGCGGCTGGACAGACACCCTGAGCCAACTTGCCAACACCTACGGCATCACGCTTGAAGTCCGTAGCTTTGAGAACTTCGGCACCTACCTGACCGCCCTGCGCGAGAACCGCCTGCCGATGTTTGCCACGGGCTGGATTGCCGACTATCCCGATCCAGAGAACTTTCTCGGTGTGCTGTTTAGCTCCGAAAGTGGCGAGAACCACATGGGCTACCGCAACCCAGAGGTAGATCGGCTCCTTGTCGCTGCCGCTAGCAGCACTGACCAAGCCGAGCGCGAGAGCCTCTACCGCGAGGCAGAGCAGCTGATCCTTGCCGATCATCCGGTGATCCCGATCTATCACGATGTGGAGTATATGCTGACCAAGCCCTACGTAACGGGACTGACTGTCACCCCGCTCGGCATTCTCGAAATGTCCAACGTGGCACTGATCCGTTAGGCGCAAGGAGATACATTATGACAAGCCCCCAGAACATCAAAGGCATGCGCGATCACCTGCCGCCCGCGATGCTGCTCCGCCAACACATCCTGCACACGCTCACCACCGTCTTTGAGCGGCACGGCTTTGAGCCACTCGGCACACCGATCCTCGAATATGCTGAAACGCTGGAGGGCAAGCTCGGCGAGGATGAGAAACTGATCTACCGCTTCGAGGATCACGGCGGGCGGCGGCTCGCCCTGCGCTACGATCAGACCGTCCCGCTAGCGCGGGTGGTCGCCCAATACAGCGGGCAACTCGCCCTGCCGTGGCGACGCTATGCGATTGGGCCCAGCTATCGTGGCGAACGGCCCGGACGTGGCCGCTACCGCGAGTTCTACCAAGCCGATGCCGATATTATCGGCAGTAGCTCGCCGCTAGCAGATGCCGAGATCATCACGCTCTTGACGGAAAGCCTCACCACGCTAGGCTTCACCGACTTCACGACCCTGCTCAATCATCGCCAGATCATCGGCGGCATTGCACGGGTGAGCGGGCTAGATGAAGCTGCCGCCGGTGATGTGTATCGGGCGATAGATAAGCTCGACAAGATCGGGAGCGACGGGGTGCGCGAGGAGCTACACGAGCGTGGGGTTGCTCCTGCTGCCGCCGAACGCATCCTCACGTTGGTGCAACTCGATGGCTCGCCTGATGCCGTGCTGCACGAACTTGGCACGCAGCTACACGGCGACGAACGCGCCACTGCCGCCCTTGCCAATCTGCGGGCGATCATTGCTGCCCTCGATGCGATGGGCGTACCCCCCGCATATTACCGTGTCGCGCCCCGCCTTGCACGCGGGCTATCCTACTACACCGGCTTGGTCTTCGAGGCGATCACCGCCCACTGGCCCGCCGGCTCGCTACTCGGCGGCGGACGCTACGATGAACTAGTCGGCATGTTTGCCAAAAACTCCGTCCCTACCGTCGGGTTGGCCTTCGGCATAGATCGGCTGCACGACGTAATGGAGGAGCTAGGGCTAGGCCCCCGTGCCACCACTACCGCCGCCGTGTATGTGACCATCTTCAGCACCGAGCAGGTAGCCGCCAGCCTCACACTGGTGCAGGAACTTCGGGCAGCGGGGATCAATGCGATCACCGCACTGGACAGCAGCAGTGGCTTGGGCAAACAGTTTAAAGAGGCTGACCGCAAGGGCCTGCGCTATGCGCTCGTGCTAGGCCCCGATGAGGTGGCGCAGGGCGTGGTCAGCATCCGCGATATGCAGGATGGCGCACAACACAGCGTGGCGCAGACGGACGTGGCAGCAGCGTTGCACCAGATGTTGGGGTAGCGATTGCTGTACCGGCTCTCAGTTGATCTTGAATGGCTGGAATGTTGCAATCCCATTTGGGCAGCAGGCTTCCAGCCACCAGATCGCCGCCCCTGCCGCTGTGAGCAGGGCCACTCCCACCACAATCGCCGAGTCGAGGTTAGCGCGGGTCAAGTAGGTGCCCACCATGCCAAGTGCCCCTGCGATCAGGTAGATCGTCAACACCGCCTCGCGTTTGTTCATACCGAGTGCCACCAGCCGATGCGAGAGGTGATCCTTGCCGGGTGAGGTGAAGGGATTCACCCCGCGCCGCAAGCGCGACACCACAACGAGCGTCATGTCAAACACCAGCACCCCTAGCACCACCACCGGAACCATCCACGTCACCAGATTGGTATTGGCGGGGAAGCGCAACTTGATGGCCAGCACGGCCAGCAACAAGCCAATAAACAGGCTGCCCGTATCGCCCATAAAGATGTTTGCCGGATTCCAGTTGTAGCGGAGGAAGCCAATGCACGCACCCATCAGGGCCGCGGCCATCGTTGCCACCAGCACCTGCGGGGGCGTATTCATTGCCGCAAGCAGCAGGAAGAAGGCGGCAGCGATAGTGGCAACGCCGCCCGATAGCCCATCCATGTTGTCCATAAAGTTCAGCGCATTGGTAATCCCAATCACCCAGAAGAAGGTGAGCAGCCAATCCAGCCCCGCCACATGAAACAGCAGGACCTGCGTGCCGCCAACAATCAAGATCACCGATGCAAGCCCCTGCGCGATGAGCTTGATGAAGGGCGACAAGCCCCAGCGATCATCCACCAAGCCCGTCAGAGCCATCAGCGAAGCCGCTAGCATGATCCCAAACAACTCCCGCACGTAGGCTTCGCCGTGAAAGAAGCTGACAATGAATAGGGCTAGCACCACCCCAATGTAGATCGCTGCTCCACCGAGCAACGGCACTGGCGTAACATGCACATCCCGCGAGCGGGGAATGGAGACCAAGCCGGTGCGGAGTGCGGCCCGCTTGACGAGCGGTGTCACGAGCACTGAGAAGGTCAGCGCAGTGAGCAGGATCAGGATCGTATCCAACGCTATTGTCCCCCAGCCACCTTTTGTTTGAATAGCTCCACAAGGTATTCAAATTGGGAAATCTCAAGGTCGCGCCCATCTTGGGTTTGGGCTTGCGCTAAACCGATCTCAGCTTGATCGAGAGCTTCGGCATAGCGGTTGCTATCGCTCAGGACAATCGTGTAGTTCCGCAGATTGTCGAGATTGTTTGGCTCACGTTCGGCAATTTTGCCATACAGCGCGATAGCAGCATCAAGGTCGTTGACCCGTACCGCTAGCAATGCGGCAATCGAATTGAGCAGGCTATCATCGCTCTTGTTCGCAATCTGGATATACTTGGTTGCGAGCTGTTCGGTCAGTTCCGGCTCGGCTGCAAGGCTATCTATGATCTGCTGGGCATACTGATCCAGTGCGTGCGGATTGGTGTCTAGCGCGGCAAGGTACATCTCGGTTGCACGCTCCAGATCACCGCGCACACGATACAACTCGGCAAGGCGCGGGGGCGTATCGGCATACAGTTTGTCGAGCGACCACGAACGCTCCAGCAGAGCTTCCGCCTGATCATACGTGGCCGTAGCTTGCGCGGTATCGCCGACACTGCCGTAGTAGCCACCGAGAATGAGCAGCACACTGGCGTGCTCATTCAGCAGCACGACATCTTGGGGGCAATCGTATTTGCTTGGTCATACCACGCGGTAGCCGCTTGCAGGCGGGCAATATCCTGCGTCCAGTTGTACCAGAAGTTGTTCAGCCGGGCAAGGTTGGCATAGTGGTCTTTGTTCATCGGGTTCAGTTCGCGGGCGGCATCCAGCACGGCTTCGGCATAGCTCATCATCTGCATCGGCGTATGCGTCTGCACAAAGTTGGCTGCATCTTGCGGCGAACTGATCCGCAGCAGGCGGTTGAGGTCAGGATCGGCCAGCGGCTCACCGCTCGGCATGCCTTGGGACTGCTGCTGCTGGGCGATAGTCATCAGGGTCCGCCCCAGATTCAGGTAGTAGAAATCTTCACGCGGGTTGCTGTTGATCGTCTCAGCAAATTTGCTCAGGGCGATCACCTGCTCATTCAGCCCAGCCGCGGGCTGATCGCTAAAGGCTTGCCCCTCGTGGAACCGCATATCGGCATAGACGGTACTAAGATTGAACCACCACACCGCCCCAAAGGTCAGCGCAATCAGCATGCTGTACAAGCCGATCTTGGCCGGGTTGGTCTGGTTGGGGGCAGGCGCACGCGCTCCCGAACGGGAAGCCCCCGTCCGCAATGCTGAGGCGGTTGCGCCACGCCCGACCTGCTGGCTGCCGCGCTTCTTGCGCTTGCCGCTAGCGGCGGGAGCTTCTGGTTCGGCTTCAACGGGCGTTGGCTCTGGTTCTGGGACCGGCTGCGCGACTTTGCCAATCACGTAATGCCCCGCCATCTGCCCCGCCACGACAGTCAAGGCGAGGATTGTCCAGAACATCGTCAAGGTTGAGACAATCGGGATTCCTGTCAAGCCTTCGACAAAATGCCCCACGATGATTGCAATCGTAGCAATGAAGAAGACTTGCCAGTACCACTCTTTGCTCTGGCGCACCATTCGCCACGCCAAAATGCCAAACGAGAAAAGCATGAAGAAATAGGACATCAAGCCGAGCAAGCCCTTCGTAACCAGTTCATCCAGAATAGCTTGGTGCGAACGATCCGGCGATGCGCCGCGTGATTCGATCTGCGCTAGCGAGGGCGGGTAGAACGGGTTGTACGCAACAAACATGCTCTCTGGGCCCCAGCCGATCAATGCCCGCACCGGATCGGCGGTAATCAACTCCATCGCGCCGCCCGCGTGTTCGTCGCCCGCCCAGATCAGGATTCGCACGCGCCCCGTGCCGTAGTCGGTAATCAGCAGCTGCCCCAGTCGGCCTACGTAGGGCACTTCGCGGAGCTGGTTGAAGAACGGTGTGTAGGTGGTGTTAAAGACGATGAGAAAGCCCCCTGCCAGTGCCACCAAGCCAACCCACGACCAGAGCAGGATCCGTAGGCGTTGCAACAGCACCAGCTGCCCGACCACTTTGGCGCGGGCGATTGCCTGTATCAGCAGCAGCATAAAGAAGACAAACAGCCCTGCGCCCAAGCCAATGAACGGACCGCGGCTCTGCGAGAAGAGGATTGTCACCAGCATTGCGAGGGTTGCACCGCCCGCCGCCCCTGCGTGGATCCACAGCGAGAGGCGCGAAGGTTGGGTAGCGCGGCGCGGCAGGGTTACGCCCAAGCCATACGCCACGCCAATTGCAGCAACACTCGTGAGCAACCAGATCCACCAATCCATGCCATTGGTTATCCGTTCATCAAGCACCTGCACATTCGGCGAACCGGAAGAAGCCGCGAAGGTCGCCCCGAAGAACAGCATATACACGGCATACAGCGCACCGGGCCAGAGCGGGAGCGATGGGCTGTTGTCATCCGCTTGGCGGGGGCCAAGCAGGGTCCAGAGGGCGGTTGAGGTCAACACGGCACCGGGGAACACCCACCAGTAGCGGAAGTCCGCCGTCCGCACGATAGAGCCGAATTTGATCACGGCCAGCAGCAACGCGAGCGTGCCCACGACAATCAGGCTGAAGACCAGCACCCACAGCAGATCGGTGCGGGTGTTTTGCGGTGCAGGCGCAGATGCAGCCATGCTCAGGCGGCTGAACAGCCAGAACAGGGCGAGCGGCACCACCATCAGGAGGTAGGCGGCGACGAAGATCGAGTTGCCCATCGTGGATGCGACCCGCGCAATCACATCGCCGCGCCACGGCAGGGGATCAAGCCCGAAGTGCTGCATCATGCCGTAGCCCGCTACCGCCAAGCCCGTCATCAGCACCACCACCATCAGCCGTTCGAGCTGTTCGCGGCGGCGCATGGTCGCCACAATAATCAGAAACAGCCCGATGTATGAAAGGTTGGTGTAGGTTCCTTGCAGGCGTTGGTAGCTCCCCCAGAAGCTCGTATGCGGCACAACCGAAGTGAAGGTTGTAAAGAGAAAGACCAGCGCATACAGCAACGCGGGCAACAGCAGCGGCACACTGTTGAGCCACTTCCAGAAGCCTGCGAAGGGGTTGCTATTCGGCTGAGCCGCCGGATCGTCTGGCGTAGGATTGGCAGGCGCAGGGTTGGCACTGATCAGTTCCAGCACGCGGATGATGCCGATTGCAGCCATAAAGAGGACAATCGCCCGCAGGGTGGTAGCCTTATCCGGCTCGAAGTGGCGGGCAGAGAGCAGGTTGAAGTAGATCGGGATCAACGCCATAATTGCGAGCCAGCCCGCTTCAAGGATCCGTTCGCACCAGATACTCAGGGTTGTCTGTCTTTGCATGCTTTGCATAGTAGTTCTACTCACTTGTGTTGAACATCAAGCGGGGCAATGCCCCACCGGATACCATTGATACCATTGGTCATCTGCATCGTGGTGACACTGTGCGTTACACACTGCCTGAATGGGCAACCATAGGGTGTACGGAATAGGCGGCATCTGGGTTGCTAAGGGCTTGCGCCTGTTCGTCCTGTTTATAGCTATCAGCCCGCGCTAGAATCTCGCGGGCGTTGTTGCGGCTACTCTCACTCACGGGCGTGCCATCCAGCATCGCCGCGAGTTCGTCGGTGCGCTGCGGCAGATCCAGCAGGCGGATGTTGGTGCGTGTGCGGAGCTGCCCATCAGCCTGCCCTTCCACCACCTCTTTGCTGATCGCATAGTGCGCGTCAGCAAATGCTGCTACCTGCGGCAGGTGCGTAATACAGAGGACTTGGTGCTGGGTAGCAATGCTCCATAGCTTCTGCCCCACCACTTGGCCTGCCCGCCCACCTACGCCCACATCTACTTCATCAAATACGAGCGTCGGCACGCTATCCACTTTGGAGAGGATTGACTTGAGGGCCAGCAACAGCCGCGCACTCTCGCCGCCAGAGGCGATCTTCGCCAGTGGCTTGAGCGGCTCGCCGGGATTGGGCGAGATCATAAACTCCAGCCGATCAAGGCCTGTGCGATCAAATGCCAATCTATCACCGGGCTGGTCGGCTCCTTCGCTTAATGGCACACCCGCATTATCAAGCACATGCTCAATCTGCACGGCAAAACGCACACGCGGCATCGCTAGATCGGTCATCGCCCGTTCAATTAACTGCGCGAGGGTTTCGCCTGCGGTGCGGCGTTGGCGCGAGAGTTGCCCACCGCGTGCGCCGAGTTCGTGCAGCAAGGTATCCTCACGCGCTTCCAGATCAGCCATATACGCGGCACTATTGGTCAGCCGGTCAATCTCGGCTTCGGCATGGGCAGCACGTTCGATCAAGCTCGCCAGATCGCCGCCGTGCTTGCGTTGCAGGCTCTTGAGCAGGGTAATGCGCTCCTCAATCACATCGAGGCGGTGCGGGTCGGTGTCCAGCCGATCCCGATAATCACGCACACTTGCCGCCAGTTCTTCAAGGTAGATCAAGGCTTCGTTGGCATGTTCGCTGAGGGCGGTTGCCGTCGGATCAAAGCGGGCTAACTCGCTGAGGTCATTCACCACGCGCCCCATCGTCTCGGTAAGCGGGAGGACGGGCACGCGCCCACCCTCGTCACCTTCGTAGAGCAAGGCGTAGGCACTCAGCACCAGTTCAGTGATCCGGACTGTATTTTGCAGCAGCAACCGCTCTTGGAGCAATTCTTGCTCTTCATCCGGGCGCAGCTGTGCAGCTTGCACATCATCCAATAGCAGGCGTAGCTCTTCGATGCGATCCACGCGGCGGGCTTCATCGTGGCGCAGTTGGGTAAGCTCTTGCTGCACGGTGCGGAGCTGATCCACTTGGGCCGCAAACTGTTCGCGTAGCGGCACCAGCCCCCCGAAACGGTCCAGCATATCAAGATGGGTGCGCGTATCAAACAGGGCCGTACCTTCGTGCTGCCCGTGAATATCTACCAGCAGGCTGCCAATCTCGCGCAGCACCACCGAATTGACCGCCCGCCCATTGATGCGCGAGACCGTGCGCCCGCTTTCGGCACTGATCTCGCGGGTAATCACGACGTGCTCATCCTGCCCAGCTTGCCCATCTGCCAAGCCATACTGTTCAAGCAAGGCGCGGACGGGCGAATGCGGCCGAAGGTGAAAGACCCCTTCGACCCGCGCCCGGGCGGTGCCAGCGCGGATCATAGCCGGATCAGGGCGTTCGCCGCGTAGCAGGCCGAGGGCATCTATAATAATGGATTTCCCTGCGCCCGTCTCGCCCGTCAACACATTGAAGCCCTGCTCCAGCGTCAGGTTGAGTTCATCAATGATGGCAAAATCACGGATGTGCAGTTCGAGTAGCATTGGTTCATGTCCGTTCGGTGGCAATCGCACAGGCGCACCACTGCAACATAAAGAAAGTTGCCCAGTGGCAACCTGTTCCCCATTGAGGATTGTACCACAGGGCAAGATGCCCCGCAATGCGTTGCGCGGGAATAGTAACCGACTTAGGTATGTTCAGCTTCCGCATCCGCTAGCATTGCCACCGCCATGCCCAAGCCCATACAGCCCCAGAACAAGGCAACCATGTGGCTGAATTCGATATTGAAGAAGTAGTGATCGGCTAGCCCCACCGCAAGGGCGGCTACCAAGCCCGCCTGACAGCCGAGCAGCCACGCTGCGCGTTCTTCATCAAGGCGCGGCAAGGCTTGGAGCGTTAGGACAAACCACGCGGCAACGATAGCCAGAAATGCCGCCAAGCCAATCAAGCCCATCCGCTGCCCAATGGTGAGGTAGATGCTGCTCACGCCCGCCACGAGGTCTATCTCTGGCGCGGCTCCAAAGCCGATCCCAAAGAAGGGGTAGCGGGCAATGATGTTGAGCGCATTCTGGTATTCGGCAAGGCGCATCTGCTGCGCCTGATCGCGGAACTGCACGCCCTCGGCTACGCGCTCAATAAAGTCATCGGCAATGCCCACGCTCGCCATCAGCACCAAGCCCAGTACGATGGCTGCGCCCATGCCCCACCACAGCCGCCGATAGCGCAGGGTGGCAAGGTAGATCGCGGCGAAGATAATCCCGAACAGAGCCGCGCGGGAGAAGGTCAGCAGGAGGGCTAAGCCAATCACGCCGGATAGCCCGATCAGAACCCAACGCGGCAAAACAGGCTTTGCGATGACGATCTGGGCGGCGGTGAGTGCGCCCACGAGAGCCAGCATGCCGCCGAAGCTGTTCGGGTCTACTGCGGTGGCAATCGCCCGCTCCAGCCCATCGGGGTCATCCTCCACGTAGCGCAACACGCGCCCATCAGTGGGGTAGCCGATGCGCCCCAGTGCGGTAAGGAGCCGCAGTGACAGTTCATCGGGCAGCAGCACCAACACCAACCCCAATGCCGCCGCCGCACTACCGAGCAGGATCGCTGCCCGCAGGACAAACCGCGCCTGCGCACGGCTCTGGATGCAGTTGATCAGGCTGAAGTAGAGCAGCACACCCAGCACGAATTTCGCGTAGTTGTGCAGCGTGGTGGTATCGGGCAAGCCGCCCGCGCCGAGCACAAGCGAGAAGAAGGTGAAGCCGAGAAAGCCTAAAATCGGCAAGCCAAGCGGGGAGAGGGTGAGATCGTACTGATCGCTGCGGGCAAGGATGCGCAGCAACCACACCAGCAGCAGCCCGGCTAGCGCGAGCGAGAGCAACGTCGGGGTGATGCCGATGCTGAAGGGGAGCGTACCGAAGGGGAGCAGCGTGATGATGGCGAATACAACGACAATGCCGGCCATCGTACTCGTCAAGAGGAAGTAAGCGGCTCCGAGTGCTGCTATGCCCGCCGCAATATAGAGGGGCCCAAACGCCGCCCCCACCCCCACCAATGCCCCAGCGAGCAACGCGAGGAGCGCGGCCCCGGCGGGCGTAGTCAGGCTATGGCGCACATCATCGGCGGCGGGCAGCCGCCAGCGTGCGGTGGGGGGCGTTTGGTCTGCAAATGCCATACGTCAGGTTACGTCTCCTTAGCGGATGCGCCTAGACAAATCGCCATCGGGGTCATAGGGGATCTCTGAAATCTGCATGAGTTTATCCCACCGGTGGTAGGCTTGCAGGTAGCGCATCGTGCCACTCAGCGAACGCATCACGATACTGTAGGTGCGTGCGCCACCACCCATATACTCAACCCCATCGAGGAAGCCGCCGGTGGTGATGCCCGTTGCGGCAAAAAACACATTTTCCGAGCTGACGAGATCATTCGTCGTGTAGACCCGATTTAAGTCCAGCCCTTGCTCGAGGCAGAGTATCCGCTCTTCATCGTTGCGGGGCCAGACCTTGCATTGGATCGCACCACCAGTACACTTCAGCGCACAGGCTTTCACCACCGCCTCAGGTGCGCCGCCAATGCCCATCAGCATATCCGCCGCCGGATTCGGCACGGTGGCCATCACACCGGCTGATACGTCGCCGTGATCAATCAAGCTGATGCGTGCGCCAGCCTCGCGGATTTGGCGGATCAAGTCCTTGTGGCGCGGACGATCTAGCACCACCACCAGCACATCGCTGATCTTCTTGCCGAGCGCACGGGCCACACGCTTGATATTATCGGCAACCGGTGCGTTGATGTCAATCATATCTTCGGCTTCTTCGGCAACAACGATCTTGTCCATGTAGGCAATCCCTTGCCACTGGTACATTGTGCCCCGCTCGGCGGCAGCTACCACCGAGATCGCCCCCGGCCGGCCTTCGGCGACCAGTGCCGTACCTTCCACCGGATCTACCGCAATGTCCATCTCAACGCCTTCGCCCGTGCCCACCCGATCTCCGGTGTAGAGCATCGGTGCTTCGTCCTTCTCGCCCTCGCCAATCACCACCACCCCATTGAAGGGGACACTCAGCAACGCCAGCCGCATCGCGTCTACCGCCGACTGATCGGCGGCGTGTTTGTCGGCGCGGCCCATCCAACGCCCACTGTTCAGGGCGGCGGCTTCGGTGGCACGGACCAAGTACATACCTAAATTACTGTCAATCTGCATAAACTACCTCCTCGTAGCACTGCCATTCAATGCTTGCATCTTGTTCTCTCTCAGTATACGTGGGCGAGCAACCAAGTAGGTACACCCCTGATGTAGGGGCGTTCTTTCTATTTCAGAAAAATGGTATACTATAGCATGGTAGCATTGTTCAGTGGTCAGCTTGTATTTTTGGATTACACAGATCGCTACCGATACATATCAATACTAGCCAAGTCTCGTTAATCCAATCCAGTTACCCTAAGCTGAGCGCACACTACCACCTTTCACGCGCATCCTTGCCAGTCAAGCACGGAACCGCATCTGAAGATTGAAACGATATGGTTGTATGGGACGAACGCGACCGCTCATAGGCAATGATCGTCATCACTCTGCCCGCATCATAACACAGATTCTGACCACGCTGTACCCGCCAGTCGTGATGCAGGCGCAGGGAACGCCTGCCCGACCTGCTGCGCATCACGCGGGAGGTACACCTAGCCCACCCCCAACGTTCGCGTTTCTCGTGCATCCATTAGCAGTCAGTGATATTTATAAGAGCCGCCCACTGCGCTTCGCCCGCGCCCTCCCCCAGCCCCTCGTAGAGCGGCTAGTCGCCTATGCCCCGCCCGTCTACCTTGCGCGAATACGCGGCATTCGCAGTGCCGCAACGGGTGAAGAGATCGCCGGCTTGCTCTACTCCATCGGCACCACCCCCGCGCAGATGTTGCGCCACCCGCCAGAGTTCACCTATCGCCGCCTCGTGCAGACAGCCCGTTCGGCGGCGCGGCGCGGCGCACGCCTGCTAGGGCTGGGCGCGTTCACTTCGGTTGTCGGCGATGCGGGCATCACTGTTGCCCAGCGCACCACCGTCGGCATTACCAGTGGCAATACCCTGACTGTCGTGGCAACGCTGGAAACCATCGAGACGGCCCTCGCCCAGCTTGGGCGCAATCCGGCTCAGGGCCGCGTTGCCGTCATCGGTGCAACGGGCAGCATCGGGGCGGCGTGTGCGCGGATGCTGGCCACGCACATGCAGCAGGTTTGGCTGATTGCGCCACGCCCCGAACGCCTGCACGCCCTGCACCAGCAGATTCGCCACGCAGGCTCCCACGCCCAGATTTGCACCAGCACTGATCCCAACGCGGCTCTCGATCAAGTGGATGTGGTGATCCTCACGACTAGCTCGCTCTCTGATCAGGTGATTGATGTCCAACGTCTACAGCCGGGCGCAGTGGTGTGTGATGTTGCCCGCCCGCCCAATATCAACCCAACGGCAGCCCGCCGGCGGCCCGATGTGCTGTTTATCGAGAGTGGCGAGATCCGCCTGCCGGGCCAGCCGGATATGGGCTTTGATATTGCCCTGCCACCGGGCAGTGCCTATGCCTGCCTTGCCGAGACGGCCCTGCTTGCACTCGAACATCGCTACGGTGATTACACCGTTGGGCGCGTGATCCTGCCCGCACAGGTTCACGAATTGGCAGCGATGATGCGAAAACACGGGCTGCAACTCACCGGACTGCACAGCTTTGGGCAGCCGCTCTCACCCGCCCAGATTGCAGCAGTACGGGCTGCGCGGGCGCAAGCCGATCCCGCAGATCCCCCTATCATTGAGCTTGCCCTGTGAGAACGTTCGTGCTACAATGAGGGATATTTGTCAAGTTTATTTCAACCGAATGGATGCATCGTGGCGATCAGGCTGCAACCTCATCGGAGCGCAGCGCGTATGGTTCCTGTTGACACCGTGTGGTAATGATCGAGAAAGCAACAGCGATGGACACTCCCTATTACGATGACGAGGACAGCCAGCTCTCTCCGCAAGAACAAGCCGAACGGAAACGGCAAAGGGCGGCCCGATACGATGAGGACGAGGATGCGAGGCAGGCTGATGATGAGCCTGCGCCGCCAGCGCGGGCCCAACGCCCATCGCCACGCCCGCCAACTGGCAGCACGGGCAGGATGTCATCGTCGCGCTCAGCCTCGACGACGCGGCGGCCAAGGCGAGGTTTGGCGAATTCGACGCCAAGCTGCCGTATCTGAGAACCGTGAAGGTCCCGGCGGCCTGACGCGGGACGGGCCGGGCCGGGGCGGGG
>JAAUTZ010000119.1 GCA_012031225.1 Chloroflexaceae bacterium
CCAGCACCACGACCCCGACCGCGACGCGACCGCGAACGTGCCGGAACAAACCGCAACCGCAGGCGGCGCAACCTTGACCCCAACGGCGACCAGCACCGCAACGAGCACGCCGACCAGCACGGCCACCGCCCTACCGACGGCGATTGCTACGCAAACAGCCACGCCCGCCCCGCGTAGCACCAGCGTATTCTTGCCGCTCATCGTGCGGGCTGCCCCACCCCAAGCTGATCTGATTATCAGCGACCTGCGCCTGATCCCCAACCAGACCAGCTTTGCCGCAGGTGAACCGGTTCTCATTGAAGTGACGATTACCAATCTCGGTGATGCACCAACCAATGCGGGCTTCTGGGTGGATGTGGGCTTCAACCCAGCCCAACCACCGCGCCAAAACCTGCTCTGGGAAGATGCCTGTGGGCTAGTCCCGTGTCAGGGCCTCACATGGGGCATCACCCAATCGCTGGAAGTAGGCGCAAGCGTGGTACTCCGCTCGACCCCCGATAGCTACGCGTCCGACTACACCCTCTGGAACGGGAGCTTGGTGGCGGGCACGACTGAGCTATACGTCTATGTCGATGTGTGGAATCCCGCGACTGACTACGGGGCAATCAATGAAGGGCCGGCAGGCGAGCAGAACAACATCCGGCGCATCACCGGGCTAACGGTATCGGGGGCGCAGGTGAGCGGTGCCCGCGCTGCGCCCGTGTTGCCGCCGCGCCCGCAACAGCCGTGAGCGGGTATCAGGTGATAGGGGTCAGGTGCTAGGTGATAGGTGGGAGGTGTCAGGTGTTAGGGGTCAGGGAACGCAGACCACGAAGAACACGAAGGGCACGAAGAACGCGAAGGGGGACAGGTGATAGGTTTCAGGCACGAGCCGGATTGATCCGGCTTCCAGCCGTAGCCGGTGGATTGATCCACCGGCGCACCACCCCGGCGCAACCCCACCGGCGCAGCGGGCTGACACCTCGCCCCCCACCCACCTTTGATCCCCTGCACCCCGTTCGCGTTCTGCGTTCCCTGATACCTAACACCTGACCCCTGACACCTGACAGCCCTCTTGACAACCCACCCGTCCCGTGTTACCATCCGAATGAACGTTCATTCGGATGAGCGTTGAATTGGCAACCAAGCGGAAACACAGGCCACCCTGATCATGCAGACCGCACCCGAACCCGACAAACGCACTGCCATCCTCCATGCAACGCTCGATCTGATTGCCGAGCGCGGCTTCCACGGCACCACCATGGCGCTCATTGTGCGCCATGCCGGGGTCAGTGCTGGCACCATTTACCACTACTTCGAGAGCAAAGATGCCATCATTCACGATCTCTACCACAGCATCAAGCGGCAATATGGTACCGCCCTGCTTGGGGGCGACCCCTTTCACCTGCCCGCCCCCGACAACCTGATCCGTGTGTGGCTCAATGCCTTCCACTATCACATCAGCCACCCCCACGAATCGCTATTTCTGGAGCAATACGAAAACTCGCCCTACCTCGCCAGCGCACCCGCCGTCCACACCGACGAACAGTTTGCCACCCTCATCACACTGGTTGCCCCGCTGATGCAGCAGGGCGTACTCGCTGACATGCCACTCGATGTCCATTATGTCATGACGCTCGGTGTAGCAGCCGCGCTTGCCCGCCGCCAGATCGCCGGACTGATCGCCCTTGACGAGCCAATGCAACGCCGCATTGCTGCCGTGTGCTACCGTGCTGTGGCACAGCCGCACTAGCCCTTTTTTTGCATATCATCGAACGAACGCTCATGCGAAAGGAGCCTGACCAGATGACCCGTACACGCTGGACTGCGAACGACATCCCCGACCAGACCGGACGCACGCACCTTGTCACCGGGGCCAACAGCGGGCTAGGCTACGAAACTAGCCTCGCCCTCGCCCGCAAGGGTGCCACCGTCATCATGGCGTGCCGCAACATGGAGAAAGGCCACGCCGCCGCCGCTGAAATCACGCAGCAGGTGCCCAACGCCAAGCTCGATCTGCAACAGCTTGATCTTGCCAGTCTTGCTTCCATCCGCAGCTTTGCCGAACGCATCAATGCCAACTACCGCCAGCTTGAGGTGCTCTTCAACAATGCGGGCATCATGGGGCCTGTGCGCCAAGAGACCGCTGATGGCTTCGAGATGCAGATCGGCACCAACCATCTGGGGCACTTTGCGCTCACCGGCTTGCTGCTCGATCTGCTGCTGGCCACCCCGCGGAGCCGCATCGTCAGCACCTCCAGCATCGTCCACGGGATGGGCCGCATCTACTTCGAGGATCTGCACGGCAAACAACGCTACGAACGCTGGCAGTGGTATGGGCAGAGCAAGCTCGCCAATCTGCTGTTCGGGCTAGAACTGCAACGCCGCCTCACCACCCTCACCACCACCACCATCAGCGTCATTGCCCACCCCGGCTACTCCGCCACCCACCTGCAAACCACCGGACCAAGCACGGGCGGCGCATTCTCCCTCGCCGGGCTACTCAGGTTCACCAATCGCTACGTTGCCCAGAGTGGCGCAATGGGGGCCCTCCCGCAACTCTACGCGGGCACGGCCCCCGGCGTGCTTGGCGGCGAGTTTTACGGCCCCGATGGCTTCGGCATGCGTGGGTATCCAGAGCCGCGCCTGCCCAACCGCCGCGCCTTCAACACCGCCGATGCTGCCCGCCTGTGGCAGATCTCCGAAGAGCTGACCGGCGTACCCTACACGGCCTTCCAGCCTGCTGCGGTCTAGGGTGCTGAGGCCCACCTGCCTTCGTGTCGGGGCAGGTGGGTGACCAATCCCCCGCCGGAGAACCCAAGCCCGCGGATTGATCCGCCGGCGCAGCGGGTACCACTTGGTCACAAGCCGAGAATCTGAGCCTTCTTGACCTCGAATTCGGCTTCGGACAGAGCACCTGCATCCCGCAGTTCAACGAGTTGGGCGACCAGTGCCAACTGCTGCTGGATGTCGGTCTGGGCAGGCGCGGATGCCATCGGCATCGCGGGCGTGCCCGCTGTTTCGGCGGCGGCATCCTCCTGCCGCGCCCATCGTTGCTGCTGGCGACGCTGCACGCGGCCATGCACCGAACTAGCTACCGCCGCCTTCGCTGCTGTCTTTAACAGTCCCACTGCCACCTCCTCATCGTGACTCGGCTTCCTCTAGTGCCACCATCAGATCCGCAACCGGAATACCCCCGTCGAGCAGAATGCGACCACCCGCAGTCGTCCAAGAGGTAACCACGTCGAGCACCCACAGATTCTCGAAGACTACTACCACGGCAACAGCACCGACGGTCATCTGTTCACCGATAAGTGCCAGATCCTCTCCATTGAGCAAACCTGAGGAGGCCCCCTGCCACAAACCCAGATCCAGCCCCGGGACGGACGGTAGCTCAGTCGCCGGAATGAGCTGTACACCGGCGGTGTCCCGGCGGAGAAACTCCACATCCAGAACTTGGATCACGCGCCGATCTGCCAAGTCTAACAGCCGATCAAAGCCGCCCGCGGTTGGCTGCCCATCCGGGAACTCCACGACCACATAGTCAACCGGTGCCAGCACATCGCCGATGTTAGAATTTGTCTCAGCCACTCCTGCGCCTCCTAAGAAACTGTGCATTGATAATATCACGACGGGCGATCCGTAGATGCCTTCTAAGGCTATTATACGCTTCGCCCGTCTTCGCGTCAACCACCGTCCGTGTGGGAGTGACTGATCTCCAACAGCAACGCAATCACGGATGTGTGAAGGGTAGGAGGGGCGTGCATCCGCGTTCCTCTAGCACCCGCCCCCGCCCACGCGCCCCCGCGAGCTGCCACCGCACCGCCACCTACCACCCGCCACCTCCCCTAGCCGGTGGATTGATCCGCCGGCTAGGCGGGTACAGGCACGTACAGCGACTGGATACAGGCATACATCGGCACATCGCCTACCAGCAGCCGCGTGTTCCATATGTGCTCAGGTGCGCTACCACGGCTGTATTGCCGGATCGTCTGCTCCCATGCAGCTGCATCGGCGAACGGCATACCGCGGTCAGTCATCTCAGCCGCTTGGAGGAAGCCGAGGTACACCAGCACCACCGGAACCCCCAACGAGGCGAGCTTCCACGACCACGCAAAGCGGTTCGCCAGCTGATAATGCGATGCCGTACTCAGCTGCCAGCCGTGATGCAGGGCATTCAAAGCGGTGCTAGCTTCCCGCAGGCAGGTGGTAATCTGCTTATCATTGCGCTGACTGTTCGTAGATGCCTGAGGGTCACGATGCTTGCCAGCTGACGATAGTTCTGCGCTATGGGCCTTTGCCTCGACGAGCAGCAATCCGGGCCGTCCGTCTACTGTGGCTGTTGCGGCAATATCCCATGTGGGGGTACGTGCGTCCTTAGGCACAGCCAGCCACCAGCTGCTGATCTGCTCACATAGTTCGGGTGATAGCAGCTCTGGGGTTTTATCCAGTTGCGCTTCCTGTGGGGCGTGCAGTCCACGCGGCAGCCAGTGATGCTGCGCCGCGTCCACCGTGGCCATGGGCGCGGCGAGGGCGGATAGCCGCTGCGCCACCACGTCACGCGGCCCATCTGTCAGGAGCAAGCACCGCAGCTGGCTCCCCCGATACTGATGTTGACGGCTATCTGCACCGTCCATGCTTTCACCTCCGACACGTATTCAGTACCAGAGCGGCACTCCGGTATCTACCTCAGTATATAGACTAGTGGCGCGGTGTCAATGGACATCCGCTTGCCCGCCCGTGAATGCACAGGAGCTTGCCGACAGCCTCGCCGTGTGGACCAACACGCCGACGTGGGACGCGAGCCGCGCCTGATCGAACAGGGCGAGGGCTTCGAGCGGCTTGCCCTTCAGGTATAGCTCATCTGTCAGGTGATACATTATCTGGATGTAGTAGCGGTGGTGGCGCGGGCGGGCTGCGCGTTACCCCACGGGATAGCGACAGCCCGCCATAGCCGCAGCAGGGGCACAGTTTGCTGCATTGACGGGCAGCGATAGTCACCCCAGCGATCCGGATAAGGTTGGCGTACTTTGCAGGAGAATGGCGTACTTTGCTATTGACCCGCAAAAATTTATCGTCTATAATATTGCACGATAGTACAATTCCAGAAAACCACAGAACCCGATCCACTAGCTCACACATAGGGGGAGAGCCTCAGTTTGAAAACGAGAATTAATAACACGGAATACACATTTGGAGAACACCTACCGGAAACCGCAGTAGACCTAATCCGTAACCAGTGCAATCTCGTAGGAACAAAGCAGGTTTGTGGTTCTGGTGTGTGCGGCGCATGTACCGTATTGGTGGATGGCACGCCAATGGTGAGTTGTTTGCTACCGGCCCATCATCTGGAAGGCAAAGATGTACAGACCATTGAGGCATTCAGCGGCGAGAACCTGCATCCCGTCCAGCGGGCATTGATGGCACACGATGGCTTGCAGTGTGGGTACTGCACACCGGGGTTCGCCATTGAGGGGATCGCGTTCTACGAACGCTGGCGCGTAGAACACGGCACGGAACGCCCATCACGCGAGGAGGTCGCGGAAGCATTGGCAGGTCACCTCTGTCGTTGTGGTGCATATGCAGGTATTTATGATGCGATGCAGGCAGCGTGCGCTGGCGAATTTGACGGTGAAGACTACACCCCACAGCGCGTAGATGCGCTTGAGAAAGTCACTGGACAGGCACAATACACAACCGATATTCGACTCGAAGGGCAGCTTGTAGGCAAGGTATTACGTTCCCCCCATCCTCATGCTCGTATTCTGAGCATTGACTTGTCTGAGGCGGACAAGATGGAAGGGGTCGAAGCAACTGCCGCTTTGCCCCATCGAAATCTGGTTGTGCGTTATGTGGGGCAGCCCTTCGCCGCAGTCGCCGCAGTGGATGAAGCCACCGCACAGGCGGCCCTGAACGCCATCAAGGTTGCGTATGAAATCCTCCCACATGTGATTGGGATTGACGCTGCTCTGGCAGAAGACGCGCCTGACATCTGGGGGAAGCAGCGACGCGATGCCGTTTCTGCTGCCGAGGGGGCCACCCTACCCGGCTACTGGGACAAAAACCTACGCACATCCCGCGTGAATATGGGTGGGTTGCTCCCCGGCAAAGCACACAAAGTTGTGGCCGACATGAGAAAACAGGGCAAATCTGTCTACTCGCAGTCCTACTACAATGGCTTTCAGGTTCACACGGCGTTGGAACCACACTGTGCCGTTGCACTGTGGGATGAAACCGATCACGTGACGGTCTACGTATCTACGCAGGCGATCAGTGCGCTGAAGTATTACATCGCAGAGTATTTTGACATTCCCGATGAGCAGGTCACCGTGATTGCCCAGCACATCGGCGGCGGTTTTGGCGCGAAACTTGCGCTGTTTCCAGAAGTCATCGCTGCCATTGGTCTCTCCAGACGGTGCAACAAACCGGTTTCCGTTGTTCCATCCCGTCCAGAAGAAATGAGTATCGGTGGGATGCGTCCCGGTGGACGCTTCGAAATCACCATCGCTATGGACGACGACTTCAAGCTTGAAGCATTGATTGCCCGTGCGTACAGCGACAGCGGCGTTGCCATTAGTAATGTCACAGCGATGATGGGAGCAATCGGGTACAGCGGTGGTGCCCGTGATCTACAGGATCATGATGTGGTCAATAACCATGCCCCGGGGCAGCCATTTCGTGGGCCGGGTGGGCCGGGGGCACTGTGGTCATTGGAACAGTCCATTGATCAAATCGCTCACGACCACCAGCTCGATCCGATTGCGTTGCGGCGTAAATGGACAGACGCGGAAAACCTGCGAAAGCTCTATGATTGGGTCGAAGCATCAGAGGCATGGATAAACCGACCACAAACAGCATCTTCCACCGAGCGGTTCCGGCGTGGCATTGGGGTTGCTTTCGGACACTGGGTACACTACTATGATACTGAAGTTGTGATTCGCCTGAACACATCCGAAAATGGCCTTCGCGTAACTACAGCAACGCAGGATATTGGCAATGGTGTACGAACCACGCTTGCCCGCAAAACTGCTGAAGTATTCGGCATCTCCCCGACAAGTGTTCAGGTTGACGTTGGTCATACGGACTATCCGCACGGACCAACAGCGGGTGGTAGCCGCACGACTGCATCAGTCGTTGCGCCAACCCAACGGGCAGCGACGCTCATGCGCGAGCGGCTGTTTGGTCTGGTTGCCGAAGCACTCGACCTTGAAAACGCACAGTTTGACGAACAGGGCATCCGGCATAGTGGGGGCTTACTTTCGTGGCTGGATGCTATGAAGCAGGTGCCACCGCAGGAAGTGGAAATCAAGCGCGGACCCGATCCTCAGCTTATGCAATACGTAGGCAGCTTTCTTATGGGGCGCATGGGGCTAGACCTGATGTTCGGTCAGGGGCGTTCCCACGCAGCGGTTATTGCCGAGGTTGAGGTTGATACGCTGCTGGGTAAAACTCGCGTGATGCGTGTGTGGCACCAGATGGATGCTGGTCGCATTCATGTGCCAGATATGGCCCGCAGTGCGACGTATGGTGGCATCATTCAGGGTATCGGTTTCGCGCTGTACGAAGAGAAGATACTGGATGTTCCACACGGTCAACCGCTCACGACCAATCTACAGGACTACCGCATCCCCTCCATTGGCGACACCCCCGAAATGACGGTGGGCTTCCAAGACAGTGAATTTGAGCATGTTAAAGGGGGCGGAATCGGTTTGAGCGAACTGTGTACCCTTCCCGTCGCAGCGGCAGTTGCGAACGCAGTCTTTAATGCAACGGGCATCCGCTGTGTTGAAAGTCCGATCAAGCCCGAACGCCTTATTGATGCGCTTAATGCGAAAGGATGAATCGCGTGACGAATCTAATAATTGCCACCACGCTTGCCGAAGCACGCAACGCAGAGGGGGAGTTCCTTGCCGGAGGAACTGACCTGATGGATCGCCGGCGGCATCACGTCAGCACCGGCGGCATGGTAGACATCTGTCGGATTGCCGGTCTGGGAGAAATTGAGGCCCACGCCGGGGGCTACCGGATCGGCTCACAGGTGACACTCGACGCGGTGGCTCAGCACCCAGCAATCATTGACCATTACCCCGGTTTGGCAATCGCGGCTGGGGCATTGGCAACGCCGCAAATCCGGTCAATGGCATCTATGGGCGGCGTTTTGTTGCAAACAACACGCTGTTGGTATTTTCGGCATGAGGCGTTCACCTGCTACAAAAAGGGTGGCGATTCGTGCCCATCCCGTGAGGGCGACCATCGTTTTGGGGTGGTGTTCGATACCAGTCCCTGTGTCTTTCCGCATCCCTCAACCATCGGCATGGTTCTGATGAACTACGCCGCTCAGGTCGAGATCAATGGTGAGCGCACGATGACGATGCAGGAGCTGTATGGCGGCGGCACCGATGGCACTCGTGAGCATACGCTGGCCCCCAGCGACGTGCTCACCCAGATCATCCTGCCAGCCGCAGTAAATGCTGAACGGGCTGGTTATTTCCGCAGCATCAGCCGCGCCCGTGCCGAGTGGGCGTTGGTAGAAGTGAGTGCCCGCTTGGTGGTGGATGACAATGACCAGATTACCTTTGCGCGTGTCGCAGTGGGTGGCGTTGCGCCAGTGCCGATGCTGCTCCCCACAGTGAACGACTATCTGGTCGGGAAGCCTGCGACGGATGAGTCCTTCGCGGTAGCCGCCGAGCTTGCAACCGCAGGCGCAAATCCACTGCCGCAGACAGGTTACAAAGTCAAGCTAATCTATGGTACGGTGTTTGATACGCTCCAACGTGCGTACAACCGCATCTGGAGCGGCGAAGGCTAAGCCCAAGCCAGCAACCGTGTGGCACACCTGCAAGCCTAGCTGATCGGTCACTTCCTGCTGATCGTTGACACGCTCGGCGAGCAGGGCTTCGAGGGTCAGTTTGTCAGCCATGCCAAAGAAGCGGGGGGCAGGGTGCAGAAGGAGCGCAGGGTCGGTGGCTCATCGAGCCAGAGCTGGGCATACCACGAGATGAAGCCGGTGGTTTCGCCCTTCGGGGCATCTACCAGCATCCACTGCGCGCCATTGGTGAGCAAGCCGAGTGGCACCCCGCTCGCGTGGAGCGGCAGCGGTGGGGCGGGGGCGGCGTGGGGGGGCGTGATTGGAAACGCTTCCCATCGCCCGTTAAGCGCGAGCGATCCCCCCACACTCCCGTTCCCCACGCGCTCAATCGCCACGCGGTACAGCTCTCGTGTGTCAAGCGTTTCAGGCGCGGGCGGCTGCGGCGCGGGTGGGGCGGGAGATGCCGTGCTAACGGGGGGGGGATCGGCTCGTAGTCTCCGGTCATCGCGGCACATACACCGTGCCCACGTCGCTGAAATTTTCGGTAAACCGATCTGGATCGTTTCCGATGGAGACCAACGCGGTGCCTTGCGTATTGCTTGATCGCGGGTGCATCCCGTCTGGCGAGATAAAGCGCACCCGTCCCCGCACGAAGCAGATCGGAAAGTCCCACAACGGTTGAAACCATTGTTCCGCTGTCGCCGACCGGACGAGCAGGATCGCTGCGTGGACATGGCCCGCGTGATACTCACGGAGCAACGTGGCTACAAACGCTCGGTGGTTGGCCCGCCCGCGTCCGTAGGGCGGGTTGAGCCATATCCGTCCATACCAGTCCTGCGCCAGCCCGTCCTGCGCTCTGGTGAAATACCGCTCCGCTTGAACCTGTTCGTTCGCTTCTGGACATGATGCCGGATCAAGATCAAATCCGCCCAAGACCCGGCGAGCGCGTTCGAGCA
>JAAUTZ010000032.1 GCA_012031225.1 Chloroflexaceae bacterium
TGCTCGGCAGCGGCCAGCGCGATAGACGGTCGGAGCCTCAAAGCCTTCGAGCGCATCTTGGCGCACCTCCAGCATCACCGGTTGACTTGGCGCAGCAGCGCAGGCGGAGTGGTAGGTGCGGGGGTGTGCGCTGGCTCTGGCTCGCTCGCCTGCTTGGGGGGGACTGGTTCAGGTGCGCGGGATGTAGGCGGGGCGGCTGGCCCCGTGGCGGCCTGTGCTTCTGGGCGTTGGAACAAGCTCGCACGGGTTGGGCGGGCCGCAATCGGGGTTGTCACCATCTCATCCTCGCTTGCGGCGGGTGCAGGTGGTGCGGGCGGGTGCGACTCACTCGGCGGGAGGGGCTTGGCTTTGCGGGCAGGGGCCGCCTCCGGCGGGGCTGCGTCGGCGGCACGCTCTGGGCTACGCTGGGTTGCCCGTTGAAAGAGGCTACTCAGGGCTTTTGCCAAGCCTGTGACTGCACCAAAGATGGACAGATTGAAGGCGAGCATACCGCCTACCAGCAACAGCATCAGGCTCACTACCACTGCCGCCGGACGGCCAATCGCCAGATCAAGCACACTGACCATGCCATAGCCGAGCCAGCCGCCACCAGTGACAGCCGGGCGTTCGGGTGCGGCGATAGCGTGCGCGGGAAATTCGAGTATCAGCAAGAGCGCAAGCGCAAGCACCAGCGTGCCAAGAATATTCGCCCCCGTGAGCGGCGTATCATACAGGCGTTCCTGCACCAAGATCACAATCCCCAGCACGCCAAGCATGAGCGGGATGCCTAATGCGCCACTCCCAAAGAGCTGCTGCACACCGGCCACATACACCGTCCCAACCCCACCAGCTATGCCCGTGAGAAAGAACGTCAGCGTGAGCGCCGCGAGGGTGATCAACGCGAGCGCAAACAGTTCGCGCTGGTGCTCTGGGCGCAGCGTGAGCGGGAACGCCGACTGGGGTGAGGTACGCTTGGCAGAGCTACGCCGCCGCGTACTGGGCTTGCGTGGGGGGCTGGATTTGCGCGGAGGGCTGCTGGTCTTTTTGCTTGCCATAGGGTTGTATCGGTTGCTTTCAATTGATCAGCTGATCAACTGGCACAGGTACGCTGCGCCTGATGCAGGCATTATAGCACACTAGAGCATTGTGTTTCGGCCTCGTCTTTTGCAGATCCTTGCAGGATCACACCTCACCCGCTACAATGCAGCAGGTATGAGCAGCAACGCAGGTACAATCCAATTCGAGCAGCTCACGGTTGCGTTTGGCCCAGCTGCCCGCACCGTCATCGCCGTTGAGCAGATCAGCCTTGAGATTGCGGCGGGTAGCTTCGTTGCCCTCGTTGGGCCCAGCGGCAGCGGCAAAAGCACCCTGCTGCGAGCGGCAGGCGGGCTGATCACACCCACCAGTGGACACATCCGGGTAGGTGGGCGCAGTGCCACCGCAGCCCGCCTTGCGCGGCAAGTGAGCTTCGTCTTTCAGCAGCCGGTGCTGCTTGCGTGGCACACCGCACAGGCAAATGTCGAAGTGCCCCTGCGCATCTTCGGCTGGAGCCGTGCCGAACGCCAACGCGCCGCCCAGCAGAGCCTTGAACTCGTCGGCTTGAGCCGCTTTGCCCACGCCTACCCGCACCAGCTTTCGGGCGGTATGCAACAGCGGGTCGCGCTGGCGCGGGCCCTCGCCTTCGCGCCATCGGTCCTCTTGATGGATGAACCGTTTGCCGCACTGGATGAGATCACCCGTGAACGGCTGAACGGCGAACTGCTGAATGTGTGGGCGCAGACAAACGCCACCGTGCTATTTGTCACCCATTCGCTCGCTGAGGCGGCATTTCTCGCCGATGAAGTTGTGGTGCTATCTGCCCATCCCGGCCGCATCATTGCCCGCGAGCGCGTGCCCCTGCCGCGCCCACGCACGGCGGAGATGCTGGTTGCCCCTGAGCTACTGGCGTGTGTGGCCCGCCTGCGCCTACACCTCGCCCGCAGCTTCGCGGAGCCGCATGGCCCCCCCTAGCGCACCCTACCCACCCACTCTACCCAGAGACAGGTTATTCGCGGTTGGGGCGGTTGCTCGCGCTGCAAGGCAACGCGCCCAGATGCGATTTGTTTCATTTGGCAATTTGGCTACTCTCATATACAATACTTTCAACATATCCCGTAACTGCCATACTACAGCCATATCCGAATGAAAGGAGCGACTGATGGAGTACGCACTGGACGAAGTTCATGGTCTTGATTCGGAGTTGCAAGAGAAGCTGAAAGCACTGGGCATAACCAATACCACAATCTTGATCGAACGTGCCCGGACCCACACCGGACGCAAAGATTTGGCGGCCCAACTCGGTATTGAAATTGGCTTAGTCACGTACTTCTACAATCGGGCTGATCTGATGCGCCTGAACGGAGTTGGGAAAGAGATGGCAAACTTGCTAGAGGAGTGCGGCGTAGACTCGATCAAAGAGCTTCGCCACCGCGTGCCGGCCAACTTGCAAGCGAAGCTCAAAGAAGTCAACGATCAACAGAAGATCACCCATCACGCACCAACCCTGACCCAAGTGGAAGCGTGGATTCTCCAAGCCAAAGAGTTTGCCGTAGATGCAGGGTAGGCGGCTTTAGGGCAAGCGCGGAGCAAGCCGTCGCCGAAGATTGTACGAGGCACATCGAGCCGTGTCACCGACCCGGCTTCCTCGCACTTGCTCTAGAACCTGTTATAATATTGTGAGACCCCTGCGCGGATTTCCCCGCAGGCTGATTTTTGCGTACAGAAAGTAGTACCAATGCAACGCACCGATCTTCGCAATATTGCGATCATTGCCCATGTTGATCACGGCAAAACTACGCTCGTGGATGCTATGCTCAAGCAGAGCCATATCTTCCGCGAGAACCAACACGTCGAGACCCGCGTGATGGACAGCAATGCGCTTGAACGCGAACGCGGGATTACGATCCTCTCCAAGAACACGGCGGTCATCTACCACGAGGTCAAAATCAATATCGTAGATACACCCGGCCATGCCGACTTCGGCGGCGAGGTGGAGCGGGTGATGCACATGGTAGATGGTGTCCTGCTGCTGGTGGATGCGGTGGAAGGGCCCATGGCCCAGACGCGCTTTGTGCTACGGAAAGCGTTGCAGGCAGGCCACCGCGCAATCGTGGTGGTGAACAAGATTGACCGCCCGATGGCCCGCCCGGATTACGTCGTGAATGCGGTGTTCGATCTGTTCATTGATCTCGGTGCAACGGATGAGCAAGCCGAGTTTCCGGTGATCTACAGCAACGCCCTCGCAGGGATTGCCGGCTTTGCCCCCACTGATCTACACGACTCGCTGGAGCCACTGTTCGACACCATCTTGAAGTTTATCCCTGCGCCCGATGTAGACGCGAGCGCACCCGCCCAATTGTTGGTGACAACGAGTGCCTACGACGACTATCAAGGCAAAATCCTGACCGGCCGACTGGAGCGCGGAACCCTCACCAAAGGCATGTCCGTCGCCCGCATCAACCGCGAGGGCGAAATTACGCCCGCCAAAATCGCTATGCTGTACACCTTCAATGGGCTACAACGCCAAGAGGTTGAGCAGGTCACGGCAGGCGATATTGTTGCTGTGGCGGGCACCGGTGATGTTGGCATTGGCGATACGATTGCTGATGCCGAGCAACCCGAAGCCCTCCCGCCGATCTCCGTCGAGGAGCCAACCGTGCGCGTGACGATGGGTGTGAATACTGGCCCATTTGCGGGGCGCGAGGGCAAGTTTGTGACGAGCCGCGTGCTACGGGATCGCCTGTATCAAGAGACTGAACGCGACGTAGCCTTGCGCGTGGCTGATACGGATGCCGCCGATACCTTTCTGGTGAGTGGGCGCGGCGAGCTGCATATCGGCATTCTGATGGAAATGATGCGCCGCGAGGGGTTTGAGTTTCAGGTCAGCAAGCCGGAAGTGATCCTTCAGCAGCGCGACGATGGGCTGTATGAGCCAGTGGAGTTGGTTGAGATCGAGGTCGGCAACGAGTATCAAGGGGTCGTGATTGAGATGCTCGGCAGGCGGCGCGGGCTGATGCGCGATATGCGCCACCTCGATGACGGCAGCATCCACTACACCTACGTCGTGCCGACACGCGGATTGCTCGGCTTCCGGCAGCAGTTCCTCACCGCGACTCGCGGGCAGGGCATCATCAATAGCTTATTCCTTGCCTATGAGCCAATCGGCAGCGATCTCGAACTGCGCGACAATGGTTCCTTGATCGCCTCTGAGAGCGGCACCACCACCGCCTACGGGCTGAACCAAGCCCAAGAGCGCGGCATCCTATTTGTAGAGCCGGGCGAGGATGTGTACGAAGGCCAGATCGTGGGGCAGAATAGCCGTGAAGCTGATCTGGAGGTGAATGTGTGCCGCAAGAAGCAACTGACCAACTTCCGCAATAACGTGGGCGCAGAAGATTCCCTGCGCCTCGAACCGCCCCGGCGTCTGTCGCTGGATGATGCGCTTGAGTTCATCTCTGAAGATGATCTGGTGGAGGTGACTCCGCACGGCTGGCGGCTTCGCAAGAAGCTCCTCGATGTGAATGAACGCCGCCGGCTGAAGAAGAAGCGCGACTTAGAAGGAGCTTAGGTCATGCCGCGTGGTGATGCCCGCCAGACGAATGCTGCCCCTCCATCCGTTGCACCTATTCCGGCGAATGGGCGCAAAGCCTTCGAGAGCAGCAAGTATGCACTGGCGGTGACATATTGGGAGCAAGTGCCCCACCCTGCGCCTGAGCTACAGGCGGCACTGGCGGAAGCCTGCTTTCGGGCGGCAATGAACATCCGCGAACTGCCCCGTGCCGGACAACGCGGAGCATATCTGGAGCGGGCGGTTGCCCTATTCCCTGATGACCACACCTACCTCTATCACTACGCCATGCACCTGCACCGCACGGGCGATCTGGATGCGGCTGAAGCGATCTACCACCGCTTGCGGACAGAGGGCGCACCATGGGCTGGGCTGCCCGAACTCTTAGCACTGGTGGCCCTTCAGCGCAACCCGCACACCGCGCTCAGCACACTCGGCAACCTTGGACCCGCAGTGCAGCAACAGCTTGCGCTCGTGCAAGCGTGGTGTAGCCCTACGTCGCCCCCGCCCCTGCCGAGTAAGCCGATCAAACTGGCGCACATGCTGCACGCGATGCAACAGGCCGCCACCCCACCCGATCCTAGCCCCACCCTCCCTGCGTATGCCCAACTCAATGCGCTCAAAGTACCCCCGATGCTGGAACCACTGCGCCAACACTATCTTGGGATTGCGGCGTGGCAGATAGGCAATATGTCGCTCGCAAGTGAACATGCCCTCGCTGCCCTAGAACTGGGCCCTAGTGCCCCTGAACGCAGCTATGGATTATTGCATGCGGTGCTACCGATTGCCCTAAACGAACTCATCAATCGAGCCGCCCAAGTCACGCAAGCCTACGCCCTATCGTTGGCTCTACGCGCCGTAGCCATGCCCGATCTGCCGCTCGCCACTGCCCTCACCCTGCCCCCCGTTCTCGATCATATCGCCATGCTTGCGATGCGCGAACGCAACTGGGAACAGGCGATCATAAGCTGGACCGCAGCGCACGACATCATCAAACGCAACAGCCCCAAGCTCGGCTCGCCGCGCTTGATCCTGCACAACCTTGCGCTAGCCCACGAAGCCCAAGCCACCCACGCCCCCCCCAATGGCGAACGTGAACAGGCGTGGATCGCCACCGCCGAACAGTGGCAAGCCCTTGCGCGTACCCGCCCGCGCAGCAATGCCAAGCCCGCACCCGGCTACGATGATGCCGCATGGGGCTGGGTGCGGCGACGGGTTGTGGCATGCTATCGCAATGCCAACCGCCCCCACGAGGCGATCAAGGTCTACCGCCAGCTGGTGAAAGCCGAGCCGGAGAATCTTGCCCTGCGCCTTGAAATGGTTGAAGCGATGCTTGCCAACGATCAATACGGCACCGCCTCCAATGAGCTAGTGCGGCTCCTCCAGATTGATCCAGACAACATCGAAGCCTTGTTGCTCAAGACAGAAATCGAGGTTGAGTACACCCGCTCGTGGCGTACCATGTTTCAATACGAAACCCTGCTGCACCTGTTCGCGCTGAATCCGCGTGACCCCGATCTCCGCCAGCGGATCATGCATCTGACCTTCCTCAAGGTTGACGATCTGCGCTCTGTCCGGCGCAATGCCGAAGCCTACGAGCTACTCCAAGCCGCCCAGCACTTTGATCCGAAAAACTACACAACAATTATCTTTATGGCGCATGTCCTCATAGATACCAAAGCCCATCATCGTGTTCCGCCCCTGCTCGAACAAGCCCTTGCGCTAAGCGATACCGACCCACGAGCGTATGTGCAGATCATTGAATGTTGGGTGTTGCTGAACGAGCTAGACCACGCCCGCCACATTTGGCAGCGTGCGCTTCAGCACATTGAGCCAGAACACCGCCTACCGTTCCACCTTGATTTGGGGCGCGTGTTTGCCGCCCATAGCGCCGCCGCCCAGCGCGGGATGCAGCATGTCGTCTTCGGGCCCTCATTCGCTCCCCACGCGCCACCGAACGACGAACTGCTAGAGATGGCGCGGGTGGCTTTTGCCACAGCCTTTGACGCTGATCCTGACAATCCTAAACTCGCCCTCCAGATCGCCCACGATCTGCTCTTGATTGACCCCGACTTGGCCCTAGGGTATGCCCGCCGCGCTGAGCAGCTTGCCCCGCACGACATCACGCCGCTCATCATCATTGGGACGATCTTAGGCTTACAGGAAGCCAACCGCGAAGCACGGCAGGTCCTCCGCCAAGCTGAGAAACTTGCCCGCGAACAGGGCGATGCCGAGCTTGCTGAACAAGCCGCACACATCCGCCAGATGATTGGCACACCAATGCTACGGATGTCGCTGCAAATGGCAATGCGCGACGATACCTACCCGGACGATGGGTTTCCAGATGAGTATGGCGACGCTGACAACCCGTTTTAGATTGAGGCAATCACGATGAGCGACACACATCCGCCCCCGCCGAACCCGCTCCAGAGTCCCTACCTTGTGCTAGGGCTACAGCCGCACGCAACTGCGGCAGAGATCAAGCAGGCGTACTTTGCGCTCGTCCGCACCCATCCACCCGAACGCGAGCCGGAACGCTTCAAGCAGATCCGCGCCGCCTATGAGCGGCTCCGTGATCCGAAAAGCCGCCTTGAGACTGATATGCAGCTACTCCGGGCTTGGGAGCCGCCCGCCAAACTACCGCGCCTGACTGTCCCGCAGATGCAGGTTGAGGTGACCGTGGCCGACATCCTGCGCGTGGCCCAAGGCTTCAGTGATCTTGGGCGCAGCGATTGGCGCGAACACTATCGCAAGGTGCTACCGTGAGCAACTCCTCAGACTTGCCCCCAACATCATCGTGGCTGCGTCGCCTGTGGGCCGGCTTGGCTCTTGCTTCTGCCCCGCCCCAACCACCCCGCCCCAGCCGAGCCAGTGCCCCCTCCGGTTGGAGTTGCTCGCCCGCCAGAGCCGCCCGCCGCACCCGCGCCAGAGCTTGATGCGCCGGCCCTACGCGAACTTACGGCCCAGCTAGCAACCCTCCCGACGCGCCTTGAACAGCAGCTTGAGAGCCAGCATAGCAGCTTGCAAGCCGCCCTGCTCGAACGCCTTGCCACCCTAGAGAAGCAGGTGAGCCGGGCTGGGCGCGAACAGTTCAAGGCAACCACCCTCGCTGAGGCGCAGTATGAGCAGACCACAGCCACGCTAGAGATGCTGCGGGCCGCCGATGCCCACCACACCAGCGAACTGGAACTGCTCCAGCAGCAACTCGCCCACACCCGTACTCAGCATCAGTACGATGTTGCCCTAGCACTGCTGCCCATCGCCGACAGCCTCGATGAAGCTCTCCGCGCTGGCGAGCAACTGCTCACCACAACTGGCGCACCAGTAGCAAGTGGCTGGCTGGCTCGCACGCTGGGCCTTGATACCCCGTATATGAGCCGCATCACCAGCATGCACGAAGCTGTCCAGCATTGGCTGGTGGGGCTGACGTATGTACGCCAGCGGGTCTTTGATCTGCTCGCGGCAGCGGGGATTGAGCCAATCCCCACCGCCAATCAAGTGTTTGATCCGCACCTACACCACGCCCTTGACCTTGCCAGCAGCAGTGCGACGCACCCCGACGGAACCATCATCAGTGAGCTACGGCGCGGCTACTGTATGGGGCCCCGCATCATTCGCCACGCCGATGTGGTTGTTGCCAGCGATGCCTGCGCCACACCGCCCGAAGGAAGCCCCACCGCACCAGCAGACGTAGATAGGAGCAACGGATGAGCAACAACATTATTGGGATTGATCTTGGCACAACCTTTTCGGCAGCCGCGCACATCATCGCGGGTGTCCCCCAGCTGATCGCACTCGGCGATGAGCGGATTATGCCCTCAGTCGTGGGCACACTACCCAATGGGACCCTGCTGATCGGTACGCCCGCCAGAAACCAACAGGTGCTCTACCCCGATCAAACTATCCGCTCGATTAAGCGCAAGATGGGCCAGAATACACAGGTGCAGTTGGGCGGGCGCAGTTATCTGCCACAGGAGATCTCCGCCCTAATTCTGCGCGAGATCAAGCAGCGGGCTGAAGCGACGCTCGGCGCACCGGTTGACCGAGCGGTGATTACCGTGCCCGCCTTCTTCTCCGACTCCGCCCGCCAAGCCACACAAGAGGCGGGCGAATTGGCGGGCTTGACCGTCGAGCGGATCATCAATGAGCCGACTGCCGCCGCACTTGCCTATGGGCTAAATCGCAGCGACGAACGGCAGTTGGTGGCAGTCTATGATCTCGGTGGGGGCACATTCGATGTCTCAATCATCGAGCTGGACAGTGGTGTCGTGGAGGTGCGGGCGAGTCATGGCAACACCCAACTCGGCGGCGATGACTTCGATCAACGCCTTGTCACCTACCTCGCCGAACGCTTTGAAGCAGACTACGGCGCAGATCCGCGCAGCGATGCACGAGCCTACGCCCGCCTCTTGCGGGCTGCCGAAGCCGCCAAAATTGCGCTCTCCACGCAGCCCTTCGTGCGGGTACGCGAGGAGTTTCTGCTAACCCACGAAGGCAAGCCACTGCACCTCGATGTTGAGTTGGCGCGGATCGAATTTGAAGACTTGATCGTAGACCTGCTCGAAGGCACGCTTGAGTCGTTTGATGCCGCCCTGCGCGATGCCGCCCTGAGCATAGCCGAACTGGACACGGTGCTGCTGGTGGGCGGCAGCACGCGCATCCCACTGGTACAGCGCATGCTAGAGGAGCATACCCAGATCGTGCCCCAAACGGCGATCAATCCCGATGAGGCGGTTGCGCTCGGCGCGGCGGTGCAGGCGGCAATCATTGCGGGAGAGCCACTCGATGCGATACTGGTGGACGTGACCCCGCACTCGCTCGGCATTGAGGTGGCACAATGGCAGTATGGACAGATCGTGCCGGATCGCTACAGTGTGATTATCCAACGCAACACCACGATCCCCACCTCACGCTCAGAAGTCTATTCCGCGCTGCATCCGAGCCAGACGGCAATTGAGATCAAGGTCTATCAGGGCGAGCATCCGATTGCCTCGCGCAACAGCCTACTCGGTGAGTTTATGTTCGAGGATTTGCGCTCCGAAACACCGGGCCAGCCGCCGCGGGTAATGGTGCAGTTTGATTTCGACATCAACGGCATCGTGCGTGTGTCGGCAGTGGATCGGGGCAGTGGCAAACAAGCCAGCATGACGGTCAAGGCTGCACGGGCGCACCGCTCCGCCGCCGAACTTCGCGCCCGCCGCGACGAGCTAGAGCAGCTTGATCGAGCCGACGCGGATCTCCTCAGCGAGTGGGAACACGGCATCTTCGGTGGGCTGCTCGGCGATGCGGACGCTGGCTCCGATACCGCCTTGATCGAGGGCGAATACGAACCCATTACCGCCCATAGCAATGAACTCGAAAGCATTCTGCGCCGGGCCCACCGCACCCTGCAACAGACGAGTGGCGTAGCCTCTGCCGATTTGCAGGCGGCAATTGCCGCAGTGGAGGATGCGCTCAAGCGGGGCGGGCAAGAAGCCCTCGAAGAACGCGCCGAAGCCCTACTTGATCTGCTCTACGAATTGGATGACGAAGACGAGTAAGCCGGCCGCAGCGGTGATCCGTAGGGATTGCCGAACCAACCGTAACCCTCGCTACCAAAAAGCGGCCCGCGCACAGGGATGGGCGTTGCGTGCCGCCTTCTTTGATTATGTCAATCAATATCGGGCCGGGTGAAGGCGATCATCGTTGCCGCCGCTCCTATTCGAGGTAGCCTTGCAAGCGTTGGCCTACCTGCGGATCACGCAGTCGGCGCAGGGCTTCGGCCTCGATCTGGCGCGTGCGTTCGCGGGTAATCCCAAAAGCCACCCCAACTTCTTCAAGCGTGCGCCGTTGCCCATCAGCTAGCCCGTAGCGCAGGAGCAACACCTTGCGCTCACGTTCGGGTAGCTCGCTTAGGGCTTGGGCCAGTTCAGCTTGGAGCATGCGTTGGGCCGCAATCTCCATCGGCGACTCTTGGGTCTCATCGGCAAGCAGTTCACCGATCCGCCCTTCGCGGTCATTGTTGAGCGGCTGCTCAAGCGAAACAGGCTGGGCCGCCGCTTGCAGCAAACGCCGTACCTTTCGCAGACTCATGCCGAGCGACTGGGCAATCTCTTCGGGGGTAGGCTCGCGTTCGAGCGATTGCTCCAGCTTATAGATCGCTCGGCGCAGGTGCGTGATTGACTCGCTGAGATGCACGGGCAGGCGGATCAGGCGGCTCTGCTCGGCAATCGCCCGCGTCACCGCTTGGCGGATCCACCACGTCGCATACGTCGAGAAGCGGTTGCCCCGTTTGTAATCGAACTTCTCGACGGCTCGCATCAACCCAATGTTGCCCTCTTGCACCAGATCCATAAACGACATGGAGCTGCCGATATATTTCTTAGCAACACTGACCACAAGCCGCAGGTTGGCTTGGATCAATTGGCGGCGGGCTTCGTCGGCAATGGCGATGTCACGCTCATACGGCAGGCGATCTTTCCACGACGCAAAGGAGCCTTTCTCAAGCTGCGCTTTGGCTTCCAGACCGCGAGCGATCTTTTTTGCGAGGTCTATCTCCTGTTCTGCCGTTAGCAGGGCCACTTGCCCAATCTCGTGCAGATAGAGCTGCACCGAGTCTTCCATCAATTCGCTCCCGATGGGGCGCGTATCTATTTCTTCCTCTTCGACTAGCTCCACCACAACCTCTTGCTCATCCATCTCAGTGTTTGCGTCCCACATAGCAATACTCCTGCTTGACTATGACATTTCCAATACGACTCTTTCGCTACGTCTTGTTTGCTCTTGCGATGATCTAGGATGCAACTGGCACTTGCCAGAGGGAGGTATCAATAATCTCGCCAGTGAGGCCGCGGGGCGGCTGGCTGGCAAGGTAGATTGCTGCTTCAACAACAGCATCTGGCTCAATCAAGCCTTTGTTGACTTCGGGGGCGGCTTCACGCATCAGGCGCGTATTGGCAAAGCCACCCGGATGGACGACATTCACGTTGATGCTGTAGCGACGGAATTCTTTCGCCCACGCTGCGGATAAGCCATGCACACCATGCTTGGCTGCACTGTAGGCCGAAAAGCCGGGCATTGCGAGTTTCTCAACCGGTGCGCCGATGTTGATGATATTGCCGCGCTTCTGCTCAATGAAATGCGGCAGGAAGGCGCGGGTTACAAGGAAGGTGCCGCGCAGCAGCGTGCTGTGCAACTCGTCCCACATCGCCTCAGAGGTTTCAAGCAGGGGCGCACGCCGCCCAATCCCCGCGCTATTGACAAGCACCTGCGGTTCACCCGCCACGCGCAGCGTCTCTTGCACGAGCGCAGCCACCTGCTGGCTATCGCGCACATCAGTGGCAATAGCAAACGCCTGTTTGCCGTGTTCCTCAATTAACCAGACGGTTTCGGCGATCTCGTCAGTGCTACGTGCGGCAACCACCACCGTTGCGCCCTGCTCCGCAAAGCCGAGCGCAATCGCTCGCCCAAGCCCGCGCCCACCACCAACAATCACGGCTACCGTATCTTGCAATTGCATCCTCATCCTCAAATCTAGGGTTCTCAGCTCTTCTCAATTTCACCAACACCAAACTATCTGTAATGCCAACCCAAGCCCGACAAGCGGCACCCGTCAGGCTTGACGCTCAAGCACAAACTCCGCTAATTCGATCAGGGCGGTGCGAGCAGGCGATGGCGCAAACCGATCTAGCCGAGCGATTGCCTGCGCAATGGACTGCTCTGCATCGCGGCGGGCAAGCGCAATTCCGCCCGACTGCTCGATCAGGTGCAGGGCGTGTTGCAGCTGATCGGAGGCGGCATCGCTTGCGCCGATCATGTCGCGCAGGAACGGGCTATCCGCCTGCTGGATCGCATAGATCAGCGGCAGCGTGATGGTCCCCTCACGCAGGTCATTGCCCGCCGGCTTGCCCAGCGTCTGCTCATTGCCCGTATAGTCAAGAATGTCATCCACGATCTGGAAGGCCGTGCCTAGCTCATAGCCATACTGCCCCAACGCCTCAATCTCGGCTTCCGAGCCGCCGCCAGTTGCCATGCCCGCCTTGCAGCCCGCCTCAAAGAGGGCGGCAGTCTTTGCACCGGTCTTGTACAGGTATTGGCGCATTGCCACTGCAAACGGACTGACATCGGTGACGGGATGCAACTCACCTTCCACAATCGTCTGGACGGCCTGCGCGTAGTAGGTGATAATGCGCGGATCGGGGCAGAGGGCCATTTCTGCCGAAGCGAGGGCGAAGAAGTAATCGCCCACCATCAGGGCTACATCGTTATCCCATAGCGTATGCACCGTGACTTGCCCCCGCCGGCGCAAGGTGTGATCTACCAGATCATCATGCACCAGCGATGCGGCGTGGATCAACTCCACCGCAGCAGCGGCATGCGCGGTCTGCTCAAAGCGATACGTCCCAAGCCGTGCCGCCAGAATCGCCAATGCTGCCCGCAGCCGTTTGCCGCCAGCTTGCACCGTATGCGCCCCAGCGCGAGTGATATATTCAGAGTGCGAGACAGTACGGGTCAGGAGCAGTTCTTCAAGGGCTTGCAGATCATGCACGATGCCCGCTTTGGCAAGGGCTTCGCGGGCAGATGTGGCGCGTGCGGGATCACCTTGCACGCGGGGGTATACGTCCGTATCGGGTGCTACGGGAGAGGTTACAAATGGTAGTGATGCTGTCTCGGAGTGGGACACTGTACAACCTTTCCGATGGTGGCTATGCACGTAGGGCTTGCATTACATAGGGCATTTGCAGCACGATGCACATAGCTTGTTCATACTTTGCACAATTTTCGCTAGTTTGTCTGTAATCTAGATTACATGATAGTTTGGATGTAAACAACCACTAAAAGAGCGCACTGAGCCGATCCACACAACTTCAGTATTGGGCCCGACAATGGGCGTAGGGGAGCTGCGGAATACCGCGTGTCCGTCCGCTAGATGTAGTACATACTGAAGCCTGTGCGCTGCCGTTTGCGTTGGCACAGGTCTTCGAGGGTAATCTGTTGCAACGTCGTCTCGATAGCGTTGCGGAGGGCTTCCCAGACGGCGTGGACATACTCGCCGTCTTCGGGGTTGGTCGGCGTTAGGTCTTCACGCCCGGCTTCGTAGCGGGCGAGCGGACCTTCTAACACCAAGACTATATCGTAGAGCGTGATCTGCTCTGGCGCACGGGCAAGCATGTGCCCGCCCTGCGGCCCGCGTTGGCTTTCGATCAAGCCCGCCCGCCGCAGCGAGATCAGCATTTGGTTGAGGTAGTTCGGCGGGATCCCCTGCCGCGTGGCGATCTCCTCGCTCTGCACTGGACCTTGCCCGTAGTGCTGCGCGAGATCAAAGAGGGCCCGCACGCCATATTCGCTTTTGCTAGAAATTCGCATCATTTCGCCCGTATAATGGTGAACGCTAGCCTAAGCCTACCACGCCACTCCGATTTCGTCAAGGTGTAAAATATCAATGTTGCGAAGTTACTGCGAGGCACTGTTGCCGGTCAGGATCCGGTGGGCTTCGAGAACCTGCGCGTCACCACGCTCCATCAGCTCATCGGGATCGAGTTCGTCCACGACTGACGGCGTAATCACCTGTGCATCCAACTCTAGCCCAACCTCAATATCCGGCGCGATCCCCTGCTTGCGGATCAACCGCCCCTGCGGGGTGAGCCACTGCGATGTACCCAACAGCAGTTGGCTGCCATCTTCCAGTGCAAAGGTAGATAGCACGGTGCCAGTGCCCACCGTCGGTAGCCCCACCAACTCAGCCCGTTCCGCTTCTTGCAGTGCGCCCGACACAATCTCGGATGAACTGGCCGTGTTAGCATTGATCAGCACAACCAGCGGAATATCTTGGGCAACGCCGGTGCGGTTGGTGCGGGATGCCTTGCGGCTCCCATCGCGGTACTCCTCTTGCAGCACCACCGAGCCTTCTGGCAGGAACTGGCTGGCAACGCCGAGAGCCTCATTCACCAAGCCCCCCGGATTGTCCCGCAGATCAAAGATCAAGCCTTGGGCCCCCGCTTGTTGGGCTTCGGTAAGCGCGGCTTCTAGCTCACTCGCCGAGCGTTGCGAGAAGGATGATAGCCGCACCAGTGCAATATCATCGGGCAGCATCGCCCATGTGACACTCGGCACTTGCACCCGATCACGGGTAATGGTTATGTCAACCGGCGCTGTCTCACCCTGATGCAGCACGGTTAGCACCACCTTCGAGCCGCGTGGGCCACGCACATTCGTCACCAGCGTCTCGACTGTCCAGCCTTCGGTAGACACGCCATCTACGGCCAGAATAATATCGTTGGGGCGAATGCCCGCTGCTTCGGCGGGGGAGCCTTCAATCGGAGCAACAATCACCGTCTGCCCCTCACGCACATCAATGTATGCGCCGATCCCCTCGAACGAACCCGACAGCGATTCCGTCCAGCGGGCGGTTTCTTCGGCAGAGAGGAAGCGTGTGTGCCCCTGATCGCCGAGACTATCAAGCATACCGATGATTGCACCTTCGGTCATACGTTGCGAGTCAACCGCTTCACTATCCACGAAATTCTGGCTAGCAACATTCCACGCCTGCCAAAATACCCCAAACGCGGCACACACTTCGGGGCTTTCGGGGCATTCAGTAGAGGGATTGAGCTGCCGCGCCCCAACGTAGCCGCCACCCATGCCAAAGACGAGCGTCATTCCAAGCACGGGGGCGATCAGCCAAAGCGGAACCCGCACGCTAAAAAAATCCAGAAAGACACGCTTAAGCGCGTTCATGTACTGCTCCTGATTCTATCGCACTATGAGAGGCTGCACGGGTGTGGTGGGGCAAGCCCCCCAACGTTATGCAGTATACCATTTTCTTTGCTATCTTGAGTATCTAGCGTACCATATTCTGGAGACGGATGGGATGAAAAAATCGTGAGGATATACCATCTGTGTAGACACATAGCCCCCTATGCAAAGGCAATGCACAGCACCCCTGCCAGCATCACTAACGTGCCCGTCAGCCGCTCACGAAAGCCCGGCTCCTTGAACAGCACCGCCCCTAGCACCACACTGATGATGATGCCCGCCCGCTTGACCGAGATCACATACGCCACCAGCGTTAGCGTCAACGCATACATCTGCGTGATGAGTGCGAGCGCATCGAGCATGCCGATTGCCAGCAGCGCAACGACCATGCCCGATGCTACGCGCATCTGGCGCAGCTGGCGGGTCTGGCGCAGCATCAACGGCACAAACGCCAGCGATAAGCCCATATTGACCAAGATGATCCACACGACGGGTGAGCTTGCCTGCACGCCGAGCTTGTCGAGATTGGCGGAGATGCTCCACAGCACCGCCACCCCCAGCATCAGGCGGGGGCCCGGCTCGCGCAACAGGGCGCGGTAGGGCGCAAGGTAGCCGTTGCTGCGTTCTTGGATGTTGAGCAGATACGAGCCGATTACGACAAGCACCACCCCCACCACACCGATCAGCGAGGGGAACTCGCCTAGCATCAGCGGCGAGGTGAGCAACATAAACAGGGGCGAAAAGGCGATCATCGGCATAGTCAGCGATAGATCGGACATCTGGATCGCCAGCGTAAACAGCAGAATCGCCAGCGTATTGATCAGCACACTAGCGAGCCAATAGCCCCACAGATTGGGCTGGAGCGTAACTGGCGGCAAGAACCAGAGCGTTGGCAGCAGAAACAAGAGCGTGACCGTAACCCACACCCACGAGACGAACTGGGCGGGCAAGGTACTCAGCTTGCCTTTGATCACCACGTTACGGGTTGCCTCTGCAAACGCCGTGATGGTTGCGAGCAGGATCCAGAGCATATATGGGCTTAGGAACCCACACGCAACGGCAATGCAGTGCCGACCTGTTCACGCGGCACAAAGTAGACGAAGTAGAGCGGTTCACTCGAACGGCTTGGCACCGGCGAACGAATCTCGATCAGCTCGCCATTGGGGAAGCGGGCCTGCACAATATCAAGCTCGCTGATCCGCTCCGGCAGAAATACAAACGCGGCATGCTTATCGGGCAGCACCACACCTAGATCGTCCAAACTGGTGATTGGGTCAAGAAAGTCTACGCCTTCCACGTCTGGTGCAAGGTAGCGGATTGTGCCAAAGCCAATGTACATGCGGGGTGGCCCAAAGAAGTACATCCGGGTATCGGCTCCGAATTCGGTGTGGGCCCGCATGCCCAGATCAGTCGCAACGACAGCATTGTAGTTGCCGTAGATGCGGAGCGGGGTGTACTCCTGAAAGTAGAAGCGAATGTTGATCAATCCGAGAAACAGCACAACACCAGCCAGCAGGGAGGTCTGCCAACGTTGCTGGCGGGCGGGATCGGTAGCGGGAATCAGCCCGACAACAACCTCGCTGATCTTGACCAGTGCCAGTGCCACAAAAAACATCACCGGCGCAGCGAGGGTGACAAGCCGCATCGAGGCAGGCGGATCCATTGTCAATACGCCGCCTAGAATAGTTGCGCCGCCCCACCATGCCACCATCGGGAACATGCGCCGATCAAAGGCGTGAAACAACCCGTAGATCAAGCCGATTCCAAATAGCACGCCACTGAACCCATCAAGTAACGGATCTGGCGTACCATACCAGAAGGTGCGATCCGAGTAGGCGTGGAAGGCGAGGAATGAGCGTTGGGCTTGTTCAATCAGCAGGGCTGCCACGCCTACCCCGCGCTGCTCCATCTCCTGCTCGACCCAACCATTCTGGAAAATGCCGACCATATTCACGCGGGCATTGTAGTTATTCGGAAAGCGGATCGCAAACTGGATCACGGGAGCCATCGCAATCAGCATCGCCCCAAACAGCACAACAGCTTCGCGGTAGCGTTCGCGCAGCACCTTCCAACCATATTGGAGTATGTCGCGCAGGGCAAGGAACAGCACAACGGCAATCACCAGTAGCACAATCAGGCGTGCGCCGGCGTAGAAGTATTGGGCAATGCCCGCCGTGATCCCGCACAGGGCCCAATCGCGGTAGCTGCGCTGATCGTAGCCCCGATAGAGGAACCACAGGGCAAGCGAGACAAACAGCACATCCGCAATCTGGATTGAGCCGAGCCGCGAATAGTGGATATGGAAATGGTAGCCGGTGAGCAGCCCGGCAGTGGTGGCGGCAAGGCGCAGATCGAATAGCCGCCGCACCAGCAGGAAGGTGGTGTAGATGCTGGCCACGCCAATGAGGGCCCAACCCACGCGCAGCGCAAAGATTGTCTCGCCGAGTGTGCCGATGAAGATGGCTGTGTAGTAGAACGACATGGTAGGCACATCGAGCCAGCCGGTGATGAAGGGGTGCTTGATCTCGCCGCTCAGCACCTTCATCGCTTCCCAGCCTTGCTCGGCTTCGTCGCCGCCGAGTGTGCGCGGAATGATGGCAATATTCCACACGCGCAACACCAGTGCCGCCACCAGCACCGCCACGATGCCCGCCAGCAGTGGCGCGTGCTGCTGCCCATAGGCCCGTAGCGCGGACCAATCGAGGGTGGACTTATGGCGTGGAGGGGCAACAGCAACGACAAACAAGCCCATCGCAGCCACCCACACCCCGAATGTCCAGTTGTAATCATCGAGGCGCGGTTCGCGTTGGAAGATGTAGAGCAGGCCCCCAGTGAGCAGCAGTGCGCCTAGCACGGCCAGCTGCCGCCACAGCGCAAGCCCTACAAGCGGCTGAAGCAGGCGCGAGAAGAAGGCGATCAGGCGTTGCTCAAATGGCGAAGGTTCGCGCTGCTGTGCTGGTGGAGTGGGATCATTGGGAGCAGGAGCAGCATTGGCGGCGGTGTGCAGCAGCCCAACAATCACAAACGTTACGCCTGCGAGGAAGAACAGGATCACGCCCGTCCATGTAAATTCACGCCGATCCATAAACACCATCTGCCCAGCCACACCGAATGCAAGGGCAAGCAGCATACCGCCTAGCGCATAGGTTTGCAGCAGCAGCGGTGATAGTGGCTCAGGTGCGGGCAACGGTGCGGCGGGTTGTTCCGGCGGTTCGGGCTGTTCCTCTGCGTCAGAGGTGAACGCCGTCAAAGGTGCAGTATCGTCTGTCATGGAGCATGTATCCGAATAGGCTACAGCGACTCTCCCCGCTTTGTATTGTAGCATACTCGGCAAGCGGGCGGCAAACGTGCCGCTGTGCCGCTCAGGGGGAGTAGTTTCAAGGCGATATGCTTGGCGCGGGCAGGCTGTACGGTGGGGCACAAGCCTATGCTACAATATCAGCAGCGAACCTACAACGCATAGCGTTCGGTGATGCGCGGGGCCCGCGTCGCGCCTGTTACGAGGAGGCTTGTATGCCGGAACTGCGTCAAAACTATGTGACCCGCGAGTGGGTCATTATTGCGAGTGAACGTGCTAAACGCCCCAGTTCCTACGCTGAAGCACCAAATCGCTTGATCACTGCTGATCGCCCCGAATATGATCCGCGCTGCCCCTTCTGTCTTGGCAATGAGGAGTTGGATTTGGAGGTTGAACGCTTCCCCGCCGAGGGGCCGTGGATGACCCGCGTTGTCCGCAACAAATTCCCCGCCCTTGCCAGCGATGGTGTGCCTATCGAGGCGACTTTCGGGATCCAGACGAGTATGCCGGGCATCGGCTTCCATGAGGTATTGGTAAATCACCCGCGCCATAATATGACGCTCGCCCTCATGGATCCATACCATGTGCAGGTGGTCTTTGAGACGATGCAACGACGCGGGCGGTATATGGTTGCAGACGCGCGGGTTCAGCAGGTCATCTTCTTCAAGAATCACGGCGAACGGGCGGGCGCATCGCTGATGCACTCGCACTGCCAGTTGATTGGCTTGCCCGTTGTGCCGGATAGCATCCGGCGGCGCATTGCCGAAACCCGGCGCTCGTTTGAGGAGCGCGGCGAGAATCCGATCCTTGCGATGCTAGAGCATGAGTTAGCGGTGCAGGAGCGAGTGGTTACGAGTAGCCAGCACTTCGTCGCGTTTGTGCTGTATGCTGCCGCTTCACCGTTTCATACGTGGATTGTACCGCGCAATGCCCGTTCGAGCTTCCTCGATGTGCCCCCAGAAGAGCTAGCCGATCTCGCGGGGATCGTGCGTGATGTGTTGCGGCGGCTCTACGTTGGGCTGCACGATCCTGACTACAATCTGATCATCCGCACTGCCCCCGTGCGCGGCGATGAGGTGAGTACCTTCCACTGGTACATCTCGATTGTGCCGCGCCTCAGTCGGTTGGCGGGCTTCGAGTTAGGCAGTGGCATGTACATCAACCCCTCGCTGCCGGAAGCATGTGCCTCATTCCTGCGCGATATGCACAATACCGATTAAGGTGCAATTAGCCCTGTGTGGGCATTGTCTCACCCGGCAGAAACTGGTTGATCATGGCCGTGCCGGAGCGTTCAAAGTAGGTTCGCATAGCAGTGCGGGCTGGCTCCTGAATGCCAACCTCATCAATTGCGACATACATATGCTGCACCCATGCATCACGCTCGCGGTTCCCTATCGGAAAAGGGGCGTGGCGCATGCGGAGGCGCGGGTGGCCACGCTGCTCACTGTAGGCTGTCGGGCCTCCGAAGTATTGCATCAAGAAAAGATACTGATGCTTCTTGCCCGGCTCAAGATCAGCCGGAAACATCGGCCGCAACAGTTCATCTTGCTCAATCCGTGCATAGAATATATCTACAAGGCGGCGAAACGTCTCTGCGCCACCAACCAATTCATAGATCGTCATTGCCCCTGATTGCTCTTGCATCTGCTCTCATTCTCAACTACGTACAGCGAATCCTTGCACCTATTGTACCATGTTGAGCAGCAGCCAACTCATCATAATCACGAGCACGAGGATCAGCATAATCACGAGGGCGGGCGAGATCGCGGCTGATGACGCGGATGCTAATGGGGGGGCATAGCCCGGATCGCTGGTGCGGACAAGCTCGCGTAGATCAATCCCCAGATAGCTACTGTAGCGGTGCAGCACGCCGCGTAGCTCTGGGCGCGGGATGTAGCTGAAGTGCCCCCGTTCGAGGGCTTGCAGAAACTCCCAGCGCACCCCGCTCTCGCGCTCAGCATCATACAGCGAAAGCCCTAACGCCCGCCGCGTCTCTGCCAGCCGCCGCCCAAGTGTAGCATACGTCAGCGGATTGGGCACGGGATGGATCGGCTCTGGGGTATGTTCAGGCGGCTCTGCGGGTGCGGTGGGCGGAGACTGGGGGGCAGGGCTGATCGGGCTAGGCTCTGGCCCACGCTCTGGGCTGTAGCGCGGCAGCGGCGCATAGCGGACGCTCGCTGGATTGGCAACAACGGCACTCGCACCATGCCCACCCGCCAAGCCCACAACGCCGTGCGCGGGGGTCATCGCTGGCACAGGCTCGCTGCTGCGGCTGCGGCGCAAGACCGCCTCGATCCGGGCTAAGAGCTGCACAAGGCTGTAGGGCTTGGCGATGTAATCATCCGCGCCCGTCTTTAGCCCCGTCACAATATCCAGATCAGCCGACTTTGCGGTAAGCATCACAATAGGTACAGCGGAGAACTGCCGCATTTGGTGGCACACTTCCCACCCGCTCATATCGGGCATCATCACATCCAACAGCACGAGGTCCGGCTGATCGAGCAGCAGCCGCTCCAATGCCGGCTGCCCCTGTGCGTAGCTGGTAACGGTGTAGCCGGCTCCACTGAGCTGGTAGGTGAGCAGCTGCCGGATCAGGGCTTCATCATCTACAATCATAATGCGATATGCCATACACGTTACTCCTCTGATAGCGGGCTTGCTGTTGGGGCTAGCAGTTCAGGTTGTTGATCGTTTTGCTGATCGCTCGTCTGCCCCGCGTCCGAGACCGGCGGCGGGGGAGCAAAGATCAGCTCGAGCAGGGCCCGTTGCACCTGATCCAACTGGGCGGGGGCGGCGTGCGGATCAGCACTCAGTTCAGTCAGGATCAGGGCGGCAGGGTCAGCCAAGCCCCGCGCTACCGCCCGTGCTGCGAGGGCCGCAAGGCAATGGCGGCGCAGGCGCATGGGGGTGTGCGTGGCGACAGCACACTGGTACAGCAAGTGCGTCGTCTGGGGGTGGGTCGAGGCAATCAACAGATCCGCGACAACTAGCCGCAGATGCTGGTCGTCGCGGTCATCGAGCAGCACCGCATGCATCCTATCATGACTGATCGGGTAGGGGCTGAGGGCGTGCGCTGCCCGCAGCCGCAGCGCAAGGGGCGCACTACGCTCGGTGAGCAGGCGTACAATCAGTGGATCGGTGGGATTGGCGTGCAGCGCGAGATCGAATGCCTGAAGTTGCAGCGATAGCACCCCGCTCTCTAGGTACGTCCGCAGCAAGCTGGCATACTCCGCACCGCGCAAGTGGATCAGCGTCGCCACAGCTTGCAGGCGGATGATCGGCTCAAGGCGGTGCTGTTGGGCAACATTCAGCATAATCGGTACGGCACTATCATCCTCCAGCAGAGCTAGCCCCTGCATCGCCGCAGTAGCGACCTGTGGGTGGCTGTGTTGGGCATAGTGCAGCAACACCGCTAGCGATTCGCGGTTGCGCTGGCGGCTGAGGGTTTGCAGCACGCCGGTGAGCAACTCAACTGGCAGGCGTTCGCCGCGCACCAGATCACGGAGCCACTGGCGCATCTGCACACGCAGATTAGCAGGCAGAGCCGCCGCCGCCGCCCCGCGCAGGCTGTCGGGAGCATTCTCGTCGCTAATAATGTGCAGCAATGAGGATTCGGTGGCGGGATCGGCGAGTGCGCCTAGTGCCAGCACCGCCTGCATCCGCAGGTAGGCCTCGCCGTCGGGTTGCTCGGCGAGGCGGCGGAGGGTGGGCAGTGCGCTCAGTTCGCCCGCTTCGCCGAGAGCCACGGCGATCCGCCCGCGCACAAACGGATCAACGCTGCGATCTTCAAGCCAACTAAGTAGGACGGCGTTGTATCCACCGGCATTGCTCAGGAGTTCGATGATCTGCCAGCGCAGCTGCGGCGCGGTATGTGGCGAGTGGAGCAACGGCTCATATGCAAGGTGCAATGGGTAGCCGTGATCAAGCTGGGCCAGCTGGGCCAGCTGCTGCACCGCCGCCAGCTGGGTTGGGTTGCTCTGGGCAAGTTCGAGCAACAGCTCGCGGATGGCGGGCAGCAGGGCTGCATTGCGCTGGGCAAGCGTACCGAGTGCGGCAATCCCAGCGGCGTGGATGAGCTGCACTTGCTGCGCGACAAAATCATCCAAGCTAGAGGGCAGATCGGCATCGGTGCTACCCCGATCCCACAGCACTGCGAGCTGCACCTGCGTCTCGGTGGGCTGTTCTAGCGTGGGCCAGCGAGCCACAGGGGTATCCTCCAAATCGGCAACCCGCGTCTGCCAATAGGCCCGAATGGCGGGTGCAAGCTCGGCGCGTAGCACCACGCGGATCATCTGCACACAGCTTGCCGAGCCAATTGCGCCGAGTGTGTGAAGCGCACTGCTCAAGATCAGCCAATTGCCCGGCTCGCGCTGCATCACGTCGCGCAGTGTAGCAAGCACCTGCATCCGCACATACGGTAGCTGCCCTAGCCTACCGAGCGCATCTAGCCCGATTTGGCGCACCAGCAATGCCTCGCGGCGGTTGCCTACCAAGCGGCAGACATCCGCCGTTGCCATTGCCACTTGCTCCATTCCGATCAGGCGCGTGGCTGCGGCAACGACCACATCAGGAGCCTGATCTACAATCATGATGTGTTGCAGTGCAGCGTGGCGGGCGGCAGTGTGGGCAGAGGGCTGGGCTAGGAAGCGCACTGCCCGCAAGCGCAACAGCACGGGCAGGTGCGGGCTGAGGGCGCAGCGCAGCAGCAGCGCAAGCGCGGCGGGCGTATCCCAATGGGCAACCTGTGCGAGGGCATCGTGTTGCACCTCGCTGGCACAATCTGGATTGCAGAGCAACTCATCAAGCAAGCGCAATGCCTGTTGCGGCTCTTGGGTTGCCAGTGCCGCCAGTGCCGCTCGGCGCACAGAGGCGCGGCTATCGCTACAGGCCCGGCTCAATACCGTGTGAGCCTGCGCCGCCGGTGCTGCCCCTTCCGGCAACAATGCCAGTGCAACCGTCCGCAGGCTCTCCGGCAGGCTATCGCTACTGAGCAGCATATGGGCGACATAGGTGCGGCGCGTCTGGTCTACGTGGGGATCAAACAATGCCGCCGCCCAGTTGTCAGTTTCAGGCGTGGTCAAAAGCTGCCGCTCGACGGCACCTGCGAGTGCCAGCAGATAGAAGCGCATAGCGCGTGCCAACGCATCAGGGGCGGGTGTATTGATCAGCAAGGCGGGAGCGTAGGAGCCATCCAAGCGGAGCAGCCCATCGGTTGCGGCCCATCGGGTCGCCGGACGTTGCCCTATGTGATCTACCAGTTGGAGCAGGCGGAGACTACCAATCAGGGCCGCGTTGGTGGTGAGCAAGCGGGATACACGCTCATCGCTCAGAGCGTTGCCCGCCAAGCGCAGGAGATCGGGTAGCTCATTGAGGAGAGCCGTGCGGTAATCGTGCAGGGGCGGCGGGGCGGTGGGTTGGTCGCTCAGGCGTTCAAGCACGCGGATCGCCCACATCGGGGCACTGCGCGGGTTCTCACGCAGGCAGACGGCCAGCGTCTGCGGATCGTTGGCTTCCCACAGCGTCGCATAGAGCGGAGCCGGGTTCGCCAGTGTGCCGCGCAGCATGCGGGCTACCTCGTGCCGGGCCGGGGCTTCAAGTGCAACCAGTGGCGTGATATTGCCCGTCTGGGTGATGGCTTGGGCTTGTGTGGCGCAGTGCAACATCTGCCGCCCAATCAAGAACCAGCCATCCGGCGTAGGTGTATCGAGGTCAAACGGGACTGCCATTGGCAGCGTGATCTGCTGTGCCTGTAGAATCTCTAGCACCCGTGCATACAGCTGCTTGGGCGCACTCGGCAAGCGGTGGCGGGGATAGGTTAGGGCGAGCAGGGCAAGCTCGAAGATCCGCTGGCGCACACTCCCCAATTCGGGCTGCTTGCCGAGCTGCTGCATAATCGCGGCGGTGTTGTGCTGCGGCAAGAGCGTATCCAGCCATAGCCGCACCAGCGTGGTATCGGGCGGCACAAGGCGTACCTGCGCGTAGCCCTCCCAGTTCGGCGTATCGTGTTGCACGGTGATGACCCCGTGCGTGGCGGGCAACAGGCGCGGCAGGCGGTGCAATAGCTCTTGCCACACCTCACGGCGGGCAGCGGGCAACTCTTCCCAGCCATCAATCAAGAGCAGCAATTCGCCGGTGGTGCTGGTCGGGATAGCGAGGGCCGCATCGAGGTGGTGTTGCCCTAACACCTGACTGAGCAGTTCACGCGGCGATTGTTCGGGGCGATCTATCAGGGCAAGCGGCACAATCAGCACCGGCGCGGTGCGGCTGCTCTGGAGCCATTGCCATGCGAGCTGGATCAGCGCGAGGCTCCGCCCACTGCCGGGCGTGCCTGCCAGCTGCACCCACTGCCCCGCCGATAGCAAGGTGGAGGCATAGGCTGGGCGCGGCTCAAACGGGAGCGGCACACTGAGCAGCGCAGGCAGCAGCCGCAACGCCGGTTCATGGCGAATCTGCTCACGGACGTGCCCACGCACACGCTGGCTGGTGCGCCCGTGTTGCAGGCGATCCGTGATCCGTTTAGTGGGCAGGAGTTTTCCGAGCATTCTTTCTCTCACAATCGTATCACGCAGCATTTACGCTACTTTGGGCACGAGCCACTCGCACCACGCATCTCTATAGTAAAACGGAAGCAACCCCACTCACAAGGGGAGAACATTACAGTTGGGTTGCCACCGTCCAATGCGTGACTCGCTGCCGCTCACGCGCTAGACGCAAGCCCATGAAGATGCTATACTAGAGGGTATCTGTATCAGGCGGACGTAATGCTCTATGATGCCTAGTGTGTGTCTATTTGCAATACCCAATGAACTGTTCTGCACATTCTTCAGGAGGGTGAACTGCTATGCGCTTCCTACTCGATCAGCAATCCTATGATGAAATGCGCGAGATGCCCCGCCATCCCGCCGACTGCTACGTGCGCGGGACAGAATACCTGCACCATATGTACCTCGATGGCGTAAAGTATGTGGTGGCGCGGGCGCTGATGGAGTCGATCAAAAAGGCGACGCTTGCGAACGATGCCGATGCCCTGCTCCACCTCAACTTTCACAAAGAGGATTTGGATCGGTTGATTGCCGATGCCCGTTCGCAAGGAACCGATGTGAAAACGTTGCGGATCCTCGGCGATCCGCCACCGACTGAGGAGCAATCCCGCCCGAAGCTAGAAAACCGCTTCACCCCACCTATGCCGCGCACGATTGCTGAGACGGGGATGAATCGCACCTTCCTCGCAGAGCATTTCCTCCGTATTCTCTACAACAAGAGCCGCACCAGTGGCTCCGAAATGGCAGAAGAGATGCGCCTGTTTTATGCTATCGTGGATGAACTGATCCAAGAGTTGCGCGGGCAGGATTACATTGATATTGCTGGCTCGCGGGGCTATGGTGACATCAACTACGAATACGTGCTGACCCCGCGTGGCTTCCAAGCCGCCAATGATGCGATGCTGAAGACGCAGTATGTTGGGCCTGTGCCCGTGCCGCTCTCGACATGGATTGCCTCAGTCAAGCAACAAACGATCAAGAATGTCGTCGTGACGCGGCACAACATCCGCGAAGCCTTCGACGGCTTGGTGATTGACGAGTCGATCTTGAACTGGGTTGGCCCCGCAGTCAACTCTGGCGCATCGGTGATGCTGTATGGCTACCCCGGCAATGGCAAAACCAGCATCGCCGAGCGGATTACGCTGCTGATGGGCGATGCGATTTTCATTCCGAATACGATTGATGCGGACGGGGCAATCATTAAGATGTTCGACTCGATTGTGCATGAGGAACCGAAAGACGCACTGCCCGATGAGTTTGAGTATGATCGCCGCTGGATGCGGATCAAACGCCCAGTCGTGATTACCGGTGGGGAGCTGACCCTCGAACAACTCAACCTCGTCTATAACGACACCTCGAAAGTCTACGAAGCCCCGTTCCAAATGAAAGCGAATGGGGGCATCTTCCTGATTGACGACTTCGGGCGGCAGCAAGTGCGCGTCTTCGACTTGCTCAATCGCTGGATCATTCCCCTTGAGAAACGCTATGACTTCCTCAATACGGTGACAGGTCAGAAGATTCAGATCCCCTTCGATCAGCTCATCATCTTCTCCACCAACCTGCACCCATCCGATCTCGGCGATGATGCGCTCCTGCGGCGGATCAAGTTCAAATTCGAGATCATTGATCCCGATGAAGACCAGTGGCGGGCGATCTGGCGCATTATGTGCAAAGTTCGCAATGTGCCCTACGATGATCGCGGGCTAGATTATCTGGTTGCCAAGTGGTTTGTACCGGAACATCGCCCCTTTCGCATGTGCCAGCCGCGTGACATTATTGATCAGATGATCTCGATTGCCAAGTACAACATGGAGAAAGTTGCGCTTACGCCGGATCTGCTTGATGCCGCGTGCGCCACCTACTTTACGAGTGCCGCAAAGAAGGACTTCGGCGCGAAGGTACGCCTCGATCTGTAAGAACAACGTATCGTTCTCATATCTGCTATATATGCGTTGATGCACATGCCAAGCGGGGTATAATAAAGGCAACTCTATATTTTTGACAGAAGCCGCTTGGGTGCGTTTCTTGCTTGGGTGCAACTGCCCCTCAAGCGGCTGCTTTAGCGTGCCGCGGCTGCCATTGGTTGACAGACGTGCGTACACATCGAAAGCGAGCTGTACCATGCAAGAACAAGGGATTCATTCGGCGCGGAAGCTCGAAGAATTGGGCCTTACACAGGCTAAGGCCGTCTGGTGGAATCTGACCACGCCCGCCCTGTATGAACACGCTGTCAGTCGCGGTGAGGGCTTGATCTCCCATATGGGCCCGCTCGTCGTGCAAACGGGCAAGCATACGGGGCGTTCGCCCAATGATAAGTTTGTCGTGCAGGAAGCTGACAGCACTGCCAATATCTGGTGGGGCAAAATCAACCAACCCTTCGATGAAGCTCAATTCGAGCGGCTGTATCACCGCATGCTGGCGTATACGCAGGGCAAAGAGCTGTATGTACAGGATTGTTACGCGGGAGCCGATCCCACCTACCGTTTAGCGGTGCAGGTGATTACCGAAAGCGCGTGGCACAATCTGTTTGCCCGCAACATGTTTATCCAGCCCCCGCGCCACACGCTGCCCATGTTCACGCCACAGTTTACGGTGCTGTGCCTGCCCGGTTTCCACGCCAACCCGGCGATTGATGGCACGAAGAGCGAGGTGTTTGTCATCCTCAGCTTTGCCCAGCGCATGGTGCTGATCGGCGGCACCGAGTATGCCGGCGAGATCAAGAAGTCTATCTTCACGGTATTGAACTACCTGCTGCCGTTGCAAGGTGTCCTCTCCATGCATGCCTCGGCCAACAAAGCCACCGATGGCGATAACGCGGCGGTTTTCTTCGGCTTGAGTGGCACCGGCAAAACCACCCTCTCCGCCGACTCGTCGCGCACCTTGATCGGCGATGACGAACACGGCTGGAGCGATACGGGGATCTTCAATTTCGAGGGGGGCTGCTATGCGAAAGTGATCAAGCTCTCGCCCACTGCCGAGCCAGAGATCTATGCCACCACGCGCCGCTTTGGGACAGTTCTCGAAAATGTGGTGATGGATGCGGACACCCGCCGCGTAGACCTGAACGACGGCACGCTCACCGAGAATACCCGCGCCTCGTACCCGATCAGCTATATTCCCAATGCGGACCTGTCCGGCATGGGCGGGCATCCCACCACGATCATTATGCTCACCGCCGATGCGTTTGGCGTACTCCCGCCGATCAGTCGGCTTACGCCCGCGCAGGCTCAGTATCACTTCCTCTCCGGCTACACCGCGAAAGTTGCCGGAACCGAGCAGGGTGTGACCGAGCCGCAAGCCACCTTCTCCACCTGCTTTGGTGCGCCATTTATGGTGCTGCGCCCGGCCGTCTATGCCCGGATGCTGGCGGAAAAGATCGAGCAATACGGTGCTGCGGTGTGGCTCGTCAATACCGGCTGGAGCGGCGGGCCCTATGGCGTGGGCAAACGCATGGAGATCAGCTACACGCGAGCAATGATACGCGCCGCGTTGGAAGGCAGGCTGAACGACGGAGCGACCACGCCCGACCCGATCTTCGGGGTGCATGTGCCGCAGCACTGCCCCGGCGTGCCCGATGAGGTCTTGCAGCCGCGCCATACGTGGGCGGACAAAGCCGCCTACGATCAGCAGGCGCAGCACCTCGCCGATCTCTTCCGCAGCAACTTCACGCAGTTTGCCGCCGATGTAGATCCAGCTGTTCTCGCGGGCGGCCCGCAATCGGTGCAATAGGCGCAGAGCTTCTGGGCACGGGGGGAACTGCCTGCGCCCTAGCCTCCCAACAACAGCGCAATCACAACCATGACTACGCCGAGCGAGACCAGCAGTAGCCCAATCCGGATTGGGTTTGTGCCCGTATATCGCCCCCACTGATAGCCCGCCCCAAATAGCATCCCAAACGAGATGACGTTGGAGAGCCAGATCGCCACCCGATAGTGTTCCTGTAGCAAAAGCAACGGCGCAAGCGAAGGGGCCACGGTCAGCATGGCCACGACTACACTCGCAATCGCGCCCCGCAGATCAGCACTGGTGATGCCCACCGGTTGGGGCTGGCTCTCGCGCAGGTGTGCGTACACATCGCGGTAGAGATCCTCGCGCTGGGCATCACTGGTGATCGGCGCAATGATTGCATCGAGTTCATCCGCAATGAGAGCAAGTGCCGCTTGCTCATCTTGGACAGCCTGCAATTGGTACAGTAGCTTGTGCCGCTCGCTGCGCTGAAGCACCTCTAACAACATATACATCACCCCATCAATTGCACCCCACGCCAGCGTTGCGCCGAGTGCCGCTAGCAGGAGTTCGTTGACCTGCGCCGCAGCAAGCGTGAAGCCGTCGTTCGCTTGAAATAGGAAGATGCGGTACGCCATCGTGAAGCTGAGCATAATCAAGATGCTGAAGATGGCTTCGGCAAGCATATCTATCGGATCGAGCAGGCGGCTCGGGAAATCCCTATCCCCCGACCTATGCAAGATGCGCCGCGCTGGTGGTCGTCCAAACATACGTTATCTTGCTCCTGTGTGTGATGCAGATCCCCTTCCATCCGATTATACCTGATTCGTGACACGGCAAGCGTGCTCCTCGCCACGATCCCCGTGCTCGCCATGATCCCGGTGATCGCCATCAGACCTGTGAAACTTCTTCACAGGCTCTTCATATCTACGCGCTAGACTAGAGTCATCCAACAATCATCAGTTTGGAACTGGTGTGAATGTAGCGATACAGCGATAAGGAGAATGAAGATCATGTTACGTACAACAGTAATGACCGGATTGATGGCAGTAGCAGGAACCGTGCTAGCGGGCACGCTGCTGTGGGGCGCACCCACTGCCCCTGCCGCCGCACAAGATGCCCCTCGCACCCAGATTGACGCAGCACTACCGATGTCCGGAATGGGGCAAATGGGACAAATGGGACAAATGGGGCAAATGGGGCAAATGGAGATGATGCGCGGGCGCGGTGGCCCACGCGGCGAGATGATGCCACTCGGTGCGCTGCTCCGCCAGACAGCCGACTTGACCGGCTTGAGCGTCACCGAAATCATAACACAGGTGCGGGCGGGGAGTACGCTCGCGCAGATTGCCGCCGCCAATGGCAGCAGTGCTGAGGCAGTTGTGCAGGCCGTGTTGGCGGATGCCGAAGTGCGCCACGCCCGCGCTGTCGAGAATGGCCGCATGACCCAAGCCGAAGCCGATCAACAAGCAGCCGAACTGGAGCAACGCGCCAATGAACTGATGCAATCCACCGAGCTAGCGGCACAGCTCGAAGCCCGCATCGCGCAAGGTGTGGAACGTATGAGTACAATCCTTGCAGTACGAGCCACCGCTGATGTGACTGGGCTGTCTCCGCAGACGATCCGCATGCGCCTGCAGGCCGGCGAAACGCTGGCGCAGATCATTGCGGCGGAAGGGTTCACAACCGCAGAGGTTGAACAGAAAGCAACCGAGTTCTTGACAACGATCCAGCAGGGCGTACAGGAACAACTTCAGTAGACGGCCCACGCAAGTAAGGGATACGTGGCGGCGCGGGGCAATTGCCCCGCGCTGTTGTATGCCTCTATTGAGGAAATCAACAAAACACACCTTTGTCCATGCTATACTACAAAGTATCAAATCTATGAGACAAAGGTATATCCATGATTATACGGTTTCCATCTTGGTTGCGGATCAAGCTCAAGATACCCGCCCTCGCGTGGCTACGTGTCCAACTTGCCAATGTGTGGGTGTGGGCCCAGAATAGGTGGCGGCATTTTCGCAAACGTTCGGTAGATTTTGTGTACCTTGAATTGACGGGCTACCTGCCCATCACCTCCGACACTCCCTCGTTAGTCGAGCGCATGCTAGGGGTACGCCCCACGACGGGCTTTGGCGAAGTGCAGGAACAACTGCGCCTCCTCGCGGCTGATCCACAGGTGCGCGGGGTGGTGCTCGTGCTGCGGGACTTCAGCCCCGGCTGGTCAATGGCCGAGAATCTACGCGCAGAGATGCGCGCCCTGCGGGCCGCCGGCAAGCAGGTGGTGGTGTACCTCAATGGGGCGAGTACGCGGCTGTACTACCTCGCCTGTGCCGCCGACCTGATCCTGATGCCGCCATCTGCTAGCCTGTGGATCACGGGCTTGCGCTTGGAGCTATTGTTTGTGCGCGATGCCTTGCAGATGCTCGGTGTGGAAGCGGAAGTCGCTGCCGTGTCGCCCTACAAATCGGCGGGCGATTCGTTCACCCGCTCCGAGATTTCGCCCGAAGCCCGCGAACAGTCGGAACGCCTGCTTGAGCAACGCTTCGCGCATCTCGTGGCAGGCATTGGCGCAGATCGCCAGCTTGCACCGGAGCAGGTGCGCGCTCTGATAGACGGTGCGCCCTACTTCGCGGCGCAAGCACTGGAGCTAGGCTTGGTGGATCGGCTCTGCTATGCCGATGAGATCGAGGCAGTCTTGGCTGAACAACACGCGGATAGCTCCCGCCCGTTCAAGCTCGAAAGCTGGCAAGCGGCGCAACGGGCCCTGCACCTGCCCTACCGCCGCCACCAGACGCGCTATGTGGCGGTCATCCCGATTGAGGGTACGCTGGTGGAAGGGGAACCGCGCTCCTCGCCGTTACCGTTTCCCTCGCCGCTCGATGCTGGCGGTCAAGTTGGCAGTGAGAGCGTGCTGCGGGCGTTGCGCTCGGTGGAGCAGGACAACGAACTGGTCGCAGCCGTACTCTACATTGACTCGCCGGGCGGCGATGCGTTTGCATCAGATTTGATCTGGCGCGATGTGTTGCGCCTCGCCCAAAAGAAGCCCGTAATCGCCTGCTTGGGCAACGTTGCCGCAAGCGGCGGCTACTACATCGCCGTTGCTGCAAATCGGATCGTTGCCCACCCCACCACCATTACCGGCAGCATTGGCGTACTATCGGTGCGCCCTAACGCGCACGGCTTGTATGAGCGGCTTGGTGTGAATACGACGGTGCTGCAACGTGGGGCACGCGCTGATCTGCTCAATATCGCCGCGCCGCCAAGTGAGGACGAGCGGCAGGTGATCCACGCCGGCATCCACTACACCTACGAACAGTTCAAGCAGCGCGTCTGCACGGGGCGCAAGCTCACCCCTGAAACCCTCGAACCACTCGCTGGCGGGCGGGTCTGGACGGGCAGCGAAGCCCATCAGCACGCGCTCGTAGATGCACTCGGCGGCTTGCCCGAAGCGGTCAAGCAAGCCTGTGCGCTGGCTCAACTAGACGAGGCTCCACCGGATACGTGGGTGTGGGTGCGCCCCACTTCGCGCCGCAGCGAAACGGGCTTGCCGCCCGCCTTCCCCGCACCCACCCCAGCCCCGCAGCCATTGCTGCATACGCTACAAGCCTTGCTGTCGGTGCTGGAGCTATCGCAGCAGCAGCTCGCCCGCCCGTTGCTGATCCTGCCGTGGTTAATCCGTGAACACGATTAACACTGCCGCCGATTGTAGATTGTAGGTGCTAGGGGACGGGTATCAGGGGGGCAGGGGGCGAGGTGGCGGGTGTTAGGGGGTAAACCATTTACAGATCCGAACGTTTCGTGTATAATGAAAAATTCAATCCATATGGATCTGGCGGCGTTTCTGATAAGCTCAATCGGTAGTAGGAGACTCTTCTTGATGAACAGAGTGTTGGCATGGAAGGTGACCGCGACGTTTCTGGTATTCCTGATCCCCATCATTATTGCAACGATTATCATAACCCTTAACCTGATCGCCACCATCCAGACCATCACATACCTCAATACGGTAACCCTCCGCGAGACGCAAATCCTCAGCGGCTTTGATGCCAACTACCAACGGTTGATTGCCGAGGTGGGGTTCTTTGCGCTCTATGGCGAAGAGGACGAAGCTGATGAAGCTGCCGAATTGATCGAGGCACTTGAACAAGCCCTCACTCAGGCTGAGGCAATCCACGAATCAATGCATGCTGGAACGATCCCGGCTTTGCAGGGGCGCATTGATATGGAGCAGCACGAGGCACTGGATGCCCAACGTGTCGAACAGCTTGAGCAATTGGTGGCACTCGCGCAGGGGGTATTCCGACGTGAACGCGAGTTCACGCCGCCAGAACTCGATGACCTGCGCGAGACGCTGGAGGAGTATGAAGCCGCGAACGCAGCAGTGCAAATTGAGGCAGCACGCCTTACCCAGATCGAGGGCGATACGGTGCTGCGTATCTTGAATGAACAACTGCGTGCGGTGATCCTTACCTTCGGGGGTATGCTGGGCTTGCTTTTGGCTCTGATGGGGCTTGCTCTATGGCTTGTACAGCGCACACTTGTCCACCCGATCAATCGGCTGGCACAGGCAGCTGAGGCCGTGACGAGCGGGCAACTGGATCAACAGGTGGCGATGACGAGCACGGATGAGGTGGGCATTTTACAGCGCAACTTCAATGCGATGATTGCCAGCCTACGCACGCAGTACCATACACTGGAGCAGCAGAAAGCGATGCTCTTAACTGAACGGAGCGCACTGGAGCAGGCCCTGCATGATCTTCAGTGTACACATGAGCGCACCAAATTACAGCAGCAGATAATACAGGCGCAGCGGGATACCCTACATGAGCTATCGTCGCCGCTGCTCCCGATTGCTGACAAGGTGGTGGTGATGCCGCTGATTGGGGCGATTGACACAAGCCGCGCCGCGCAGATCCTCGAAAGCCTGCTGAGGGGGGTGGAACAGCACCGCGCCAATGTTGCAATCATTGATATTACGGGGGTGCAGGCGGTGGATGCATCGGTTGCCCAAGTGCTGTTGCAAGCGGCGCAGGCGATCACGCTGCTGGGCGCACAGACGATGCTCACTGGCATGAGGCCGCAGATTGCCCAGACGTTTGTCTATCTTGGGATTGACATGAAGAATATCCGAACATTCGGAACCCTCCAACAAGGGTTCTTAGCTGCTATCAAACCACAATTGGCAACCAACTAGCATTGGGCTAGGGCGCGGAGTCGGGTTTCAGGGGTCAGTCCGCTTGAGCGGGCGGGCGTTCTCAGGCGGGGGATCAATCCCCCGCCGGGGGCGGGTGTATCCTTGCCCTCTTTGCATCCCTTCGCATTCTTCGTGGCCTGTCTGACACCTGCCACCCGCCACCTGAAACCTAGCACCCGCCACCTGCCACCCGCCGTGTCACCGCACTCCATTCAGCCCAACCCATACCGTCTTCGTTTGGGTGTAGAGTTCATACACAGCCTCGCCCATCTCGCGCCCGTAGCCACTCTGCTTGTAGCCGCCAAAGGGAGCCGCCGGATCAAACATGTTGTAGGTGTTGATCCAGACTGTGCCCGCCTGTATCGCCTGTGCAAAGCGGTGCGCCTTGTTGATGTCGCGGGTCCAGATTGCTGAGGCGAGGCCATACGGCGTATCATTAGCGCGAGCGATCAGCTCATCCCAATCATCAAACTCCAGTGCACATACGACAGGCCCAAAAATCTCCTCGCGCACAATCTCCATCTCATCCTGCACCTTGCCAAACACCGTCGGGGCGAGGAAGAAGCCGCCATCCGCCACGCCCGCCGGACGCACCCCACCGAGCAGCAGCTCGGCTCCAGCATCACGCCCAGCAGCAACAAAGCCGGAGACGCGGCTCAGTTGCTCCTGCGAGACGAGCGGCCCAACCTGTGTTTCGGGGTCTAGCCCATTACCGACGCGCAGGCGTTCCATCGTGCTGACTACGGTGTCGAGGACTTGATCGGCGACGTGGCGTTGCACAAACAGGCGCGATCCGGCGCAGCAGTTCTGGCCCGCATTGCTCAGGATGGCCCACACCGCTTGGCGGGCGGCGGCGGTCACATCGGCATCGGCAAAGATCACGTTGGGCGATTTGCCGCCAAGTTCAAGCGAGATGCGTTTGAGGTTGCCCGCCGCTGCTTCGACGATTTTGCGCCCGACAGCGGTGCTACCGGTAAAGGCGAGCTTGTCCACATTGGGGTGGGCGACCAGTGCCGCGCCTGCCGTTTCGCCCATTCCGGTGACAACATTGACCACGCCGGGCGGGAAGCCAGCTTCGAGCGCAAGCTCAGCGATCCACAGGGCCGTCAGGGGCGTTTCTTCAGCGGGCTTGAGGATCACCGTGTTGCCTGCGGCAAGGGCGGGCGCAATCTTCCACGACACCATATTGAGGGGGTAGTTCCACGGGATGATGCAGCCACACACCCCCATCGGCTCGCGCACGGTGTAGACGAAATGATTGGGGGTGGAGACGGGAACGGTTGTGCCGTGCAGCTTGGTTGCCCAGCCCGCGTGGTAGCGAAAGTGCTTGATGATGCCGGGCAAGTCGCCGTTGCGGGTGTTGCGGTAGGGTCGCCCATTGTTGGTGGTTTCCAGCCGGGCTAGCACATCCGCGTCGCGCTGGATCAGGTCAGCGAGCCGCCAGAGCAGTTCGCCGCGTGATGCCGGGGTGAGCTTGGCCCACGTAGGATGCCCAAAGGCGGCGCGGGCCGCCTGCACCGCCCGATCTACATCGGCGGCGGCACCAGCGGCAACATTGGCAATCACTGCACCAGTCGCCGGATTGTAGGTCGGGAACGTTGCGCCGGAAGCAGCATCAGCTAGCTCACCGCCAATCAGCATGCGTACCGGCTCATCGAGCAGGCTCGCTTGCCCAGTGGCAAGGGCAAGCAAGAGCGGTTTCTGGGTGGTCATAGGGTTCTCCTCATCATATGTATAGTCTGCCGAAATCCTGCGGAGCTAGGGGAGCGCACCGAACAGCGACAGCACCATGACTCCAAAACCCAACACGGTGAGCGTATTGGTGATCCGTTGCCAGAGTAGGGGCAGGGGCGCGTGCTGGTTGCGCTGGTAGAGGATGCTGGCGAGCGCAAGGCAGATTGCCCCCGCCGCAAACCAGTAATCGCCCTGCCAGATATTCAATCCGGCGAGCGCAGTTAGCATCACTGCCCCGCCGTAGGTCAAGAGCCATTGTTTGGTGGATTGCACAGCTCGTCCTCAGCGTTGGGCTAGCAAGGCGGCGCGGCGCATTAGCGTAGCCACGATGCGCCATCCGGTGTGCTGGGGAGCGTGGGTGCGCCCTGTGGGGCAGTACGCACCTGCTCGGCACGCGGAGCCGCGACGCTGACGGGTGCATTCGGGTCGGCGTAGACCCAGATCTCTTCGATTTCGGCGATGCCAATGCTACGGAACCGCCCGCGTGAATTGAACTGCTCTTTGTAGACGTAGCCAAGCTCGGACACGAAAATATCATACACGAACTGCCCGCCACTCAGCGTATTGCGCTGACGATCCAGCGACCAGAATTGGAAGTGGCGCACGGGGATCTCCACCTCTTGCGTGATAAATTCCGGCTCTGGGGTGGGGGTGATCGGGGTGACTGGAATGATCGGGCGGGTGATTGGCTGCGTGCCCGTGAGCGGTGGGGTACTGCTGATCGGGAAGCTGGGTATCGCTACTGGAGTTGGGATCGGTTGGGCGGGCCCATCCTGCGCCGGATCAGCGGGATCTTCGGATGTGTCGGGCAGATTGATCGGTAGGCTAGTCGGAAAGACGATAGGCAGGCTAAAGGGGCTTGTGAAGCTGAATGGTGTAGTTACGAAGGGCCGTGGCGTAGGCGTGGGCGCAAGCGTGCGGATGGTGGTGGCGACGGTAGCTTGCCCGATTTCGGTGAGGACACCCGCAGCGGGGAACTGCCCATTGTTGAACAGCACCGCGTTGAGCGTGGCATCGGCGCGGTAGTTGGGGTCGCTCAGCGCATCCCAGAGCGGATCGTCGTTGCGGCGTTCGTAGTACATGCCATCAAAGAAGACATACTCAACCGTATCGCCGGCGCGTTGCTCGATCTGCAATTCAGGGATATTCAGCGTCACCAGATGATTGCATGTGCCGTGCATGCGGGTTGCGGTGGCCCATTGCTCTTGGCACACCCGCACCGGTATCTTATTAACGGTGCTGACAAAATTGGCGCGCAGTGAGGTGACAGGCGCAAGCTCAAGGCTCTGCGGGATCCGGTCACGGCTAGCGCGGGCGGAGTCGGGTATGCTGAACAGCAGGCTCAGGAGCGGCAAGACTACCGCTAGGGTTAGCACTATGGCCATAATCCTGTGTTGTCGTGCAGCCATTGGATTAATCCTCCCCTGCAAACAGATGCGGCGGATCAGTGCATCCCGCCTTTAGCTAGCACATAGCGCGTGTAGCTCTTCATCATTACCGCTAGTATAGCACTGTTCCTCTCTCTCTACAACAACGCTTCAGGGGGCGAATCAGTTCCACGCGGCAGGGGCGGGCGGGCATTCAGGGGCAGGCTTCAGGGGCAGGAAGACAA
>JAAUTZ010000033.1 GCA_012031225.1 Chloroflexaceae bacterium
GAGGAAGGGGCGGCAGGAAGGGCGCGAGGAGGGGCGCGAGGAGGGGCGGCAGGAGGGGCGCGAAGAGGGGGCGGCAAGAGGAGCGCGCAAGCGTCACGATGCGCTTCCTGACGCGCCGCTTCGGGGAGTTGCCCGAACCAGTGGTGGCGCAGGTGCGCGGCTTAGGCAGTGCCGGCTTACTGGAACTGGCGGATGCCCTACTGGACTTCACGGAGTACCGCGACTTGACCGATTGGCTGGCGGCACACCATTCTGCAACCACGCACGAGGGGTAGTGCAGTGTCCTAACGCAGTGCCGCCGCCTGTTGCGCCAGAAACGCCGCGCCTTTACCCACGCTGGTATTGATCGGCACGCCTGCCGCGCAGAGTGGGCATGCATCGGCATCCCACGCTTCGAGGGCGAGGCTAGTCAGGGTGACAAGGCGTGGCACGCCAAGCTGTTCTGCCGTCACGCCGCCCCGATTGCACAGCGCAGCCACGCCGATGGGAATACCGCCGCCTGCCACCACTGCATCCACCACTGCCCGCGCCGATTGCCCCGTTGTGAGTATATCCTCGACAATCAAGACCCGCTTGTTGGGGAGATGCTGAGCGTAGCCGCGCCGGAATACGCGCTGCTTTGGGCCTGTCGCATCGAGCTGCTCTTCGGCATAGATTGCTAGCACAGGCGTACCCAGTTGCGTCAATGATAGGCAACCCACTGCGCGAGGATCACACCGCCGATAGTAGGCCCTGCCACCACCTCCACGCCTGCCGCTCCAAACGGTGTAGCCATGCTGTGGGCAACGTGGCTGGTAATCTGGGCATGTGGATAGAGGGCATCTTTATTGACATAACTGCTACCGTGCTTGCCAGAGGTGTAGACGATGTGACTGTTGCTAATCAGCGCACCGACTTGCTCTAGCAGCTCTAGCACCGATGAGGCTACTTCTAGTGGGGTTGCATCGCTCATTGCCTACCCCCCCGATACACGCGCACAATCTTCTCGACGAGTGCCGTTGTCGAACGCCCCGCCTGATACGGCAACAGTACCACCTCGCCGCCGTAGTCGCGTACAATGCGGGCTTCGGGCAGACGTTCATAATCCACTGCCTGCGGTGCGCCTACATCGGCCGTCATATCCGGCACGGCATAGTCGCCGCCTTTCACATACACGTCAGGCTTCAGCGTTGCGACAAGCTGCTCGGCGGTAGTCGGCTCAAAGATGGTGACATAATCAACGCAACGCAGAGCCGTCAGCACCAGTGCCCGCTCCGCCGCTGGCATGAGCGGGCGCGATGTGCCTTTGATCGCCTGTGTTGAAGCATCGCTGTTTAGCCCCACCACCAACACATCGCCGAGTGCGCGGGCTTGTTCCAGATAGACCACATGCCCACTGTGCAGCAGATCAAACACCCCATTCGTAAACACGAGCTGAAGCCCATCGCGCTGCCACTTCTCGCGCATAATGTGCAGTTCTTCGAGGGTTGCGGTACGCATCGCCGTGTCCTCTCTTGCTCAGATCATCCTGCTGCTATTATACCCCCTTTGATCGCCTGCACGATGCTTATTCGACAGAACCCGCGTGTTTCAGTTACAATAGGGAAACATGATCAAGGTTTGGTAAAACAGACAGACCAATTGGTGGTTATCTGGTTATCTCGCATTCTGGATAGGAGTATACCCCATGTTTGTACGAGATATTGATTTGATCTACACGCCCATCCCAGAGCGGATCGCCCGCTTGCAAGAAGTGGCGTACAACCTGTGGTGGAGTTGGCATTCGGAAGCCCGTGACCTGTATCAGCAGATTGACCCCGTGCTATGGGAATTAGTCTATCACAGCCCGACCCGCTTTTTGCGTGAGGTGCGCCAAGACGCGCTCAAAGCGGCGGCGGCTGATCCGGACTATCTTGAGCAGTATGATGCAGTGTTGGCGGCATTCGATGCCTACATGAGCACCGAAGACACGTGGTTCAGGCGCAACCATCCCGAAGCCGAAGGGCACATGATCGCCTACTTCAGTGCCGAATTTGGCATGCACGAATCGCTACCGATCTACTCTGGCGGTTTGGGGATCCTCTCCGGCGATCACGTCAAAGAAGCCAGCGACATGGCCCTGCCATTCGTAGCGGTGGGCTTCATCTATCCGCAGGGCTACTTCCGCCAACGCCTCGATCCGAGCGGCTGGCAGAACGCTGAGTACCCCAAGCTCGTCTTTGCCGAAGCCCCCGCTACCCCCGCCCGCACGGCCGATGGCGATGAAGTCGTTGTCACCGTCGAGCTACCCGGCCGCAAGATCTACGCCAAAGTCTATCAGATCCAAGTTGGGCGTGTGCGGCTACTCCTGATGGATACCGACATCCACCCGAACAGCCGGCAAGACCGCGAACTCTCGGCGCGGCTCTACGGCGGCGATCAAGAGATGCGGATTGCCCAAGAGATGGTGCTGGGCATTGGCGGGGTGCGGGCCCTGCGGCGGCTGGGGCTGGCCCCAACGGTGTGGCACATGAACGAGGGGCACTCGGCGTTTCTGACGCTGGAGCTAGCCCGCGAGCGGGTGCAGCAGGGTGAGGATTTCCACGCGGCGATGGAGGATATTCGCCACCACGCGGTGTTCACCACGCACACGCCCGTACCAGCTGGCAATGATGCCTTTCCCGTGCCGATGATCGAAAAGTTCTTCAAGGACTACTACCCCCAACTGGGCATTAGCCGCGAGGAGTTTCTCAATGTTGCCCACCAGCAGCAGAGCTGGGGGCCTACCTTCGCCATGACGGTGCTGGCTATTCGAACCACTGCTCTGCGTAATGGCGTGAGCAAGCTACACGGGTATGTCGCACGCGGGATGTGGAATTGGCTCTACCCCGATACGATCCGCGACGAGGTGCCGATTGGACATGTAACGAACGGGATCCATACGGCTTCGTGGCTTGCAGCGGAAATGCGCGAACTGTTTGATACCTATGTTGGCAAGGATTGGGAGCGCAACCTCGATGATCCGATCACATGGGATACGGTCAAGGATATTCCTGATGCCGAGCTGTGGGCTGTGCGCGAGAAACTGCGCCGCCGCCTGATCCGCTTTGCCCGCGAACGCTACAACGCACACCTGCTGCACAACAATCCCAACGCGCAGCCGCCCGCCGTACTGAACGATACCTATTTCACGATTGGCTTTGCGCGGCGGTTTGCTACCTACAAACGGGCTACGCTGATGTTTAAGGATGTCGAGCGCATGCGGAATATCCTCATGCGGGCGGATCGTCCAGTGCAGATTATCTTTGCTGGCAAAGCCCACCCCGCCGACAACCCCGGCAAGCACCTGATCCAAGATGTCTACCAGATGGCATTTCAGCACGGCTTTCAAGGGCGGGTGATCTTTGTCGAGGAGTATGATATTGCCGTCGGGCGGGCGATGGTGCAGGGCGTGGACATGTGGCTGAACACCCCGCGCCGCCCGTATGAAGCGAGCGGCACGAGCGGGCAGAAAGCCGCCTTGAATGGTGTGCCCAATGCGAGCATCTTGGATGGCTGGTGGCCGGAAGCCTACAACGGCAAAAACGGCTGGGCGATTGGCGACGAGCGTGAGTACATGAGTCCTGAGGAGCAGGATTGGAATGATGCCCAATCGCTGTATGTGCTACTGGAAAATGAGATCATCCCAGCCTTTTATGATCGGGATGAGGATGGCGTGCCGCATGCATGGCTGGCAGTGGCTAAGGAGTCGATTCGCACCTGTGCGCCTCAGTTCAGCATGCGCCGCATGCTCACCGATTACATGAATCAGTTGTACATTCCGGCAGCACTTGGCAGTACCCGCTAGCACCCGCTAGCCCAATACCGACCTGCGCGGCGTGACATTGCGCTCGGAATGGCGCGCCGCCGTAGGTCAGTCTCGCGCTCGCTTGAAAGGAGCCTGTGATGCGCCTCAGTGAAGATAAAGTGCGGCGAATTGCTGAACGCTTGCACGATGAGCTTCAGCAACGGCAGATGCTCGATTACCGCGACCCGCCGAGCAGCAAACGTGGTGCGGGGCGGGCGCGGCGCGTCAAGCAGATCTACGACTTTCTGGTGGCTGATCTCCAAAAGGAAGCAGAGCTAGACGCGGAAGTTGAGAAGATCCTTGCTTCATATAGCCGTGAGATCAAAGGCACGGAGTATGATATTATGTTCCGCAAGCATAAAGATGAGATTGCCCGCAAGCGCGGGATTGTGTTGTGGTAGATCAGGTTTCAGGTGCGTAGGTGTCAGGGGGATGCAGGGATGCAGGGATGCAGGGATGGCTCAGTGTGCCGCAAGCCGTGCCTCCGAACCCCCCATCCCCGCAATCGCCCTAATCGCTCCTCCCGCTACTCGTTCGGTAGCACCGCCACGTATGCAATTGCGGTGTGCCCGCTGCGGTTGCCTTGCCCCGTCACTGCCCATACCCCAATCGGATCGCTGCGGCGTGTGAATAGCGTGATTGGTGTGCGCCCAAACAACGATGCCTCGCCCGTTGCGGTGGCGATGCCTAGCTCTGGTGCAGAGACAACCGACTGATCGGGTAGCGTTACCCACAGGCTGATCTCCTCGCCCGGCGCGAAGCCAAACAGCACAAGGGCGAAATCGGTTCCGGCCGGAGCCTGCTCTGGCGTAGCGGTGGCACTGACGTTGGGCGGGCGGTCAAAGCTCGGCGGCGGCGGCGGGGCGGTCAGTTCATACCGCCACGTCAAGTAGTGCTGGCCGACGTTGCCCATCTCCACCTGCCAGCCAAGCGGGTTGGCGGGGTTGTAGGTCAGGACGCGCCGCTCATACACCTGCACCAGCAGATCGGTTGGTTGGTTATCTACATTGGTTGTAATCCAGTACGGTTCGCTTGCCGGATGCCCTACCAGATACAGCCAGTCAATGGGCATATCGGCGCGGTTCTCGCCATTCAGGGCAACCTGCTCAATCTGCTGGAGGAAATCCCAGAACACCTGCGGAATGTTGTGGCTGAGGGTGCCATCATAGTAGACAAGGCGGGTGCCCGCGTGTGCGGCGGCTAGTTCGGGGCGACGGATAATATCTCCATTTGCATCTAGTCCTTCGGCCACGAGATCGCCGAAACGCGGTGGGGCGGGGTTGTCGCCTACCTGAGGCCCGATGGGGCTAGCTGAGATGGGCTGGAGGCGGCTATCGAGAAAGACGGTGGTGACGCTGAAGAAGGCATCGTAGGTCGGGGCATCTGGGTTGCTGATGGGGTCCGGGTCGCCGGCAATCGGGATCGCAGCCCGCGCTCGGCGTTGCAGGCCCACATCGCCCAAACGCACCCGACCGGAAATCATCTCAATCGGGAGCATGCCACTGCTCACATACCACGCGCTCTGCGGATCGTCGTTGGGGTTGGAGATCTCCATGCGCCCTTTGTCGTAGTATTGCACGCGGCGCACGCCATCCACGCCTTCGAGGTAGTCCTCATCGAATGTGGCAAGTGGCTCAGGGCCCCAATACCACGGGCGTTGCGCTTCACCGCGTGCGGTTGCCCCATCGGTGCGGGTCCACACCCGCTCGAAGGCGGCTTCATCGGGGGTGGGGTTGGCGGCAACGGGCAGGGCCGGGCCGATGATGCCGATGACGATCAACAGAACCACGCTGTACAGACTGAACCGCTGTTTCATACTGTCCTTCTTTCTGGGTATCTAGGGGCGCGTCTACTCGCGCCAACCACGCTGTGTTGCGAGTTCGCCACTCAGCAATCCGAGCAGTACGCCGGTGTCTGGGTGCTGCTCAAAGCGGGCCCGCTCAAACCACTGCACGGGCACACTTACGCCCGGCGCAATCTCCTCAATCTGCACGGGCGAGAGCGGTTGCCCAAACAGGGCAAGGCTCTCGGCGAATGATTTGCCGGCCACGCCATCAAATTCCAGCCCATTGCTGCGCCACACGCTCAGGAACGGCTCACAGATATGCTGGCCCGTTTCTGCAAAGAAGAGGCACACCGGATCGGGCGCGGGGCGGGCAAAGTCCCACCAGCTGCGCCCCTGCTGTTGCAGGCGCAGATCGCCTACGCGAGCAAGCTGCACATGGTAGGGTGGGGCATTGGCGGGGTGCGCTTCAAAGCGGTGGCGTTCAAAGTATTGCACGGTGTACAGCTGCCCATCGTCACCCACTTCCTGAAACTCCTCGCTGATTGGGTAGCCAAAGATCGGCAGCCCACCGTGCGCTTCCCAGTAGGCTTTGAAAACGCCGCGCAAGGTGTGCCCAGTTTCGGGATAATAGGTCAAGTCGCTGGTGTTGGCGACAGGCGGCACACTGGCAAAGGGGGGGCTTGGTTCGGTGTCGGGCTGGATGATGGGCGTGTCGAGCGGGCAGGTGGTGTACTCTAGCGCAAGCTGTACGGCCCGGTAGGTATTCAGCCGGCCCCAGCCATACTGCGGGTCTTTGCCGGGCACGCCTTGATCGTCAGCACTTGCCTGAAGGATACAATGCACCGCGTCACCGGGCAGGTCGGGGCGCACTGTCCGCACCAAGCCAGCCGTGCCCGTGACATACGGTGCAGCGAACGATGTTCCATTGGGGGGGCCATAGTCGTTGCCGGGCAGGGTTGTCCACACGCCCACGCCGGGTGCGGCGAGGTCAATGTAATCGCCCGTATTCGCAAAGCCGGTAATCAGATCGGTGGTGCCGGTGCTGCTCACCGCCAGCACTTCAGGATAGGCGGCGGGGTAGCTGGTGGGGTTGCCCTGCTGCTGCTCGTTGCCGGATGCGGCAATGAGCAGTACGCCGCGGGCTGTGGCATATTTGACGGCCTCGTGGAGGGTGACACTAGGGCTGTTGCCGCCCAAGCTGAGGTTGATGATCTGTGCGCCTGCGTCGGTGGCCCAGACGATGCTCCGGGCGATGCCAGCATCGGTGCCCGCGCCCGCCTGATTGAGGGCTTTGATTGGGATGATCTGGCAGTCCCAACACATCCCAGCAATGCCGCGCCCGTTGTTGGTGCGGGCGGCAATCAAGCCTGCAACGGCAGTACCGTGCCCATTGTCATCGGTGGTATCGGTGCTGCCGGTGAACACGTTGTAGCCAGTGCGGATCTGCCCTTCGAGATCGGGGTGGCTCGCATCTACGCCAGTGTCAATCACCGCAATCGGGATCGGGCTACCAGTGGTGATCTCCCATGCCGCAAAGGCTTGGATGTTAGTCAAAGCCCACTGTTCGCGCAGGGCAGGATCGTTGGGGGTGCGATAGGCGATGCGGGTATAGTTTGGCTCGGCAACGCGCACGCCCGCTTGGGCCTGTAGCTGGTGCGCGGCGTGGGCAGGAGTACGCGCGGCGCGGTAGCGGATTAGGTAGATTTGGGGCAGGATCGGCTCGGCGGCATAGGCCTGTAGCTGATCGAGGTGGCGGGTGAGGTGGGCGACGGTGCGTGCAAGCTGGGCTGTGGTGGGCGTGGCAGGCGCGGCGAGCTGCGCGGCGGGGTTCAAGTGCAGCTGGGGGTCAAGGTGCAGCAGCAGCGTGTGGGCTTCGGCTGGGGCAGGGGGCTGGGCCTGCGCGGGGGGCAAGGCAAGCGACGGGTACAACAGCGCAACCACACACACCAGCAATACGCGGACAGGTTGCATCGGCTTCCTACTTTCTAGATGGATTGATAGGCGCAACCAGTGTGGCACGGAGGCGCATGGGAACATAGTTTTACCATTATATCAGGGATACCGATGTGTGCCAAATGTGGGGGGCAGGTGTTAGGTGGCGGATGGCATGGGCTAGGGTGGATCATGCGCGTGCTGGGTGTTCTTCGGGGGCTGTCCGGCTAGCTTCGGTGACTGCTATTCGCCGAGCAGCACCAATTGCTCGCGGTAGGCAGCTTCCAGTTCGCCGAGTAGCGCACGCAGTTCGGTGCGTTCGGCTTGTTGGGTGCCGGTGGTGATGATCGCTAAGCCGCCCTGTGTATTTGCCGACATCGCCGCGCGAAACGGCTGGTCGAAGTCCATCCCGATCTGGATTGTCAACTCGGTTGCGCCGATGGAGAACGTGGATGCGGGGGTGACGGGTAGATCGGGGAAGGCGGTGCTGCGCTCCTGCTGCAAGCGCACCACGAATTGTTGGCGGTTGTCTACAATCGTTTGGGCAGTATCGCGCAGGCTGCTATTCTTGATCCGGCTTACGCCTTGATTGGCAAGGTCAATCGAGCCAAGTAGGTGCGCGGTGAGTGCGTCAATCAAGAGGGCATCGTAGGGCACATCGGGGTTCTGGGCGACAAGCTGCTCAAAGTCGCGGCTCGCATCAGCAATCACCTGCGCTACGACACTGCTCTGCTCAGGGATTGGGGTGGGCGGTGGGCCAATGTTGCGATCCATGATGCCGCAGCTGCCTAGCAGCAGGGGGGTGACAACAAGCAGCACAAGGCGTGCGATGCCGAATATCATTGGCTGAGAACGGCGATCCTTCATACCCATATGTTACAACATCTGAAAGCGCGTGGCAACTTCGGTACGCAGGCGTTCGGGCAGGAATTGGCGCATTGCCCGTGCCGCCGGAGCCGATACGCGGTCATCGCGCCACGCCAAGCCAAGCGTGCGCGTGAGGTCAAGGTCTGTCACTTGTAGCACCGTTAGGGTTTCGTCCGGCGGAATGCCGAGTCGGGGCATAAGCGAGATGCCCAAGCCAGCTGCCACAAGGCGCAGCAGGGTATCAATCTCGCCGCCTTCGAGGATGACCTGCGGTACAAAGCCGACCTGCTGACAGGCACTCAGGACGGATGCGCGGAGATCGTAATCTTCGGCCGTCAGCACCCAGCGTTCGCTACTCAGATCGGCAAGGCGCACCTGCTGTTGCGCGGCAAGCGGGTGCAAGTTGTTGACGACCACCACGAGTTCTTCGCTAAACAGCTCCTCAACGGTAACGGCTGGATCGCCGAGTGGCAGCGAGACAATGACCATATCGGCTAGCCCGGCTTCGAGTTCCTCAAGCAAGGTTTGCAAGCCAGCTTCGCTCAGGCGAAATTCGATGCCCGGATACATCCGGCTGAAGTCAGCCAACGCGGGCGGGAGCAGGCGGGTGCCGACGGTGGGGGTGGTGCCGATGGAGACGCGCCCCTTGCGTAAGCCGACGCGCTCGGACATTTCGGCGCGGGCGACGGCAACCTGCGCGAGGACGGCTCGCGCATGCGGGAGCAGGGCTTCGCCCGCTTCGGTGAGACGCACGCTGCGCCCAACCCGATTGAAGAGGGCAATGTCCAGCTCTTGCTCAAGCTGGCTGATCTGCTTGCTGAGTGCGGGCTGGGCGATGTGTAGCTCTTCGGCGGCACGGGTGACGTGCGAGTGGCGGGCTACTGCCTCGAAGTAGCGCAGGTGGCGTAATTCCATGCAAAGGCCTCCGTCAAGTCTTGTGGCAGGCGGTTGGTTAGCGTCGGTCAGTTTCCGTCAGCGTGCGCCAGCTTATGCCAAAAGTGAATAATACCCGTAACCAGTATAGCTGATTTGTTATGAATAGCGAAAAGGATTTGTTTACGTGGAGCGGATATTCGACAACGCTTACGCATCATCATCCAATTGGGACAGGGCTTCTTGGGCGGCTTCGCGGCGTTCAGGTGCGTTGCTGCGGAGCAGGCGTTGCAGGGTAGCGTGGGCCCGCTGCCCACCGATCTCGCCCAGTGCCCAAATTGCAGCCAGTGCAATTTCGAGGTCGTCTTCATCTACCATTGGCAGGAGCAGGGGCAAGAGGGGCAGGGCAAGGTCGGCCATTTCGCCGGCGGCACGGGCGGCTTCATAGCGCATGGCTGGCGAGGGGCTACGCAGTTCGAGTTCGATCATCGGCAGGAACTCGGCCGAGACGGTGCGCCCCATAGCGACAAGGGCACTTTCACGGAGGCTCTGTTCATCGCCGCGATAGGCGGCATCAATCAAATCGCCGACGGCGGGCTGATTGGCAAAGAAGCCGAGTGCTTCGAGCGCACGGCGGCGCACATCAAGCGGCTGGCGCGGGTCTTGGGTTAGGTCGTGCAGCACCGTGTAGAGTTGCTGGCTGCTGGCTGGGTCAAGCTCGGCGAGGCTAGCGCGGTAGGCGAAGCGGCTCAAGCTCAGGACGGCGGCTACGCGCACACTGCCTGCTGGATCGGCAACTAGCCGCAGGAGCCAATCGAGCATCAGTGCGCTTTCTTCTTCCCATAGGCTCTCGATGGCAGTTGCCCGCACATGCTCATCGGTATCGCTGAGGCAACCGAACAGGAACGAGCGGAAGTCCAGTTCGAGGGTATCTTCCATCAACGTCTGGATGGCTTGCACGCACTCGTGCCGCCGCGCTGCATCGAGGCTGCGCCACACACTCTGGAGGGCCTGTACCTGCGCCTGATCTAGCCCGGCGAAGGCGGCTAGCTCACGCTTGGCAAGGCGGCTCTCTGGTTCAGCGAGAGCCGCCAGCTTGTGGCGCAGTTCTTCATCTGACAACACCTGCGTTGGATCGTAGAGCGGTTCGTAGGCGGGATCATTCATCATCATCATACTTCCACGCACTGTAGGCACTGTCTTCTTCATCCGCATCTGCATCCGCATCGCTCGTCTCTTCGCGCTCTGGGGTATAGATGAAGAGATTGGGCCACTATCAGCTACTACAATTGCTGGATCGCGTTCAATCAGGTCAAGCACGTAGGGGCGCGATGTGGGGCGTAGCACGGTAAAGGCAAGCACCAATGTGTCAAGTTCGATCTGGTAGCGTGGTTCTGCCCGCGTGCCGAGATTCTCACCGAGCACCTCAAACACATGGCGCAGCACCACATCTCCTTTGCGCCGATCATTCATCGGGAGGGCTTTCAGGTTGCGGAACCGGCCATACACATTCTGCGCTAGCAGGCGCGTCTCATCCACCATACAGAAGTAGCTGATCTCGGTGAATCCAAACTTGTTCTTCTTCTCATCCAACGTGAGCAGCCGTTCGGAGGCTTCACCTGCTTCATCGTACCGGATCGTAAAGACATTGGGCACATCGGTGCGGGCAATTGTGAACAGTGCCCCCGCCACCAGATATTCTTGGAAGAACTCCTCTAGCCCTTGCAGCCAGCCGCCCCGATTGCCCGTCGGGTAGCGCACTTCAACGACGTAGCTGGTGAAGTGTTGGGGCGACTCGAAGGTCAGCACGGCACTGCGCTGGTCATTCAACACGGGGCGTGGCAGCAGCGCGGCAAGAGCCGCATCGAAGGGCAACACGCCATACGTCCACTCAAAGAAGGTGAGGAAGCGGCTCACCTCGCCCTGCTCCTGAATCGCTTGAAAGCTCTGGTCTTCGAGGCTATCATCGAGGCCATCCGGCAGGTAGCCCGTGAGTTGGGCCATCTCAGCCGCCTTGACGCGCTTGGTACCAATCGCGGGCAAGCCTTTTGCAGCCCACAGATTGGCACCCGGCACGCCCACATACTCGAAGTCTTTCTCGCGGCTCAGGCGGTAGTTCAGGGCAAAGCGGAAGCCCTCATAATCAGCTTGGCGTTGGCTGTGATAAAGGTCGTCAATGATCGTGGCATCGAGCAGGGGCCGACCGGCTTCGATAATATCATCACGGATGCGGCGCAAGTCGTTCTTGCCGAGCGTGGGCAGATTGTCGCCCGCATAGATGAGCGTGCCGAACCGCACGAGCCGATTGAGCGGATCGTTGTCAATTTGGTAGAGCAGGGCTGCCGACAGTGCGTGGCGATGGGTTTGCAGCAAGTCGGGGGTGGGCTGGCTCAGATCTATCGCCGTACCATCCGGCAGCGTAAAGACCGCCTGCACCGTGCTGACTGGCTCGGCGGGGGGGGGCGGCACGACTTCGGCTTCGGCATCGCTGAGGGCAACCTCGGCCAGTGTCGCGGGGGCGGGGATGTCTGTTGGTGGCGCAACACCCGATCCATCTTCGTCCGGCTCGCGTTCGGTCAGTTCCCGGGCGGTACTATGGGTGGGTGCTTGCTGCCAATAATCGGAGATGAACACCGGCTCAACGGTGGTCAGTACAGGGCGCGACGTAGAAATGACCACACTAATGTCATCCACAGGCAATGGCTTTTCGGGGTGGTACAGGCGTTGCTTGTAGGTGTGGGTATTGACATCTTGGCGCGGGTGGTACATGCCCAAGCGCGAGGTGGTGTAGATGACATCGCTCTCACCCGTCTCACGGATGAAGATCTGCTGGTTCTCTTGGATGGCCGCATCAATTGCTGCGGCCATGGCCGCGTGCTCTTGCTGGTGCAGGTGCGCCAAGAAATCGGCAAGGTTGCCGAGCGTCTGGCGGATGGGGGCATCATCGGCGAAGAATTGCCCTTGCGCCACCATTAGGCGAAAGACTTCCGCTGCCAACGATTGCTGTTCGGCTGTGCCCACAAAGGTGATCTCACTCATGCTTGCGCCTCCATCACCAACTCGCGCAATAATTGCAAATACTGCTCAATGACGGCTTCTAGCTCTTGAGGTTGCCCGCTGGCGTGGAGCCACTGCATCAATTGATCGAGCGCAGTTTCGCCGTAAATGATCCCTTTTGCATCCATGCTTCTACATCTCCCAAACACACAACACAGCAGGTCAAAGCCTGCTGCTCAATTTTAGATACGCCTCATTCAAATGCGTATTGTACCATGCCTATGGCGCATCTGCAACGCTCAATCACCCAAGCTGCTCAATGCTAGCGCAAGTGCGCCGACGGCCACGCTATCTGCGCCCAACACGGAAGCAACGATAGGCAGTGGATGGGCAATATGCGGAGCGTGATAGCGGTGCATGTGTTCAGCAATTTGGGTGATAAACGCAGCTCCGCTTAGGCGGATGATGATTCCGCCGAGCACAATCAGCTGCGGATCAACAAGGGCACTGACCTGCGCCAATCGTAGCCCAAGCAGATCGGCGGTTTCAGCAACAACCCGCTGGGCTATCGGATCATCGCCAAACACGTCGTGCAGGTTGTCGGTTTCCAAGCCCGCAGCCCGCGCCCGCTGGAGCAGGCCACTCACGGAGGCGATCTGCTCTAGGGTGACCATCGGCTGGTCGGGTGGGGTGGGGATGACGGCAACGTGGCCAATCTCGCCGGCAATGTCGGTGCTGCCTTGATACAGCCGATCCTGCACCACCAAGCCACCGCCAACGCCACTGCTCAGGTGGAGGTAGAAGAGGTGGCTAATATCTTTGCCGACCCCGAAGAAGGCTTCGCCGAGTGCGATGAGGTTGGCATCGTTTTCGAGCAGGGTCACCGTATCAAAGGCCTGCTCTACTTCGTCGCGCAGCTGGAAGCCTTCCCACCCAGCCATGCGGGGCGCAACGCGCACCTCGCCGCGCTGCGTATCCACTGGCCCACCGAAGCCCACGCCTACCCGCAGGAGCTTATCGAGCGAGACTTCGTACTCTGCCAGCAAGTCGTGTGCGAGGGCGAGCGCGTCCTGCGTCATCGCGTAGGGGTTGGTGCTTTGCACTTCGGCATGGGCACTGGCGTAGGTCTGCTGTTGCATATCAATCAATGCTGCCCGTAGCCCATACACACCGAGATCAATGCCAAGCACGTAGCCCTGCGTACTTAAGATTCCCCAATTGCGGTTGGCAAGTTGTTCTTCGACAAGCGCGATGGCCCGCGCATCGGTGGGTGAGTCGGCATAGAGATCGGCAGGCATATGCATCGGGCACCTCTTTTCACAGGCTAGTGCAGGCTGATACCTGCCCAGATTGGAACAAACATGAAAGGTAGTATAGCAGATATTCACTGGCCCCGCCGCTAGAGATGCGGTAGCACTGCGCCCCGCTGCTGACCGCAACCCAGAAAATCTGGTATAGTAGTAGCGCATATCCCGTACATCAGCCTAAGGCAAGCAAAAGGAGACACGTATGTCCGTACTTGAAGAATTGGCAAAAACCGTAGCGGCGCAGGCAGGGATCGAGACTGGACAGGCAACGACGGTGACCAATATGGCCGCAGGCTTTCTCACCGATAAGCTCCCCGCACCACTGGCGGAGCAAGTCAACAGTGCGCTGGGCACACCCGCGCTGACCGGTATTGCGGGTGATCTGGTGAATGCGGTGGCGGAGAAGACCGGCTTGCCCGAAGCGCAAGCAGAAATGGCAGTGCGGGCGGTGGCGGATGAGCTGAAGAAGCACCTGCCGCCCCCGATGGCGGAGAACATCTACCCCTTGCTCGGCTTGGGCGGCACGCAGAGCGGCGATCTGGCGGGCCTGCTCGGCTCGCTGATGGGTGCAGCAGGTGGAGCTGGTGGAGCCACCGATGCAGGTGGCGCAGCGGGCGCGTTGGGCGGCTTGCTGGGCGGCTTGCTGGGCGGCGATAAGGATAAGCAGTAGCGCGATTGGCTCTGTTGGGGAGCCGGGCGATCACTCAACTAACAATGCACCCCGTCTCGCCCGGCTCGCCTCCGTCAGCATCCGTCAGCATCCGTCAGCATCGGCAATCATCCAAGCCCTCACACCTGCGCGGGCCTTGTGGTAAGATAGGCGGCAGTGCGCCGGATTGCTACACGGCGCGGATAGTGTGAGGAGAGTGAGCTGTGAAAGTCTATAAAGCCCGTGCCCCGATGCGGATTGGCTTCTTTGGCGGCGGCACGGATGTTAGCCCCTATGCTGAAGAACACGGCGGCAAGGTGCTAAACTGCACGATCAACCTTTTTGTGCGGTGTGCCTTGCGCCCTGCCGATACGCCCGGCATCACGATCCGCTCGCTCGATCTGGCTGAAGTCAGCCGGCGTGTGACGGGGCGCGATTGGGATGGGCGGCTGGCTTTGCCCCAAGCCGTGCTGGATGCGGTGCATGGCGATACGCGCATGCTCACCGCGCACCAGCACCGCCTTGCGGATGCGTCCGGCGTAGAGGTGCTGATGTTCAGCGATGCGCCGCCGGGCAGTGGGCTTGGCTCATCTTCCGCGCTGGTGGTGAGTATGCTGCGCATGCTGTATGCCACCTATGAAGCGACAGCCGATCCGCATACGCTGGCTGAGCTAGCCTATCAGATCGAGCGGGTGGATCTCGGCATCCCCGGCGGGCGGCAAGATCAGTATGCGGCAGCCTTTGGGGGTATGTGTGTGTACCACTTTGGTGCCTCGCGGGTCATTGTTGAGCCAGTGCTTGCCGATCCAGCCGCGCTGCTCGAATTGGAAAGCAGCTTGCTGCTCGGCTACATCGGGGATCGTCAGCTGCTCGACAACCACCTGATGCAGGATCAGGTGCAACGCCTTGCACGCGGCGATACCCTGCGCTACCACGATGAGACGAAAGCCTTTGTGGATCAGGCCACGCGCATGCTCCGTGCGCTCCGCATTGATGAATTTGGCTTGCTGCTGCACGATGCGTGGGAAGTCAAGAAAGCCTTCTCGCCGCACATCTCTACGCCCTACGTGGATGAGGTGTATGCACTGGCTCGCAAGCACGGCGCATGGGGCGGCAAGATTACGGGCGCGGGTGGTGGTGGCTTTATGGTCTTTGCGTGCCCCTTTGAGCGGCGGCTCGAACTCACCCGCGTGCTGACTGAGGCGGGGGTGCAGTTGCGGCCTTTCTCATTCACAACGCATGGTGTCCAAGTTTGGGCTACGGAGGAGACGAACGATGCCGTCGCTGTTTCAGACCCACGCTGAAGAATTGGTGCAGGTGGTGCAGGCGTTGCAGTCCCAAGCTGCCGCCATTGATGCACTAGTGCAAGAGATTGCGGCTGCGCTGTATGCTGGGCACACGCTGTATGCGTGTGGCAATGGCGGCAGTGCCACCGATGCCATGCACCTGACCCAAGAGTTGATCGGCCGCTACCGCAGCAACCGCCCGCCGCTGCCCGCCGTCTGCCTGAATAGCGATGGCGGGGCGATGACGTGTATCGCCAATGACTTTGGCTACGATCAGGTGTTTGCGCGGCAGATCAGCGCACTTGGCCAAGCAGGCGATGTCCTCGTCTGCTTTAGCACGAGCGGGCAATCGCCCAACATCTTGGCGGCGATGCAAGCGGCTCGCGCCCGCAACGTGATCACCGTTGCGCTGCTGGGCAAGGATGGCGGCGCAGCTCGCCCGCTTGCCGATCACGCGATCATTGTGCCGAGCTACACCACCGCCCGCATCCAAGAGGTGCATACATTGCTGCTGCATTGCATCTGCGAGCAGATCGAGCAGGCGTACCATCCATAGGGCAGGGGCGAAGTGATTATGTGCTGTTGTATAGAAACAAGCTCCGTAACGATATAATTATGAATAATCAACTGGAAACACTTCAACAACATCGGCAAGCGTTATTTCAAGCCTATCAAGATCGCATCAGCATTAATCATTATCTAGATCGCAGATTAGTAAGTTATCAGGCTAACAAGAGTCGATCTGGATACAATTGGTTTAAGTACCGAGAAGGCTTTTCCTCACAACTCGTTAACTACTTACTTAAAGAGATTCATCCCGTTCCCGGACGTTTACTAGACCCATTCGCTGGTTCGGGGTCTGCATTGTTTGCCGCAGCATTACAAGGGTGGGAGACCTGCGGCATAGAGATACTTCCTGTTGGAGCATACATTATTCGTGCTCGTGTCGCAGCTGAACAAGTATCACCTCACAAGTTCGCCGGCGTTGTCCAGAATCTTCTTTCACTTGATTTCACCGACTATTACGACGAAGCCTATGCGTTTCAGCATATTCCAATCACACATGGAGCGTATATCCCTGAAGCCGAGCGCGAACTTATTGGCTACTTGTCGTATTGTATGACAAATATTGCAGATGAACAGATACAGCAACTTTTGGAGTTTGCCGCTTTTTGTATCCTTGAAGAGATTAGCTACACGCGGAAAGATGGACAGTTTCTGCGCTGGGATGCCCGTTCAGGACGTTCATTAGGCAAGAAGCCTTTCTTCAAAGAGAAGATCTGGAGTTTCCGCGAAGCAATTACGATGAAGCTTTCCCAAATAGCTTCTGATCTTATGTCGTACAGGATCTTTGGCTCTAACTGGGATATAGGTAGTAAGTATCCAACGGTATATGTAGGTTCAAGTTTAGACATTCTGCCCACGCTAGACAAAGAAAGTTTTGATGTTATTTTAACTTCGCCTCCCTACTGCAATCGCTACGATTACACTCGTACATATGCACTGGAATTAGTGTATCTCGGTTATCGGCATGAAGACGTAACGCACCTTCGACAATCTATGCTGTCTTGCACTGTGGAAAATAAAGACAAGCAGCAGCACATGCGAAGGCTCTATCAAGGTCTCGCCCGTATAGCTGATTTTGACCAAATAACTGCCGTGTACGAAGCTCAATGTGGGTTGCATGAAGTTCTTGAAATACTTGAACAGCAGCGAGAGTCCAATCTTCTCAACAACCCAAATGTAGTTCGTATGATACGTAATTACTTTTATGAAATGTCTTTCATTGTTTTTGAAATGTCACAGTTGCTTGCCCCAAACGGACATATTATTATGATAAATGACAACGTTCGCTATGGTGGTGAGGAAATACCGGTTGATCTGATCCTATCAAATATGGCGGCGGCTTATGGGTTAGAGGTAGAACACATCTGGTCGCTACCGAAGGGCAAAGGAAATAGTAGTCAACAGATGGGTTTATATGGGCGCACTGAGTTACGGAAAGGGGTCTACGTTTGGAAGAAGAACAAATGACTGGTATCCCGAAGTCATCAGCGTTGCCTCCTTTTGCCAGTACTCTTGACGAAATTCGTACTGCCGTTGAGCGTAATGCTATTCGACGTGGGGTTTTTCTGATCAATTCATTGCAAGCACTAGGTGTTAATAATCTTGTAAGCCGTGTAGCTGAGTTGTCATCTACTTACGACAAAGAAGAATGGCGAGACCAAGCAGATAAGTGGGGCATTGATCCAGAAGAAGTCTTATCTATTCTTGACAGTAGTAAAGTCGCGTATCCCGTTTTCTTCTGTTCACCTTCAGCTATTGTAGAGACACCGCAGCTTCTTAGCTATTATCGTAATCTTGCAATGCTCTCAAACAAAGCAATGCGTGATATTAAACTTTCAACAGAAAGATACGAAGTGTCCCTACAGGCTATTAGTGCTGACCAGGCGCTGGTTGTGTCACGGTATCTTAACTCGACAATCAGCAACATCATCCTCGCTAGAGGTACAGTAACATCGCAACTTGCTAGTGAAATGTTGTATACCAATATCGGTGATAGTTTGGGAGGGGTATGGCGCAATGAGATCGGTAGGCTAGCCTATGAAGAAGTTCTTTCACTATTAATTATGCATCTTTATCAAATCAACCGATTAGAGTATATCAAATACACTGTGAAAGGGCAATTAGTTGATATTGAAGCTGAAGCACTCGCTAAACAACGGCCTCGATCTCAAGAATTGAAAGTTTCTGAGATTGACTCATCAGATTCGCTGCAAAACTTCTTAAATCACCTTCACACAAATCGCGTAAAGTATCAAGAAATAGGTCTCCATAATGGTACTCGTTTATGTGTGGATCGCCAAATTATGTGGACGTTGCCAATGGTAAGCGAACAAAATTTGGCTCCGATTTGGTTGCTGAAGATACTCGATCCTCGTATCCGTGGGCGGCCGAGCTAAAAGGTGGGGCCGATCCGGCTGGCTCTGATGAACACTGGAAGACGGCTGTGAGTGCATTTGATCGTATTTTGCTGGCTTGCGAGCAAATGAACAAGACACCTCCCCAGCTTACGTTTATTGCAACTATCATTGTTGAACGTGTTGCTGTTGAGGCGGCAACACGCATAAAGCAAGGAAAGCTTTCAACAGTGTATAATCTTACCCAGATCGCTGAAAGCACGGAGCTTCAGCAAAAATTTCTTGCTGATCTCACCAACTTCCTCTGCCCCGGTATGAAGTCGTAAGTCTAAGGATATTATTGATATGTTAACTGTTAATCCATGTAAGCTCAGCCCTCAGTTCCGCCACATCCGGCTCAAGCTACGCAAGGAATGCAAGGAGTACATCAACGGTGCGCGTATTCATCACGGGTATAACGGGCCCTGTCGGCAGTGCCCTTGCGGATTATCTGCTGGCACTGGATCGCCCCGATCTGGAGATCCACGCCTTCAAACGGTGGCGCAGCGATCCCCGCCCGATTGAACACCTCGCGGGGCAGGTCACGTTCCACGAGGGCGATATTGAAGATCCCTTTGTGCTGCTGCAAACGCTGCAACGGATTGTGCCGGAGCGCATCTTCCACCTTGCCGCGCAGAGCTATCCGAGTGCCTCGTGGGATGCCCCGATTGTCACGATGCGGACGAATGTTGAGGGGACGATCAATGTGCTAGAGGCGGTGCGCCGCACCTGCCCCACCGCCCGCGTGCATCTGGCGGGCAGCAGTGCCGCCTACGGCCCGGTGCGCCCCGAAGATACGCCGATCAGTGAGAGCCAGCCGCTGCGTCCGGTTAGCCCCTATGGGGTGAGCAAAGCCACCACCGAGTTGGTCGGGCTGCAATATGCGGCGAGCTATGGCTTGCATGTGGTAGTGACGCGCTCGTTCAATCATGTTGGGCCGCACCAGAATGACCGCACTGCGATTATGACGTTCTGTAAGCAAATGGCCATGATCGAGCGCGGCATGCAAGAGCCGATCATCCGCGTTGGCAATCTCGAGGCGCGGCGCGATTTCAGCCACACGCGGGATGCTGTGCGCGGGCTGTGGCTGCTGCTCGAACACGCCCCCGCCGGGCAGGTCTACAATCTCTGTTCGGGCATTGCCACCCAAATCGGCGAGATTGTCGCATTGGTGCAGGCCCATGGGCACGCCGCCGCGACGGTGCAAGTTGACCCGACGCGCCTACGTCCGACGGATGAGCCGTTGTTGGTCGGCGATAACCGCAAGCTGCGGGCGGCGACAGGGTGGCAACCGGAGATCATGATGCCGGAGATTGTCGCCGAGTTGCTCGACTATTGGCGGGCACGGCTGTGAACCTAGATCGTGAGGCGTTGGTGATTAACCCGGATTACTTTATTCTGTGGGATGTAGATGCCACCCTGCTGACCACTGGCGGGGTTGGGGGCGAGGTGATGCGAGCGGCAATGGAGCAGGTCTTTGGGGGCACGCTGCCGCGTGAACGGACCTTCTTTTCGGGCAAAACGGATCGCCAGATCATCCACGATGCCTACCCCGACATTACCCCCGAAGCTCTGCGTGATCGCCTCGAACAGTTTACCGCCGTGTATGTGGCTGAGTTCGAGCGGCGCACCCCCGATCTGCGGGCCCGCACCCGCCTGCTGCCGGGCGTGGCCAAGCTGCTGCCGCTCCTATCCGGGCGGGTGGCGCAGGCTCCGCTCACGGGCAACATCGCGCCCATCGCCGAACGCAAGCTGGCTATCGCGGGCTTGCTCGATTACCTTGACCTCGCGGCGGGGGCGTATGGCAACGATGACCATGATCGGGCGCGACTGTTGCCGCTTGCGGTGCAGCGGGCTGAGCAATACTACGGGCGCAGCTTTGCCCCAGAGCAGGTGGTGATTGTCGGGGATACGCCCAACGACATTCGCTGTGGCAAGCAGAGCGGCGCACGCACGGTGGCGGTAGCAACCGGACCGTATACGCTGGAAGAGCTGGCCGCCCACGCCCCTGATGCGCTCCTGCCCGATCTGGACAACCCCGCCGCCGCGTTGCAGGCAATTTTCGCATCAGGGCAGTAGTGTGCCTTGCGTCACTGCATACGCTTGACAGGCATGGAACAAGCCCTTATCATACAGCAGACCACGATTTTGAGGTGCTGCCAAATGTCGCGCTCCACAGCGCGTTGCCCACACCGATAATAGACTGTATGGCGATACAACGCCGCGACCAACCACGAACAGCAGAAGGAGAAGCCACATTGATCCAAAGGCTCATTACCCCATTCCTATGCCTCGTAGCAGTGCTGGCACTGGCCGCCTGCGGCGCAAACACCGTACCCCTCGAAGGCACGATCACCGATAGCTACACGGGGCAGCCACTTGCCGCGGCCAACCTCACGGTTGGCCCAAACAGCGTGTCCTTGAATGCCGATGGTAGCTATAGCACAACTGCGTGGCAGCCGGATGATGCTGTTGCTGTGGCTTTGCCCGGCTATGATCCTGTCACGATTGCGCTTGCCGATGTGGTTACGGGCCGCCCCGCCGCCGGTACGACAGTCAGCCTCGATGTTGAGCTACGCCCAAACACGCTCGCCGGTACCGTCAGCAACAGTGCTACTAATCAACCGCTTGCCAACGCACTGGTTGCAGTGCAGATCGTATCGGGAACTGAGACGGTGACGCTTGCACAGGCGACAACCGATGCCAATGGAGCCTACCAACTCAGCGACCTGCCCGAGCAGTTTACGCTGCTGGTGCAAGCCACCGACCACGCGCTACTCGAAGATTCGCTCGCCCGCACCACTAGCTACGATGCTGCCCTGCGCCCGAATGTGCTGAGTGGCACGATCACTGACCAGTTCAGTGGTGAGCCGATTGCCGATGTGAAGATTGCCGCAGGCACGGCGCGGGCCACAACCGGGAGCGACGGCAGCTATCGCCTTGAAGATATTCCCGCTGACGCGACTACGGTGACGATTAATGCCGATGGCTACGCCCCAATCACCGAGCCGCTTGACCTCGCCGCTAGCCAGACCCTCGCGGTGGTGCTGCGCCCGAATACGCTGCAAGGGGTGCTTGTAGATCAGGATACCGGTGAGCCGATCCCGCACGCTACAATCATCGCAACCGAAACGATGACTGCAACGGCAGTTTCGTCAGTCCGGATTGACCGCAGCACCGATGGCACGTTCAAGCTCGACGATGTGCCTGAGAGCGGCTATGTACAGGTGCTTGCGCCCGGCTATCGCAAGGCGGTGTATGCGATCAAGCCCGGTAGCATTCCGAGCCAGATTGGGCTAGAGCCGTTTAAGGCGCGGGCAATCTATGTCAAAACCAGCACCGCCGCCTACATGCCGGAAGTGATGGAGGAGTTTTGGCAGAAGATTGATGAGACCGAACTGAACGCGCTCGTGATTGATATTAAGTCCGACAACATGGTTGATCTGGGCTTGATCTACTACCAATCAAATGTGCCGATCATCCGTGAGCTAGGCACATCGCGTGACTTGATGGATATTCGCGGCATCCTTGCCGAAGCCAAGCGGCGCAACGTCTATACGATTGCTCGGATCCACGTCTTCTCGCACGACAACCTGCTGGCTGAGACCCGCCCCGATTGGGCCGCGCAGAACAAGAATGGTTGTGTGCCCAACGAAAACCGCAAGTGCAATGGGCCAATCTTCTATGCTGATTGGGACATCGCATGGCTCGATCCGTGGAACCGCGATGTGTGGGATTACAACATCCAGCTCGGTATCGAAGCTGCTCAACTCGGCTTCGACGAGATTCAGTTTGACTACATCCGCTTCCCCAGCGATGCCGCCGACATCAAGAATATGGTGCTGTCGGGGCCCTACAACTGGCGCGAAGACCCCGACCCGATGTACAACAACATCGTTGAATTTATGACGCTGGCCCACAAAGCCATGAATGACCACGGCGCGTTCTTCTCGGTAGATGTCTTCGGCTACGCCACATGGGAGCCGCAGGCAAGCATTGGGCAACGCGCCGACAAGATGGCTGAACACGCCGATTACATCTGCCCGATGATCTACCCCTCGCACTTCTCGACGAATGAGCTAGGGCTAGACAATGCTTCCGCGCACCCCTACCGGATCATCGAGGAGAGCCTGATTCGGGGGCAGGCTTTGATGGGCGATGCTCGCGCCAAGCAACGCCCGTGGCTCCAAGCCTTTACGCTGCTGTGGGTTCCGGAGAATCTGAAGGTGCGCTACGGCGACTTCGAGGTGCGCGAACAGATTGATGCCACCGAGAACTCGCCCTACGGCTACGGCTGGGCGTTGTGGGACCCCGACAACCATTTCGAGTGGGGCGCACTCAAGCCCGCCGCCCAAACCGGCGCAGCCGGGCAGTAGGGCCGGCGGGCATCGGCTGAGCCAACGTTACGTTGGTGGGGGCGTACCCTTTGGGGCGGATCTGGCTGATTGACGCTGCGATCACGCTCGGCAACGGAGCCGAGCGATAGTTTCAGGAGTATGCATGAAACGCGACGTGCCGTATCACATTCGGCTCTGGCTGCCAGTCTGTTGGCTGGCGGCTTTGCTCATGGTTGTGCCTGCCCTTGCCCAAACCCCTAGCCCATCCGATGCACCCGCTCGCCAAGTAGATGCGTGGAGCCTCGATACGGTGCGCGATTGGGAAGCGGGTAGCCTTAGTGGGATTATCGTCACGAATAACTCTGGGGGCGAAGTGCGCCTTGCCACCGATCAAGTCGAAGGGGTGTACGTCTCGCAGCCACTGGCGGCGAGTTTCCCGTTTAATGCCATCGGTGCGGTGTGGCGGGCAGAGCTACCCCCAGACACGACACTGCTGCTGGATGTACGGGGGCGGGCTTCGTTGCCGCCACCCGAAGAAGCCTTCACCAACGACGGCTGGTCGGCGTGGGTTGTGCTGAACAGTGGCGATGCGCGTTCGCTGCGCGAGGATGGCGCGTTTGCGATTGCCGACGTGATCGAGTTCCCGCCGGATACGAGCTACCTGCAACTGCGCGTGCGCTTCATTAGCGAGAGCGTGCTTGCCTCGCCCGTGCTAAACAACATCACCCTGAGCTATTTGAATACTATCGCGGGCCCCCCCACCACGCCGAGCCTGCCGCGTGTGCCCGCTAGCACCGCCAATACCACGCTCACTGCCGCGCCGTTGCTGGTGCAGCGCAGCCTGTGGAATGCCCGCCGCGAAGGAGCCATCCCCACCCGGGCTACGCCGCGTGGGATCATCCTGCACGAGCTAGACGTGACGACTGGCTTGACTGAGACGCTCGCTCTGCTGCGGGCTTTGACCACCTACCAGACTGAGGTGCTCGGCTGGGAAGACCTTGCCTACCACTATCTGATAGACCCAGCGGGCACGCTGTATGAAGGGCGGCTCGGCGGCCCAACTGCCTTTGTGCCGCGCCTTGCGGCTGGCGATACGGCTGTGCATGTCGCCGTGATCAATCCGAGCGAACAAACCCCGTCCGAAGCAGCCCAAGAGACGCTCGTGCAACTACTGGCGTGGCTAGGGCAAGCCTATCAACTCAACCCGCTTGGTGAGCATCAGGTCGTGGTTGAAGGAGCAGTGCAGAGCCGCCTCTCGCTTGCGGGACATAATCAGGTGGCCCCAGCGGCCCCGGATCCGGGGCGCCTCTGCTGGAGCTACTGCCGGAACTCCGCACGCGCACCGATCAGGCGACGGTACGGGCGCGGCAGTATTTCGCCATCGGCAATGTTGCCGATTATGTGCAGGAGTTTACCTTCCTCAATCTCGGCAACAGCGAGACGCTCGCTAGCATCACGATGCTCCCCGCTGGCGCAACTGAGCCGCTCTTGCTCGAACTGTCGGTCCCGGCCAATGGCCGCGCACAGGTCCGCCTAAACGATATTGTCAGCGATACCACGAGCATTCCCGCCGTTGTCACCAGCAATCAGCCCCTCATCGCCGAGCGCATGCTCCGCACCCCCACCGACATTGACGCGACGCTAGGGCAGCCGGATCTGGCGCGGCTGTGGTATTTCGCTGAAGGCAATACAGCGGAGAGCTTCAGTACTGATCTGGTGCTGTTCAATCCGCAACCAACCTCAACCGAAGTTGGCATTGTGTATATGCAGCCGGACGGCAGCCGGACCACCCAGCAAGCCCTGATTCCAGCCCGCCAACAACTGGTGATCGCGGTAGATGATGTCTTGCCCAATCACCAATTCGGCTCCCAGATTAGCAGTAGCCAGCCGATTGTTGCCGAACGCCTGATGCGGTTCGGCAGTGAGCGCGGCGGCTTCCACAACAATGCCGGCAGTGCCCAGCTATCGCGCACATGGCTGTTTGCGGAGGGCAGCACCCGTAGCCCCTATCAGATGCAGATGCACATTCTCAACCCCAATCAGCAAGCCGCAACGGTGAATGTGCAGTTTATGACGGCGGATGGCACATCGCTCATGCGCCGCTACGCCCTTCCGCCGACGACGCGCCTGAGCATTGATGTGAACGAGCTGATCCCTGACTCCGATGTGGCGACGATGATCGAAGCGGATCGCCCCATCGTCGCTGAGCGTGCGCTCTACTTCCGCCCAACCACCGCCGCCATCACCGGCACCCTAGCGTTCACCGATACGGTGCTGCCGGATATGGCCACCCCGCTTGTGGGGACGATCAGCACCGGCGCGACACGCGGCGCATTCTCGTGGCGATTCGCCGATGCCCCCACGCAGGGGTCCCGCCAGCAGCTGCTGTTGAGCAATCCGGGGCGGGGGCAGGCGCGGGTGCAGATCGAGTTCCTGCTCGCTGATGATAGCCGCCCAGTTGAAACGATTGTGATGCCGCCTGAGTCGCGGGCGACGGTGAACATTCACGAACTGCATCCCGATCAGCCGGGTGTAGCGGTGATTGTCCGCGCAACCCAGCCGATTGTGGCCGAGCGCACGCTCATGCCTGAGGCTGTGATCAACGAGGATGGTACTCCGGCGAGCGGCGGCACGACGGTGCTTGGCGTGGCGGGTGAGTAGGGGCAACGTTACACCGTTAACTGTTAACAGGGGCGGGTAACTCCTGAGCGTTAGGGCGGGGGCAGTGCAGCCGTACCGACTACATCACCCGCAACACCCCTAACGCTCGCAGCTCAATCAGCTTGGCATTAGCTCGCCAGCCGGCGGCGCAGCAGCTCTAGCCCCGCCAGCCCAAAGCCGAGAAAGATCGGGACACCCAGCAGCGCAGCCGGCGGCAGCAGAGCCGTCAGGCTCGTGGGTGGGGCGATACTCACATCGTAGGCGACGGGTGGGCTGACATTCAGGATGGTGGCGATATTGTGCAGCGTGGGGCGGATCATATTGCTCTCGAACTGCCCGAACTGCTGTGCTCCCGCCGCAAAAGGGAAGATCGTTGGTAGCACATACGGCAACACCATGCCATTTTCCACCAGCGTCCCATCTTCTTGCGGGGTCAGCACGAAATGCCAAATCTGCCCAAAGGCGGGCGTGCCCGGCAGCCCGATGCGCCACGCGATGCGTCGCTCAGCTTCGTACACAACCACATGCGAAACGGTGGCATACGTGATCCCATTGATATTCTGCTCTGATTGGAAGCGCGAGCCAAGCCCAAACGGTGGCTCAGTAATGACTTCTGTCTGCACCACTTGGCCACTGCCAGCAAGCTGCGGGTGGCGGGTTGGATCACTGACCAGTGCCCAAATATCGGCGGCGGGGGCGGGAATAACCGCACGGACAAACGCTCCTAAATACTTCACGGTTGGTTCTCCTTGTGTGTAACTGATTGCCTGTTAGCTCAAATCCTGCATCATCCTGAGACCTAACCCCTGAAACCTGAAACCTAACCCCTGAAACCTGAGACCCGAAACCCGCTACTCACGGCGCAACCCGCGCACGAAGCTGGCATAGAGTTGGCGGGGCGGGTTCACCCGTGCCAGCATGCACATCTGACGGCTACGTCGTACCAGAACAACATCGTTCTGGAGAATAGGAATACTGTCGCCGCCATCTACCGAGAGCGCGGCTTTGTGTGGGCTGAGTTTCGTCAGGCGCACGATGGTATCTTCGTGGAGTACCAGCGCAGGCACTGCTGTCAGGTGCGCGGCAATCGGCACTAGCACGAGCGACTTCGAGCGGGGATCAACGACAGGCCCCCCCGCTGCAAGCGCATATGCCGTCGAGCCGGTGGCGGTAGAAACTAGCACCCCATCCGAGCGGTAGGTAATCAAAGGAATGTCGTCAATCTCGACGGCAATCTCCACAATGCGGTTAATATCGCCCCGCGACAGCACCATCTCATTTAGGGCAACGCCGGTGTACAGCTCTTGTTCGTCACGCAGCAGCGTGGTGCGGAGCAGGGTGCGCTGCTCGTACCAGCCTTTGCCCGCCAGAAAAGCCGCCACCCCTTCCTGCATCGCCTCTGGAGCCAGCTCTGCGAGAAAATTGAGCCGCCCCAAGCCAACCGTAAGCACGGGAATATTGTAGGGGATCGCAAGGCGAGCGGTACGCAGAGCCGTGCCATCGCCGCCGCATGAGATCAGCAGATCGAACTGCTTCACCAACTCCGTCAACTCGCGTGCCTGATCAGACGTGCCCCACCAAATGTTGTGCTGATATTCTTGTTCAAGCCACTGCCGTAGCTCTTGCGACAGCTGTAGGGAACGTGTTGAGGTTGGGTTGTAGATGATGCCGATGCGTTGCATAGACTTCTGCGATAGTTGCCCGTGCGCTGGGCAACCATTATACTTTAGCTCCTTTGCCTATTCTCTTGAGTAGCATACCACAGGTGCATGCACATTGCCAGTCAGCCCGCCCCACGCGGGCGCAGCGGCGGGCTGAGCAGCCCCGTGTCTGTGGTATAATATCGTGCTACATAGCCGTTCCCAAGAACAACGCTTGCAATGCCAAAGAAGGAAATCTATGCAAGAACCGAATGTGACGTTTCTGAAACAACTGTTAAGCACACCCGCTCCCTCCGGTGCCGAAGCTCCTGCGGCGCAGGTCTGGCGGAATGAGGCGCGAACCTTTGCCGATGAGGTGTATGCCGATGTGCAAGGCAATAGCTATGCTGTGTTGCACGGCAACGGCGTGCGGATTCTGCTCGCTGGGCATATTGATGAAATCGGGATCATGATCAGCCACATTGACGATGAGGGCTATCTCTATTTCCAGACGATTGGGGGGTGGGATGCCCAAGTCTTTGTTGGGCAACGGGTGTTGTTGCTCGGTGTGACGGGCGAGGTGTGCGGCGTAATTGGCAAGAAGCCGATCCACCTAATGAAGACCGAAGAGCGCGACGTTGCCAGCAAAGTGGATACGCTGTGGATTGACATTGGCGTGCAAAACCGCAGCGAAGCTGAAGCACAGGTGCAGGTGGGCACGGTGGGGGTGCTGGATGCGCCGATCAAAGAGTTTCCACACGGGCGCATTGTCAGCCGCAGTATTGACAATCGCATCGGCGCATTCACGGTGCTAGAGACGCTGCGCCTGCTCGCACAGGATCGCCCGCCTGCCACTGTCGCCGCTGTCGCAACAACCGGCGAGGAGACCACCTTTGCGGGGGCAACCGCAGCGGCGTATCGCTTTGAGGCCCATCTGGCGATTGCGGTGGATGTCACCTATGCCACCGATCATCCCGACTCAAACAAGCGCAAAGATGGCGATGTGCGACTCGGCGGGGGGCCTGTGCTGGCACGCGGCGCAGCGAATATGCCACTGGTGTATGCCCGCCTGCTCAGCCTTGCACGGGAACATAGCATCCCCTATGCGCTCCAGATCACGCCGCGCTACACTGGCACAGATGCCGATGCCATGCAGAGTGTACGGGGGGGCCTTGCGACGGGGGTGGTCAGCATTCCCAATCGGTATATGCACTCGCCAAATGAGATGATCCAACTTTCGGATGTTGCCTATGCCGCGCAACTGATCGCTACGTTCGTGCGTTCAGTGCAGCATTTGGATGAGTTCATCCCGCACTAACGGCACGTTGCTTGAGGGGCATTTCGGGGGGGCAGGCGGCGGCGCGAAATAAGGCAACCTGATCGCGCCCGCTACGCTTGGCTGTGTAGAGGGCTTCATCCGCATGCTGAAAGAGCGTATCAAGCAGCAAGTAGCTACTCTGGTGGAAGTTGGTACAGCTCACGCCAACACTGACGGTCAGGCGTAAGCGCACCCCCGACGGCAGGTTGAAGATGTGCTGGCTGAGGGCGTGGCGTACCCGTTCCGCAATTTGGATGGCTGTTGCGCTGTCGGTGTCCGGCAGCACCAAGAGGATCTCTTCGCCGCCCCACCGCCCTACGCTATCATAGGGGCGGACAAGGCCTTTGACGATCTGCCCCACGACAATCAGGGCCTCGTTGCCAACCAAGTGCCCGAACGTATCATTGACGCGCTTGAAGTGGTCAATATCAATCAAGGCAAGGCTGAATGGTTGATGGGCCCGGCGGCTACGCTCTAGCTCCATCGTCGCCCGATCAATAATTGCCATGCGATTGAGGAGACCAGTGAGGCTATCGTGGGTGGCTTGATGATAGAGCTGATCGCGGGTTTCGCGCAGGTTGCGCTCGAGATCCAGAATGCGCCGCGCAATGTTCAGCCGCGCCAGCAGCTCACCCTCGTGAAAGGGCTTGGTCAGGAAATCATCCGCGCCCGCTTCCAAGCCATGCACAATATCGCTCTGCGTACTCAGCGAGGTGAGGATGACGATGTAGCTATAGCTAGGGAAATTGGTGGCACGGATGCGGCGGATCAGCTCAATCCCATCCATTCCGGGCATCAGCCAGTCGGTGAGGATCAGCGGCACGAAATCTTGCTGGAGTAGCTCCCACGCCTGCTGCCCATTGATGGCCGTTAATGGTTCATACCCGTGCATGCTGAGGGTAGTTTCCAAAACACGCCGAGTAATCACGTCATCATCTACTATTAAGATCCGCATCTAAGAATCCTAAACGGGTTAGAGCAAAATACTGATAATATTAAGCGTAGTGTACCACAACTCTTGATCTTGCTCTATGATAGAATTGGTGCAGGTTTCTATACCATTACGCATACCTGTTTCTTGTATTGTACAGTAATGTTTGTAACATAGTTTTCGGGTAGGCAGAAGGAGTAGGCATGGCGGGTACAGTGGGTATAGTGGGCACGGATGCCGTGCTGATGCTGGAAGATGGGCGTAGCTTCTGGGGGCAGGCGTTCGGGGCGGCGGGAGTTGCGCCGGGTGAAGTTGTTTTTAATACCGGTATGACCGGCTATCAAGAGATCCTGTCTGATCCTTCGTACAGCGGGCAACTCGTGGTGATGACGGCCGCGCACATCGGCAATACCGGCGTGAACGATTTTGACCCTGAATCGTTGCAGCCGCAAGCGGCGGGCTTGATTGTCCGTAGTTACAGCGATCAGTACAGCTCGTGGCGAGCGCAGCGCAGCCTTTCCGACCTGCTGCGCGAGAAGGGCGTGGTGGCGATCAGCGAAGTGGATACGCGGGCGATCACGCGCCACATTCGCTCGGCGGGAGCGATGCGGGGGATCATTGCCACCCACCCAGCCGATCTTGCTGCGTTGCACCGCCAAGTTCTCGCGGCCCCGCAGATGCAAGGGAGCGACCTAACCCGCGCCGTCACCAGTGCCGAGCCGTATGGCTGGAGCGACAGCAGCCAGCCGTGGCAGCCGCGTGCATCGGGCGTGACGCTCGCCGATGGTAGTGAGCGGCTGCATGTAATCGCCTATGACTTCGGGCTGAAGCGCACGATCCTGCGCCGCCTTGTGGATCACGGCTGCCGCGTGACCGTGGTGCCGGCTACGACTGCCGCGAGCGAGGTGCTGGCACTGGGCCCGGATGGGGTCTTCTACTCGAATGGCCCCGGCGATCCGGCGGCGGCGACCTACGCCGTTGCGACCATGCGTGAGTTGCTCGGCAAAACGCCGATCTTTGGCATCTGTCTGGGGCATCAGCTCATGGGCTTGGCCCTCGGCGGGCGTACCTACAAGCTCCCCTTTGGGCATCACGGGATCAACCATCCCGTGCGCCACCTGCCGACGGGTACGGTGGAAGTTACCTCGCAGAATCACGGCTTTGCGGTAGATCTTGAGAGCCTGCCTGCTGAGGTGGAACTGACCCATATCAACCTCAACGATCAGACCCTAGAAGGTTTCCGACATCGGGCGATTCCTGCCTTTGGGGTGCAGTATCACCCCGAAGCGGGGCCGGGCCCGCACGATGCCACCTACCTGTTTCAAGAGTTTGTAGACTTGATGCGGGCCGGGCGCGGTTAGCGCGGCTGCATTACGCTTGCCAAAATTGGGTATAATACAAGAGGTTCTCCCATTTGAGATGATAGCGTAAGTACAAATCTGGTAGTACCAAGAGGAGGCAAGACGACTATGTGGGGACGTGGTAAGAAGGAAGACCAAGAGAAAGAACAGCAGGCTGCGGCACAGGCGACACAAGCCAACGAAGAGATTAAGGCGACAGTTGCTAATTTGCAGAAGCAGCTGGGCGATGCGACGGCGGAAGTCTCCAAGCTGAAGCGGGAGCTGGACGACGAGCGCAAGGCAAAAGATGCGGCTGCGAAAGAACTTGCGGCGGCGAAGAAGGAAGCGGCCGATGCGAAGAAGGAAGCCGCCGATGCCAAGAAAGCTGCGACTGATGCGAAAGCCGGTGCAGCCAAAGTGACCGCGCAAGCCGCTGCTCCGGCTCCTGCGGCGAAGCCAACCGGCATGGCCATTGGGGCGACGGTGGTGGTGGCGGGGACGGGGGCGGACAAGCTGCGCCGCCGCGATGCGCCGGGCATGAACTCGCAAATTCTTGATATGATGCTGGAAGATGGCATGCGCGTCACGCTCCTTGATGGCCCCGTAGCGGTGGATGGCCACAACTGGTGGTATGTGCGGCAGGAAGGCACCAACGCGATGGCGGTGGTGGCGGGCGAATACCTCAAGCCGGCCTAAGCGGTACGTGCTGCCACGATCAGGTTGTCATCCAAAACCTGATCCAAAGCCGTTGTGGACAATGTGCCTGTTGCCCGTATACTGATAGGGTAGCAGGCACACGGTTTTGTTGCTGCTTAGGGTTTGGTTACAGTAAGGATAGAACAATGAAGATCTACACCAAAACGGGTGATGCAGGGGAAACGGGCTTGTGGGGTGGAATACGGGTTCGCAAGGATGCCGCCCGCATTAAGGCGTATGGCAATGTGGATGAGTTGAATGCGGTGCTAGGCATAGTCCGGGCGGGGGCCTTGCCCGATGGGCTTGATCCGTTGCTGGAGCGCATTCAGAATGAACTGTTTGTGCTTGGCTCGGATCTGGCTACGCCCGGCGATTCGGCGCGGATTCCGCGCATCCAAGAGGGCTACATCACGCAGCTAGAGCGGGAGATTGACCAGCTTGAAGCTGAGCTAGAGCCGCTCAAGAATTTCATCTTGCCGGGCGGCACGCTTGGCGCAGCCCAGTTGCATCTTGCCCGCACCGTCTGCCGCCGCGTCGAACGCAACATCATCACGCTCGCTGGGCTAGAGGAGATCAACCCGTTTGTGTTGCCCTATGTCAACCGGCTCTCGGATTGGCTGTTTGTGCTGTCACGGGTGGCCAATGCCCGCGCTGGTGTGCCCGACGTAATCTGGCACAATCCGGCTACGGCTACGGCTACGGCTACGGCTACGGCTGAGGCATAGGGGCAGGTATCAGGGGGGCAGGGAACACAGGAAGTTCTAGGGCAGGGCTGGTTACCTAGCACCTGATACCCGCCACCGCGCTCCTGCGTCACTGCCGCTTCAGCCCCAAGATGCTGATGAAGAAGCTCGCCCAGATCACCTGTGCGCCGAGCATAATCAGCGTTGCGGCGGGGATAATCACGCGCAGCATCTGCGAGGGGATCAGGTCGCCAAAGTCCTGCTGGCTCCACACGCCAAAGGCAACGCCCGACGCGCCCAAGCCAAGCAGCAGCAACAGCCCCCCGCCGATCAGCCCAACCTCAAGCGTGAGCCGTTCGAGCAGGCGCGTGAGCCGCGCATCGGCGGGCAGCAGCCGCTCGCTGATGGCAAACACTTTGGTGAAGAGCGCGAACAGCACCGCCTGAAAGCCCACCACAATCGCCACTGCCGCATACAGCAGGGTATGCACATCGAAGGTGATGCCGCCTACCGTGCGCGGTGACGGCAGCAGCCACAGCCACGCCAGCAAGCCTAGCCCGATCAGCAGCAGCCCCGGATAGAGGAACAGCCAGCGTGGGCTGTAGAGCAACAGGAAGCGCAGATGCCGCCAGCCGTCGCGCCAGCTGCGGAGGTGTGGTGGGCGGCTGCGCCCATCTACGGCGAGCGTGGTCGGGACTTCGCGGATCGTCAAGCCGTGCAGCGTGGCCTTGACGACCATCTCGCTGGCAAACTCCATACCCGTCGTGCGGAGGTCAAGCGCAAGGATTGCAGCGCGCCGGAAGCCGCGCAAGCCGCAGTGGAAATCGCGCACGGGGCTGCGGAAGAAGAGCCGCCCGATGGTGGTGAGAATGGGATTGCCGAGATAGCGGTGCAGGGGGGGCATTGCGCCGGGCGCGATCCCGCCTGCAAAACGATTGCCCATCACGAGATCGGCTCCGGCCCGCAACTCATCCAGAAACGGGTGCAGCGCGGTGAAGTCGTAGCTATCATCAGCATCGCCCATGATGACGTACTGCCCGTGTGCCGCCTGTATCCCACCCATCAAGGCACTGCCGTAGCCGCGTGCCGCAACGTGAACCAGCCGCGCCCCGTGCTGCGCGGCAAGCGTAATGGAGCCATCGGTGCTGCCATTATCGGCAACGATCACCTCGCCTGCCACGCTGTGCGTGTGCAGGAACTGCTGGGCCTTGCGAATGCAGGTAGCCAGCGTTTCGGCTTCGTTCAGGCACGGCATCACAATCGAGAGTTCACACGCCTGCTCAAGGGTATCGCTCACAGCGCAGCCTCTGCTGGTGGTGGGGGCGCACGGTCAGCGTGCCACGCTCGCCATATGCCCCGTCCGCCTAGCCCTAGCGTGGCAATTCCTAGCCCGCCATACAGGGCAATGTGCAGCAGCATGGGTGCAGTGGGCATGCCCGTCACCGTGATGTACCACAGCCAGTGATCGAGCAGGTGCTGATTGGGCGTGTCGTAGTACCATAGCCACAGGTCGCGCCGCCCGCGCTTGACCGACGGGATCGGCAACGCCTCGCGCAGGGCGAGGGTGGTGTCGCCCTGTGTCAGGCTGAGGCTTTCGAGCAACAGCCCCAAATCCTCATTGCGCGGATTGTCGGTAGTGGTGCGGGTGGGGTTCCACGTATCGCTGTGCAGCGTGAGCCGGGTGCCCGTGTGCAGGTATTCCGGCGGGAGCGTGAAGGCTAGCTCCCACATGATCTGCTCCCCAGTCAGATCGGTGCGCTGCACATCAGCCAGTGGCTGCCCATCGAGCCGTAGCTCGAACTGGGCCCGCTCCAATGGCCACGGGCGATGATCGCCAACCACGATGCGCCCGTCGAGGGGTAGCGTCGGATCGGCATAGAGCCAGAACGTGGCATCGGCATATGTCCAGCGCGGCAGCAGCTCGCCCTGCTTGCGATCCCCTTCGGAGTAGGAGAAGCCATCGCGCAGCACTGCCGTATTGGTTGGGGGAAGGTAGCGCACCAGCCACGCCCCTAGCCGCGCATTGAATAGCTGCCAGTGCCCCACAATCGGCGATGCCGCCGGTGTGAAGAAGCGGGTGTACTGGTCGGAGAGCTGCATATAGGTATTCATGTTGGCGAGTACGGGCAACAGCTGCACCGCCAAACTGACTACCACAACGGCCCCTGCCAGCGCGTGCAGGGCGGGCTTGCGCTGGGCGGCGAGCCACGCCAGCAAGCCTGCGGCGGGCAGCAGCAGAAATGGTACGACAAAGACCATATAGCGTGGGCCCCAGCTACCGTCGCCGTGCCAGTAGTTCAGGCGCATGTAAAAGGCGAGGTGGATCAGCAGCATCAGCACCGCTAGCACACTCTCGCGCCACTGTTGCCGCCACTGCATCGGGATGCCGACAAGGCCCAACAGCACTACCGGCGAGAAGATGAGTACGCCCTTGCCGGGACTGGTGAGCAAGCCGTGCAGCCCTTCCGTCCACACCACGCCTAGCTCGGCGGTGGGATCGAGGCTGCCGTAGCCAGAGGTGAACGGATTGCCAAACAGGGCATTGTTGTAGAGCAGATATAGCCCGATCAGGGGCATTGCGCCCGCTACGCCCGCTACGCCGCGCCCAAGCACGGCGCGTAGCGTTGTGGCAGATAGGCCCTGCCAACTGACCAGCAGCGCATACACGGCAAGCGCGGGCAGGGCAAGGGCGACCTGCACCTTGACAGCCAGTGCCGCCGCCGCCGCCGCGCCCGCCACGAGCCACCACTGCCACGTAGCACGGCGGATGCCATAGCCACCCAGCACTAAAAACAGGGTGGCGGTTGGCTCGGCAAAGAGCGTGCGGCTATAGGGCATGGCAAGGCTGGCTGTGCCATACAGCAGCCCGACGGCAAGCGCAATTCGCACGCGGTAGCCCATCGCCCGCACCCACGCATAGAGCACGGCTCCGGTGGCGGCGGTCACGAGCGCGGGCAACAGGGAGACCCACAGGCGCACGGTGAAGCTCCGCGCAAAATCGGGCACAGTTGCTGCGAGCGTTTCGCCCAGCACCACAAACGGCACAAGCATTACTGACTGACCGGGCCCATAGCGGCTGTAGCGTTGCCCATCTGCGCCGCCTGCGCCGTAGTTCATCAGGAAATCCGGCTCCAACGCAAACGAGCCGCGGGCCACAAGGCTCTGCGCGACGGCGAGCATCGTCTCCTCATCGGAGGTGTAGGTGTGCCCGCTTGACAGCAGCAGCAGCCAGCCAAACAGGAAGAGGAACAGGGCCACACCCGGACGTAGCCCCCGCCACACGGGGGGAGCCGCCGCAGCGGGCGCATGGGTTGGCAGCTTGGTATCCATCGCGGATAGTGTAGCACAGGTAGGGCGGCGGTGTGCGCGGGGCGGATCACTATTCGTAGCTAAAGCGTGACCACGCTACACCATCGCACCTGAAACCCGCCACCTAGCCCCCTAGCCCCTCTCACCATTCAGGGCCAGCAGGTGCGTCAGGATCTCGTCGTCGCTCAGCGGCCACTCCCAGCCATACGCCGCCGCTACCGCCGCATCGAGGGCCGAGTGCAGGTCCACCAGATCATCCGGGCGGGCGTTGTACAGGGTGGTCAGGGTGCGCTTGGCCAGTTCCTTTGGGGGCAAGTCGGGCGGGTTCAGCCACGCCTCGCGCCACTCGTGCAGGTTCCGCGCCGCCGCGCCAATGGCGGCGACGTGCGGGTCATCGGGTGGCTCCTGCCCGGGCGGGTACGGGAAGGGGAACGTCTCGAAGCAGGTGGTGGGGGTGTAGCGCGGAGTAGGCCCAAGCGATGTGCCCATCCGCAACGCCCAGACTTCGTGGATGCGCGAGTGCAGCACCCCGAAGAAGTAGTCATCCTCACGGGCGGTTACAATCAGCTGATGATCGGGTAGTGTTGGGTGGTACACCCAGAGAAAAAGCCGATATTTCGATAGAGTCGGGGTAACGATAAATCGTGATAAAGGGTGGATAGCTGCTCGCATCTCTGGCCGGGGAGCATAATGTATCCACCATTCATCGCGATACCAGTTACGCTGATGAGCTTCACGGCGCGGTTTGACATTGGCCAGCACATGACCATATGGCAATTCATACTGCATTGCTTTGGCTTCAGTCATAGCGACACCAAAATCAATGATCCACATCTTGCGTGGGCGGCGGGTAATGTCTAGTCCGTTGATCCACGGCACAATCACATCAGCATTCGATTTGCCGGACACATTCTGCGTGTTCAACATCATCTGAGCCGTCTCGTTATCAATATCGAAGGCTCCTTGTTTTGTATCACCCATAAAGCTCAAGTTGGCATTCTCGGTAAGGCGGGCGGCAGCGGTAATGTCTACATCACCCGTCAAGTCAGCATTGATTGCCTGCACCTGCTGCCCATCCAGCACGCGCTCCTGTTCGCTACCACCGTCAAAGCCAACCATCGCGACGCGCACCGCCGCGCCCTCTAGCAGCCATGGACGATCAGCCCATGCCATAAAGATGTCGCCGTTTTGCTTGATGCGCTTGAGTACCTCGCGGTTCGCACCGCCCCGGATCGAATTGGTTGCCAGCAGGCCCACACGCTGGGCGTTGCCTGTGACCAGCTGAGCGCGGGCTTGCTCAAACCAATAGCAGACCAGATCGGCTTCGTGCGGGACACGTTGAGCATAGACGATAAAGAGATCATCTATGTAATCATCATCCAGCTCACGACGCAGGAACTTGCCGCCCAAGAAGGGCGGGTTGCCGATAATCACATCGGCGGGGGGCCATGCAGGGGTGGTGGGCGTACCATCGGCAGTGAAGCTCAGGATCGCATCGCGCTGCTCAATCGTGGTGAGTGGCTGCAAGATCGGTTCAGGCGCATCCCAATAGCCATTTGTGCGCCGCCACTGCCAATAGCCAATCCACAGCACCACCTGCGCTAGCTCGGCGGCGAAGGGGTTCTTCTCAATGCCATAGAACTGGTTGGGCGTTACGCCGAGCGGCGGGCGGGACAAGCCCACCCCTTCGGACACATTGCCGACTTCTTGTTCAAGGTCTTTCAGTTGCTTCAACGCCACATACAGGAAGTTGCCACTGC
>JAAUTZ010000120.1 GCA_012031225.1 Chloroflexaceae bacterium
GCGGGACTTCGGCGGTGCAGCCGGAGCTGCGCCGCCCCCGCACGCCGCCAAGCCAAACAGCATTACTAGCAGCACTACTAATCCTGTCAAAGGTTTCATCTTGGGTTACTCCTCAAGCATTCATTGGTGTGGATTCATAAACAGGAAAAACGTTTGATCTGTGTCAGGCTAGCCACCTGCACAGCCGATCTTGCCACAGACATACAGCTTTGTTACGGTGTGGTCTATCATCAGGGTACGCCCGTTTGCGATGCGGTGTCAAATAAGAAGATAATGAGAGCCACGCGGCGGCACGTTGCAATCCTAGCGGTTTTCGGTATGATGATAGGAGCGGGAAGCATCGGCGGGCTAAACCTATACAGACCGCAACCGAAAGGAGCAACGCACCGTGCAGGCAACACAGACGACAATCACGCTTGGGCAGACGGAGCTACAGCTTGCGCCACTGGGGGTAGGCGTGTGGGCATGGGGTGATCGGGGCTTTTGGGGCTATGGCACAACCTATGGCATACAGGATGTGGGTGAGGCATTTGTGGCGAGCATCAATGCGGGGATCACGCTGTTTGATACGGCGGAGATCTACGGTATGGGCGAATCCGAGCGCATCTTGGGTGAGTTGATCCGCAAGACGGGCGCACCTGCCTTGATTGCCTCGAAGTTTGCGCCTACCCCGTGGCGGCTGAGTGCCAAGATTGTTGCATCTGCACTGGATGCGAGCCTGTACCGCTTGGGCGTAGAGCGGATTGATCTGTATCAGATCCACTGGCCTTTCACGCTGATCCCGATCCCGGATCTTATGCACGCGCTGGCTGATGCGGTGGAGGCGGGCAAGGTGCGGGCGGTGGGGGTGAGCAACTTTAGCGCGGCGCAGATGTACACGGCAGCGGAGGTGCTGCATAAGCGCGGGGTGACATTGGCCGCGAATCAAGTCCATTACAGCCTGTTGCAGCGTGCGCCGGAAGCCAACGGTGTGTTGCAAGCATGCCGCGATCTGAATGCTACCTTGATCGCCTACAGCCCGCTTGAGCAGGGTTTGCTGACGGGTAAGTATAGCCGCAGCACGCCACCGACTGGGCCGCGCTTCTTGTCTTCGTTGCGCTACAATTGGGATGAGCTAGATCGCTTGCTGGGCTTGCTGCGCGAGATTGGCAGCACCCACGGCGGCAAAACACCCGCGCAGGTGGCGATGAATTGGCTGATTGCACAGGGCAGTGTGGTGCCGATTCCGGGTGCGAAGAATGCCCGCCAAGCGCACGACAATGCGGGCGCACTGGGCTGGAGCCTGACCCCCGCCCAGATCGAGGCGATTGATGAGGCTTCGCACGGCTGGCGACGCTAGGGGTCAGGGGTCAGGTTGCACAGCAAGACCGTAGATGTGCAAAAGCACGAAAGACGTAAGCATTAAACTGTCACGAATGTCATCAACTCTTCCACAACCGGTAGCCACGAGCGGGCAAAGCACCGCCGCACTGCCTACGCGCACAGGACAAATCCTGCACACGGTGGGTAATCTGCTGCTGCTGATCGGGGTGTATGTGCTGCTGTATGCGGGTGGGTTGCAGGTGCAGATCGAGTATAACCGCCTCGCGGCACGCGGCGATAATGCCCTGCCCGCGCCGCACGCGGTGGCTCGCCCGCAGAGCTTTAGTACGGGCGCGGTTCCGGCGGCGTTTACCGCACCGGTGCTGGAACCGCCCGCATGGGCAAGCAATGTGTGGGATGGCCCTACGCCGCCCGCCGATGCGCCGTTTGTGTCGCAGGTCAGCCGGATCAGCATTCCGGCGATTGGCGTGGATTGGAAGGTGGTTGAGGTAGGGTGGGAGATTGTCACTGACCCCGATGGGCAGCAGGTGGCGGTGTGGCAGGTGGCAGAGTATGCCGTTGGGCATCATCACGGCTCCGCTAATCCCGGCGAGGGTGACAATGTGGTGCTGGCGGGTCACGTCGGTGGCTATGGCATGGTCTTCCGCGATCTGTACTATGTGCAGCCGGGCGATGCGATTACCGTCTATAGTGGCGATGAGCAGTATCTCTACCGGGTGCAGGAGCAGCTTGTACTGGATGAGGAGAACGTGCCCGATGAGCAGCGGATTGCCAACGCTGGCTACATTCAGCCAACGGGTACGGAGATGTTAACGCTGGTGACGTGCTGGCCCCTCGAAGGTCCGGCGCAGTTCAGCCAGCGGGTGATTGTGCGGGCATTGCCGTATGCGCCCACCTTCGCAGGTGATCCCGCCGATCCGGCCAATGCCGTTGGGCCGCCCTCGCCGTGGGGCGTGCGCTAGCCTGCGCCGACCTGCACGAGCGGCACGAAAAGGGTGACCGTTACGCCGGGACCGTCGGGGCGGTTGCCAACCACCACCGTGCCGCCATTGCGCCAGAGCAGGGTGGTGACAGTAGGTAGCCCTAGCCCCATGCCGGGCACTTCGCCAGTGAGCGTCTTTTCGCCCTGATAATACGGATTTGGGGCCGCCGTGAGTTGTTCTGGGGTGAGGTTCAGCCCATCATCCATGATCGTGATAGCGATGCGCTGTGGCTCCACGCGCTGCACCGTGATCGTGATCTGGGGGCTGCGCGTAGGGTGGAACTTGATCGAGTTGTCCAGCAATTCGTAGAAGATAATATCGAGCATGCGGGCTGGGATGCTGATCCGGAGCGGGCTTAACGCATCGGGCATCTCGAAGTGGATGAAGCCGATGCCCAGATTCTCGGCGATCAGCTCCACGCGCCCTAGTAGGTGGTGCAACACCAAGCCCGGATAGGGATCAACGACGCTTTCGCTTTGGAGATAGCTAACCACATCGGTCACATCGCTATGCAGGCGGCGCGCACTTTGCATGGCAAGATCAAGCAGATCGCGGATCATCGGATGCTGCTGCACATTCGGGTCATTCAGCAGCAGTTCTAGCCCGCCCAGTACACCAACCAGTGGCGTGCGCAGTTTGTGCATCACGAGGGTTTGGAAGCCGCGCATATCGTGCTGAAGGTTCATCAAGGAGGTGACATCGCGAAGCCGCACAAGGTGGCTGGTGGGGATGCGGTGCGAGAGCGGCACGACTTCGACTTCAAGCCAGAAGGCACGGTTACGAATGGTCTCTGGGAGCACGAGGTAGCGCGGGGCGTTGTGCGCGGCGGGGTGGGGCCAGTTTGCCCATTCATCACGCGGTTCGCAGTTGTAATGCTGCTGCACGATTTCCAGAAAGGTTTGGGAGGGGAAAGCGGCACTGACTGGGCTAGGCAGTTGTTCAATGTAGCGGCGGGCAACCTGATTGGCATAGACGATGTAGTCATCGGCATCGAGGATGAGGTAGGCAACATCGTTCTGCTCAGCCATCCACGTAAACTTGGCGCGTTCCTCGCGGAGCAGGCGGTAGCGATTCAGGCGCAGCACGTTGCGGATGCGGAGGTGCAGTTCGGACATGGCTATCGGTTTGGCGAGGAAATCATCCGCCCCTGCTTGCAAGCCTTCGAGCCGCGCTTCTGGGGTGTCGGTGGCGGTGATCAGAATGATCGGCACTTCGGCTAGCTGCGGCGTGTTGCGGATGTGGCGGCAGATGCTGTAGCCATCCCGATCTGGCAGCAGCACATCGAGGATAATCAGATCGGGCAGGTGCTGGAGGGCGGCATCAATCGCTTGTGCGCCGCTCGTGGTCTCAATATATTCATAGCCAAGTTGCGTCAAAAGCGCGGCAAGTACCTCGCGTAGCTCATGATCGTCATCTGCAAACAGCACTGTACCACCAAGTGGTGCGCTCATCCTACTGCCCTATCTGTAGCCCTGCGCGGGCTAGCCGAGTTGCTCACTGCGATGGCGCAGAATATCTGCCCGCCACGCCTGCACCAATTCATCCTGCTCTGGGTCTTTGCCATCGCGCTGCACATGCCATTTGCGAAAGGCAAGCTCATTCTGGGCATTCACCAGAGCGCGGGCGGTTTGCCCGGTGTAGTCGGGTACATGCCGTATGCCAAATAGCGACTCGCGCCCAATTTGGGCAAACTCCTCCGGCGTGAGATATGCCGTGCCGACCTCGCCTGCGAGTTGCTCACGAATAATGCGATGTTCCCAGCGCGAGGTGCGCCAGAGCAACATGATCAGCACCAGATAGGGAATGAACTGGATGATGATATTCAAGAGGATAGACGCAGACCACGCGGAGACTACACTCTGAATCGTATTTGGTTCAGCTCTAGTATACCCGAAAATTTCCATGAATGCTGCAATGATAAATAAGCCAATCGAGTTGTTTAAGGCATGCCCGATCACCGCTAGCACATAAAGCCAAATGAGGGGCAGCCAATTGCCCCGCTGGTGCGAATTTTGGCGGATGTAGCCTACCCCTGCGCCAATCAATGCGGTCCAGATCATGTGGCTATTTAGCCCGAAGAATGAGAGCCGTAGCACGAGGAGATCGAGCCAGAGTAGCTCCTGTTCGGTTACGTAAATATTCATCAGATACAGCCCGAACTCGGCGATATTGAAGCCGATCCCGATCAATGCGCCGTAAATGATGCCGTCGCGGGCATTGTCAAACTCTGCCCGCAGGAGCCAAAAGACAACGATCACGCCTAAGCCTTTGGCGGTCTCCTCAACGAGCGGAGCCGAGATCGCGGCGGTCAGAAAGGAGCTACCGAGTGTGGCTAACTCTTCGCCGGATAACACTGCAAGCACAAGGTAGACGCTGATTTCAAACAGCGAATTAAAGATCGCCGAGATGCCAGTGCCGATGACTGCGCCCCAAATGATCATGCCGACCATCACCGAGAGCGTTTCGCGTTCGCGCCGATCCAGATACCACACGAGCACAAGGGCGGGGATCGAGACCAGCGTGGCTTGGAGCATGCCAAACAGGGCCACGCCCAAGCCATCGAGGGGTGCAGCCACCCACAGCAGCAGGTGACCAACGAGAGCCACAAGGAACAAGCCGCCCATCACCAACACAAACAGGCAGCCGCCGCGTGCTGTCCGCAGCGGCGAGCCAACAGATGCGCGGTGCATGGATTGGAAGAGTTGGGCCATACGGGATAGTAACTCCTGCTAAGGGCAGCTTGCTATGTGCCGTGGGGGCCACAGGACTGGTGTTACCCGGCTGAGGCCTATTGCGGGATGGTGAATAGCTGTGTCCAGTAGAAGAACATAACGATCTCGCCACTGTCGGTGGGATTGTGGTAAATGCCGATCCCGGTCTCACGCAGATTACAGTTGAGGATGTTCTTGCTGTGGCCCGAGCTTGCCATCCAGAGTTGCACCGTCTGCTCTGGGGTGGTGGAGCCGGCGGCGATGTTCTCGGCGGCTTCGGCAAAGGGGTAGCCCGCATTCTGGATGCGCTGCCAGAACTCCGTCCCATCGAGGCTTTTGTGCGAGACAAAATCGTTGTTGGCCATATCTTCGCTGTGGGTGTAGGCAACTGCATCTAGCACGGCGTTGCGGGTGAGCGGCGGGCAGCCTTGCTGGGCGCGTTGCTCATTGATGAGGGCAAGCACTTGATCGTTGGTGGTGTTCATTTCCGTCGGCACTTCGCTGAGCGTACCGAAATCGGGCAGGGGGATCGCCGGTTCGCCCAAGGGCGCACTAAACAGCTCCGGGTCTATCAACATCGGTTCTGCGGCATCCTGCTGGGTGCCGCCCGTGCAGGCGGCAAGCCCAACGATCATAAGCATGGCTACCAATCCGATCCAAATACGGGTTCCGTTCATGTTCATTCCCCCGTGTGGTACACTGCTCGTACCACGTTATGCATGAATACACAGCTCAACTTTAAGAGACACGGTAGATTGGTAGAATGTTTTGCATCTTTGCTGGCATCATTGTAGCATGATATTTACGTATCTTTAAGCGACTGCCGTTTAACTAGGCATATGCACCAATACTGTGGCATTCAGGCGCATCGCCTGTGGCAGAATCAACGCTGGCTGACCGGCTTCATGCAGATGCTCGGTGTGGGGGTGTTGCTGGTTGCCTGCGCCGCACCCGCCGCACCCGCCGCACCCGCTGGATCCACTGCGCCTATTGGGCCCACCGCTGCGGGGTGTAGGGCCAGCGGGCCGGCGGCGTGCGAGCCTGCGCTGGTCGTAGCCGACCTAGCACGGGCCCTAGCGTGGTATGCCGCGCAAGCCGCGCAGATTGAGCAGACTCACGCCTACCCGCCAACGATGCTTGCGGATTTTGCGGAGTATTACACAGGCGATATGCTGCACACGGCTCAAGCCGCGCTGACGCATACCGCGCAGGCGGGGCAGGTGGTGGCGGGAAGGTGGGAACGCTTGACTATCGAGGGGCACGGCACGGCACACGGCACGCCGGGCGTAGTCTGGCTGGCGGATGGGGCGGCGCAGGTGCGGGTGCAGGTGCAGGGGTATTGGCGGAGCAGCTACCCGGCCCCGGCGGAACAGGCGGGCTTGCCGCTGGCGGGCGGGATCACCCAACGCTGGCAGTATACGCTGCACTACGATGCCGCCGCGCAACGCTGGAAGATCGCCGATGCGCGGCGGGTCGGCGATTAGGGAGCAGGCATTGGGGTGTCAGGAGAGCGCAACAAGCTAATCATTATGCCAAAACATACACCATTCCAACCGGCGATACTCCAAATCTATGTTGGAGCGCAGCACCTCGCTACGCACTACGTGACGCGCCCAAGCCTGCGGATCGGGCGGGCACGCGGCTGCGAGCTGGTGCTGGATCAGCCGTATATTGAACGGCAGCACGCGCTACTGCGCTGGCAGGGTGGGCAGTGGTGGCTCGAATCCCTCGCGCCGGATCATCCGGTGCGCTACACGGGCCAGCCGGTGCCTATGGCTGTCCCGCTTCTGCCGGATACGACCTTTGAGGTGGGGCCGGTGCAGGTGCATTTTGCGCTTGCCGATCACGTTGGCGACGACTCGCAACCAAGTACGTTCCTCGCCGAACTGCCGGACACGACGCTGGCAATGAGCCACGCCCAATTGCTGCGCGTGAGCTATGGGCAGATCAGCAGCAGTTATCCGCTCAATCAGCCTGTGTTGCGGATTGGGCGCGATCCAGCTTGCGAGATCAGCATTCCGTTGCGGACCGTCTCGCGCCACCACGCCACCTTGACCCGTCACGGTGACGGCTACCGCATCAGCGATCAGCACTCGGCGAATGGGCTAATGTTGCACGGGCGGCGGGTGCAGCAGCATACGTTGCAGCACGGCGATACGATCACGATTGCCAATGAGCGCGGCCATCACGTGGGCCTGCACTACACCGATCAGCGGGTTGCCGATCAGCCGCCGCTCACCACGCTGACCCTTGCGCCGGAGCAGCCCGCGCTGGCTATCGGGCGGAGCAGCGACAATGCGCTGATCCTCGACCATCCGCTTGTGTCGGCCCAGCACGCGCTGTTGCAGCGCACTGCTTCGGGCGACGTGTTTCTGACTGATCTGGGGAGCACCAACGGCACATTCGTACAGGGCGAACGGATCAGTCGTAGCCGCGTGCAGGCGGGCAACTTAATCCAGATTGGGGCGTACCAGTTCATCTACCGCGAGCGGGCCGTAGCTCTACGCCCACCGATCATCTCCTGCGCCTCGATGCGCGAGGGATCCAGCACGCCCTGCCCAACCGGGCCCAGCCGCTCGTCAGTGACGTGACGTGCTCGATCTATCCGCACGAACTGGTGGCCTTGGTTGGGGGGAGTGGCACGGGCAAATCGAGCCTACTGCGGATCTTGGCGGGCCTCCAGCCGCCGCAACACGGGCACGTATTGCTCGGCGGTGAGGACCTGTATCAGCAGCTTGCCCAGTATCAAGGCAGCATCGGCTATGTGCCGCAACAGGAGAGCCTGCTGCCGTACCTGACAGTAGAGCGGATGCTGTGGTATGCCGCGCAGTTGCGCTTGCCCGCCACACTCACGCCAGACGCGGTGCGCCAACGGATAGACGCAGTGTTGGCGGATGTGGAGCTAGCCGATGTTCGCCAGCAACTGTTCCACACCTTGTCGGGCGGGCAGCGCAAGCGCGTTTCAATTGCGCTTGAACTGCTTGCACAACCGCTTTTCCTGTTCCTCGATGAACCCACGACGGGGCTTGATCCCGCGCTAGAGAAACGCTTTATGCTGCTGCTGCGGAGCCTTGCCGAACGCTACTGCACGATTGTGATTGTGACCCACGCCACCGCGAGCCTGCTGCTGTGTGATCGGGTGGCGGTGCTGGGCAGTGGCGGGCGGCTGTGTTTCTATGGTGCGCCGTATGAGGTGCGGGCGTTCTTTGAGTGTAGCACCTTTGCCGAAATCTACCCGCGTGTGGAGCAGAGTGCGGGCGGGGCGGCGGGATGGCAATTGGCGTTCCGCGAGTCGGTCTACTACGATGAGTATGTGGAACAGCGGTTGGCGACGCTGCCCATGTCAGGTACGCCGACCCGCTCGCCCGTATCGCCCGTATCGCCCGTATCGCCTGCCGCGCCCGCACGTCCGCTACAGCAAGCCCAGTTTGGGCGACAAACGCGCCTGCTCGCGCAACGCTACGCCGAGCTGTTGCGCGGGGATCGGCGCACGCTGGTCCAGCTCTTGCTGCAAGCCGCCCTCGCGGGCAGCCTGATCCGGGTGGTTGCGCCACCTGCGTTTCTCAGCGACGGGCAGCCGCCCCACGATGGGCAACGGGTGATCTTCCTCTTGGTGATTACGGCCGTGCTGCTTGGGGTGTTGGCGGCTGCCCGTGAACTGACGCGCACCCGCGCCGTCTATCAGCGCGAACGGCAGATCGGGGTGCAGCCATTGCCCTACCTGCTCGCCAAGCTCATTGCGCTTGTGCCGCTAGCGGGGATCCTCGCGGGCCTGCTACTGGTGCCGGTGCTGATTGGGCAACCGCTTCCGCACGGCGCATTCTTGCCTGCGGCGCTGGTTGGGCTAGAATGGTGGCTAGGGCTGTGGCTGGCACTGGCGGGTGGGGTGGGGATGGGGCTGCTGATCTCCGCCGTAAGCCGTAGCTCCGATCAAGCGATGAGCCTTGTGCCGCTCGTCCTAATTGTTCAGATTATGCTGGCGGGGTTGCTCGTGCCCCTCACGGGTGCGCTCGATCTGCTCGGCAATGGGATTGTAGCGCGGGGGGCAGTGCAGAGCTTGGGCAATACCGCCGATCTGAATCGCCTATTCTACCAGACGTATGCGAGTGCGCCGCCGGGCATCTTTGCCCCCGATCTGCCCGCGCCGCCAGATAGCTTTCGCCCTAGCGACTATGATCTGATCCAGTTACGCCAGTATGATGCTGCCGGACAGAGCAATGCCCTGACCACGCGGCGACTGCATCTGTTGCGGGTGTGGGCGGGCTTACTGGTGCTAAATGGGGCATGGGTTGGGGGGGCGTGGCTGGCTCTGCGCGCCGCCGAGCGGGGCGGGTTGCCCAGAAAGGATTGCTGATGCTGATGGCGAAACGAACAGAGTACCAAACGTATCAAACGTATCAGGGGCGCGGCGGGCTAGGCTGGGTGTGGTGGGGCTTGCTGCTGGTGGTACTGGGCTGTAG